>JAADJE010000004.1:5848-33683 GCA_013150915.1 Gammaproteobacteria bacterium
AAGGGAAAAGGAAAATCAAAATCACGGCTCTTTTTTTCTGTCTTTAGTCTTTTGACGTTCCTTTCCCCTTTAACCTTTCAACTTTAAACTAATCTTTCCCCCCATGACTCCCGGCAAAAAGACCTTAATGCGCAACATTACTCAGGTGCTGATTATCCTGGTGGTTTTTCTGAGTATCCGTGTTTACTTAACCCAGGGTATGCTCAAATCAGGGCCGGCCCCTGAATTTGGCGGTAGGCTACTGGACGGTTTAGCCTTCCAGCTGAAAGATTTGCGCGGAAAGCCCGCATTGATTCATTTTTGGTCTACCCGCTGTAAGGTCTGTGAACTCAACGATGCTGCGATAGACGATCTGGCAAAAGATCTGCCGGTGATCACCGTGGTGATAGAGTCCGGTTCACAACAGGGAATTCGCGAGGAGATGGAAGCACGTGGTCTGAGTTTCCCGGTATTTGTCGACGGTCTGGGCAAACTGGCTGATCTCTATCACGTCAAAGGTTTGCCGACTAACTACATCATCGATACAGAAGGAAATATTCGTTATGTTGAGGTTGGTTATACTACAGGTTGGGGTCTTCGGATGAGGCTGTGGTTGGCGTCACTGGGCTAGTCCATTATGTGTTACGGATTACGTGTTACGATTTACGTAACATCAAAACCGTAAACGGTAAACCGTAAACTATTCTATGCAACAAAACAGAAACAACACACTACTGCTGCTCATCTACCTGGCACTGCTGGTCTATGCTTCGCTCGCAACTCGCGGGCTGATTCCGGTCGATGAAACGCGCTACACAACGGTAGCGTGGGAGATGTGGCTGCGGGGTGATTTTCTGGTGCCCTACCTCAATGGTGAGGCCTATTCACACAAGCCGCCGCTGTTATTTTGGCTGATCCACCTTGGCTGGTGGTTGTTTGGTGTCAATGAATGGTGGCCGCGTCTGATACCCTTCTTCTTTTCCTTTGGGTCGCTGTTACTGGTGCAGCGTCTGGGTCGCCAGCTCTGGCCTGAGAGCAATGCCTACCTGATGGCTCCATTCATTGCGCTTGGTTTTACTCTATGGGCCTTTTTTTCCACGACAGTCATGTTCGACATGATGCTGACATTCTTCGTTCTGCTGGCGATTACCGGCATCTATCGCGCTTTCACAGGCGACGGCAATAAGTGGTGGTTGCTGGTTGGCCTTGCCTGGGGACTCGGCATGCTGAGCAAAGGGCCGGTTATTTTTGTTCATACCCTGCCTTTAATCCTGCTGGGTCGATACTGGATCCCTGCATCAACGGTGACATGGAAGCAGGTATTGATCGGTGCCCTGGTTGCCCTGGGCATAGCCGCTGCCATCATACTTGCCTGGGTGATCCCGGCGACAGGTAGAGGCGGTGAAGAATACGCACAGTCATTATTGTTCGGACAGAATATCCAGCGTGCCCTGAAGGCACCGAATGATGCCCTGCCGTGGTGGTATTACATAGCCTTCATGCCGTTTATCCTGTTTCCCTGGGCCTATTGGGGTGGCAGCTGGAAGGCACTAATCAAGGGTGCAGACCGTACAGGCAAAATCGATTATGGCAGGCGCTTTTGCCTCGCCTGGATAATCCCGGTACTGCTGTTATTCACCCTTATCAGCGGTAAGAAGGTTCATTACCTGCTGCCGGTGTTGCCTGCAGCGGCACTCTATATGGCCTGTCTCCTGGCAGATAGAAAGGAGCAGGGCAGTCGTTGGGAGATGTGGCCGCTGACTATACTTTATCTTGTCGTGGCCGCGATAGCCGGCAGCCTGCCATTTATTTTTGGTCCCGCTGACTCACCGTACTGGATTTACAGCATCAGCCTGTTTGCAGCCATTCCATTTGCCATAGTCGCTTTCGCGGGTCAGATTTTTGTTAGAGGCACGCAGGTAAACAGGGTAAGAATGATCAGCCTGCAGACGGTGTTCCTGGTCGTGACTGCAGACATCATATTCTTTATCCCAGCCTCGCAGGGTTACGATCTAAAACCCATAGCCGGAGAGATAGCCCGCCTGCAGAAACAAAATGTTAGCATTGCCCATAATGGCAAATACCGCGGTGAATACCATTTTCTTGGTCGTCTGAAAAAACCGTTTGCTGTGGTTTACGATCATACCGAGCAGCAATGGATGAAGGCACATCCCGATGGCTATATCATTGGTTACCGTTACCAACAATGCGGGGAACAGCAGCAGCCGGTTACATACCAGCGCCTGTATCGTAATGCACAATGTGTGACGATAAGGACCAGTGCGCAGCAGTTAGCCTTTCTGAAGAAGAAGGCCGCCTTAATCCCGAGTCCTTAGCCCCGGGTCTTTCTTCTTTTCCCCTTAAACCTCTTTTCTTTTTGTGAAAGATGTCCTATTTCTTCCCACTGCTGTCCCGTTAACCTGATCTTATTTTGCTGTCGTTGTCGTAGTATTTGGGATGCAGGGAACCCAATGGTGTTGTCATTCCGGCGCAGGCCGGAATCCAGTGGGTTCAACGACTTGCTGGATACCGGGTCAAGCCCGGTATGACGATGTGGCGTTAACGGGACAGCAGTGATTTCTTCCCCGAAAAAAGGCCCTCAATCTCAAGCAATAAATCATTCCGGCAAATATCTGCAGAAAGCACCAATACTTCAAGCTCGTCACCCAGGCGTTTTCTGACATGTGATAAGACGGCCTCAAGATCCTCCCCAGGAAGCAGATAAATTTTAATGGCTGTCAGCTGCGAGGTATCATTGATGCCAAGCTCAGTTTGGACGTGTGCTTCAGCAACAAGTACATCCATATTGTTCAGGCATTCATCAAGTTGTTCCAGCAGCTTGTCTTTGTGTCGAGTCTCGTGACCGAGGATGCTGGCCGTGCCAGAGATATAAAGGTGTTTTGATTCCCCCCATTGCTTGACTATGGCACGGGAAAAAGCAGGGCTTTTCGGTGCATAACGGGCAGGGTAGTCAAAGGCAGATACCTGGAGAGGGTTTTCAATCTGTATGCCGTCCTCGCGGGCAGCAATAAAGTAGATCAGAACCTTGTCATCACGTGTGCCGACAGCCGTCGCGGCAGGCAGGTGTGATTCAAACCCTTGTGAGGTATCTATGGCCTGATGGCGACCGACGCAGAATGACTGATAACGCTCCATACCGTCATCATGCCGGTTTATCCATGACAGGTAATTCCAGATCCGTATCATCTGTGGATAATCGAGTTCCTGCTGTAGCCGGTTGATCTGCCGATAAGCATCTTGCGTAATGGATTCGATACGACCAATATTGCTGTCCATAAGGATCTGGCCAAAGATTAACGAGGGTGTCTTACGGTAGTGAATTTCACCCACAACACCCGTTTCCGGGATCTCATCTGTTCGCCAGACTTCCAGCAGATGACTTCCCGCCAGGGCCGGTGTGCCAATTATGAGTCGTTTATCATGAGAGAACCGTGACCGGTTGCCAAAATCGATGATGGCCAAAGTATAGGGATCGGCCGCCACATCAGCTAGCGCGGAGCGCTGTTGATAATAGACATCAAGTGGGAAGTTTTGTCGGGGATTTATCTTCACTTAGCGTGTAATTTTCGCATCTAACAGAGGGAAAAGCACCTGTTTTCAGTCGGCTCAAGTTTGCTTCAATACAGCGTGCTTAAAAAGCCGACGGCACAGGCCAGAATCCATATGCATTATGTCACCCATATTGGCCATTACAGGCGTATCGCCCCGGTGCGGTAAATCAAATGAAAGATGAAAGAAAAACGGTGATAATATTAAAACCTCACTGCTGTCCTGTTAACCTGATCTTATTTTGCTGTCGTTGTCGTAGTGCTTGGGATGCAGGGAACCCAATGGTGTTGTCATTCCGGCGCAGGCCGGAATCCAATCCAGCGGTTTCAACGACTTACTGGATACCGGGCCAAGCCCGGCATGACGATGTGGCGTTAACGGGACAGCCGTGTTAAAACCTGAAACTTAAACCGGAACAAACCATGACCACTAAAAAATCAACAAAGAAATCCCCCGCTAAAAAGAAGCCCGCTACCCGTACTGCGGAAGTATCACAACCTGAAGATCAGGGAGAAGCACAAACCCAGATAATTGAGCCCGCTACGACCGCCTATCATGATGGTCTTGCCGGGATTTCCATCTACCAGGGTGTTTTAAAAATGGATTTCTACAAGGTGCTTGGACAGAATGCTGATGGAACGGAAGTAAGGAAAATATCTGATCGAGTCGTTATGCCGGCAAATAAACTGGCGGAGATAGAGCAGTCGCTGAAACAGATTATTGCTGCGATTCAGAATGCACAGCAGGGGAATGGCTGAATGTGGGTTTACAGGTTAAAAAGGCCGGCCATTGGCCGGCCTATACTGTGCCGGTGGCTTATTTTGTTAGCGAAGACAACTGCTCTTTAATGGCAGGGGGTGCATCCATGATTTCCACGAATGAACCCTTGCCCATCATAGAAAGGTCAGGGAAGGACAAAGCAATGCGGAATTTTGCAGACAATGCATAGGCCTCATCTCCTGAGACAAGTATTTCGTACGGCAGGTGAGCGGTATGACGGGTACCCTCAATATCGATCTTGTCCATAATATTTTTATCAGCCGCGGCCCCTTCTGTCATGGCAATACCTATCAGAGACTCCTCTTTCCCAGGAATATCAACTTCGTAGACCTTTTTGATCCCATTTTTTCCGGCCTCCAGGTTGCTGTTGATTTTAGCCAGTGCATCCGCATATGAAGCAAAACCGCCAAGTTTATCTGGATCGTCAAAATAAGGCATAAATGCCATGTAATGATATTTCCCCAGTTTTTTTACAGTGAGTCCTTTCTCTGAACCAAACGCTTTAGCGTCACCCAGTGCGGCGGTCAGTTTTGCAGCAACATCGGCCTGATCATCACCCAGGCGATAGGCCCTTGCCCAGTAAACAGGGTTGCTGTACGTGACTTCAATTTTATCCCCATTCTGTGTAACCGAAACCCTGACGACTGCGCCGTAGCCACCAAATTTAGATTTGGCTGCAGAGGCCTTAAGTTCATCATTGCTGACTACGATGACCTGGGCGTTTTCATAGGGTGAATATTCGCCGACAACATCGAAACCAGCGGACTGCAGCTTGTTTTTTGTTGACGCAACCGCGGCATTAAAATCTGTGGTATCGCTGACAACCTGCATATAAGGTTTAAGATTCTCAGCCGACCAGGCGTTGGAAGAGAAAAGAAGGAACAGGGCAATAAGAACGCCTGCACGTTTCAGAACAGTAGCTTTCATGTAAGGACTCCAATATAAAAAAGGGGGATCCTGGGCGCACCGGATGTGAGCAAAAACCCAGTGAAAATTCCAGAAAATTATCCAAAATACATCGTAATTCGTGGATCATAGCAGATGATCGGTAATATTACTCAGGGTTTACCCTGAAACCCAGTTCAAAGTTCAATGGCAGCTGTGGATTTATTCGTACCTGCAATACCATCCAGGGTATCTTCGCTGTACCGGCAGGATTTTTTATCCAGTTTAACGGACCCATGGTGGGGTAGCTTCAAGTGCCAAGTTGTAGACTGTGAAGTTGTCGACAATACAAAGCCTAAAGAGGAAAGGGTACAATCGAAACCGTAAACCATATACCGTAAACCATTATGAAGCGCCTATCTATTATTTTCAGCATCGTTTTCTTTCAGGCCGTAGCCGCCGACGTCCCCCCTGAACAGAAACCCGAAGTGGCGCACCTGTTGGACTTTGTTCGTCAGTCAGGCTGCCTACTCATTCGTAATGGCTCAGAACACAGCGGCGAAGAGGCCGTTTCACACATTCAGAAAAAATACGATTATTTCAAAGACGACATTACCAGCACCGAAGCATTTGTCGAATACTCAGCAACTAAAAGTACGATGAGTGGTAAGGACTATACGATACGTTGCCCGGATAAAAATGAAATTCGCACACAGGATTGGTTGTTGAATGAACTCAATGACTTCCGTAAAAAAACGGGAAGTGATGCCCCGGTGCGATAGGCTGTTGGCTTTGTGTGACCATTACGAACGAAGCACGGCAATCTTATGCAATATGATCAGGGGTTCCTTTAGCTTGAGATATCAGAAAAATGCATACGTACCCGTAGATCCTGCTAGTATACAATACTCATCTAACCAGGCGAGTCCGACCGACGTAAAAAATGATGTCGCTGATTAGCAAGATCAAGTGTTATAAGCCATGAAAAAAACGATTACATTGTTAATAATACTCGCAGTCTCAGGACTGGCTTACGCCTCTAATAATCCGTCTGATATCATATTTAATTATTATGACGCATTAAATATCGGAGATTATAAAAAGGCCTATACCTACTTATCGCAAGAGCGAAAAAGTGTAATCAAAGAAAATGAGTACGTCAGTTTCCATGAAAAAGCCCCGTATAAGGAAGTTTATGATCAATTTATCAAATATGAGTTAATAAAAGAGGCTGTTCTCGAGGATACCGCTATTCTCGAATTGAAAACAAAAATTCCTGCACAAAGTATAATATTGCCCATATTTTACTCTGCTTCCTATATGGAAACGGATACCCTAGAGGGTAAAGAAGAGTTGTCAAAATTTGTTAAAAAAAGATTAAAAGAGATGGGAAGAGATGTCCCCATCCCATACGTGTACGGTGATATTGTCGTAAATATGGTTAAAGAAAATGGCGAATGGAAATTAGCAAAAAACAAAGATACTCAATAACCATTGCCCAAATTCAAGAAACAACACATAACACTGCTAATGTCCCGTTAACGCCACATCGTCATGCCGGGCTTGACCCGGTATCCAGTAAGTCGTTGAAACCGCTGGATTCCGGCCTGCACCGGAATGGCAACACCATTGGGTTCCCTGCATCCCAAACACTACGACAACGACAGCAAAATAAGATCAGGTTAACGAACGGGACAGCAGTGAACACATAACAAGCTCAAGTGTCCCTCTAATCAATTCTATAACTCGCCCATTCAGCAGACAGTGATTCTGTAGAGATAGTTACGGCTGTCAGGCCACCGGTAGTCGCTCATGTTGAGTCTTCTGCCGAGTACGATCATTCCCGCTAACAGGCCAGGCCCCTGTTACGAAGTAAGCCCCATGACGGTATCCAAATAAGCAGCCATTATGGGAAAAGTTCCCAGATTTAACATGGCAATATCTCATACTCATTGATGCTGACAGGGCATGACTTTCGTGAATCCTTCCCATAACACTTTTTGATATCAGCTACTAAAGTTTCTGTAAGGGCAATGAATTGATGCATCACATCATTCATTTACTGTTAAACAAAAACTAGAGGTTCGGGAAGATGAAAAAGAATTATCTTACATTATCAATAATCATGATAGGCAGCATTGCCCTGCAAGCTTGCAGCACGTTGAGCACGCCGGCCATGAGTTTCGATGAAGTGGTAAAAATGGGCTCAGACTGTAAACAGGCAGGGCTGGAATTCAAGGTGTTTTCCTCCCATACGCTACCCAGCACAATGATACCGCTGAGTGAAAATGACAAGGCTGCCTATTTGAAATCAGTACGAGGTTCACTGGCTGTGTACGATGCATGGTGTGCTGCACCAGACAAATATAATTACTCTTCAAAATACGCGTGGTGGGAAGGCTTTAAAGAGGAGCTGAAGCACGAAGAGTTGATTGCACAGGTAGATAACTGCCGCTCCCAAGTACCGGTAACGCAGCGCAGTAACCTGGAAAATTATGCAGAGTTTGTCGTACACCCTGTTTCTGCTTCGATCACAGAGGTTATCTGCAAAGGGAATGAACAGATAGCCGGGGAATCCCCAGTGCTCACTTCGGAGCTAGTTGCCAACAGTGTGCAGCACTGAAAGAAGAAACAGTGAATTAACAAATAGACTGAGCGTCGTTATGTGTTTTATTGAGACGAGACGACGTATACAAATATTAAATGAGGTTTAATAAAATGAAATGGTTTTGTAATCCACTAGGCTTGAAATCTCTTCAGTATGATTTAGGCATGTCGATCGGTATGGAATTACGACTTAAGCCAATGATCGAACATTTTCTGAAAACTGCTCTACAATCTCTTGACCTGACGGGCGCGCACTTTTATTTGTGGAAAACCGGGGAAGCCGGACGCTTTTATGATCCTGCTTGTCTGGGGGGCTATGCTTCACATTTTCTGAGTCTTCCGGAAACGATAGAATATCGTCCTCACCAAAGTGCAAAAATAAATTTAACCATCAATCAGATTGAGTCCAAATCCGGGATGGTGGTTGTTCATGAAAACAATTTATTTTCACATATTTTCCTGCTTGATGGTGTGGGGGTTATCGTGCTTGAAAGTAAGAATCATCCATTCGAACAGAAATTGTGTGTCGCTCTCGGCCCGATCATGAAACGGCTCCGCACCAGTTGTCTTGCCTCGTTGCAGCATGAACAATCTCTGGTAGAGATCAATGCTCGAAAAGAAGCCGAGTCAACCATCAAGCATCTGGCCTATCATGATACCCTGACTGACCTGCCAAACCGCAGGCTTATTCTCGAAAAGCTGGAGGATGCCATCGAAAGTGCAAAGAAAGGTAACTATTTCGGTGCCATGCTGTTTCTTGACCTGGATCACTTCAAAACCATCAATGATTCTCTTGGTCACCTCGTGGGTGACGCATTACTCAAGGCAATTGCTATCCGCTTAACTTCCTCACTACGTGAAGAAGATACAGTTGCCCGACTGGGTGGAGACGAATTTGTTGTACTTCTCCCGCAGGTAGCAACGGATAAGGAGGGTGCGGCCGATTACGCAAGGCTTGTGATAGAAAAAATCAATCATTCTTTGGCAACACCCTACAATATAAAGGGGAACGTACTGCACAGTAGCGCGAGTACGGGGATTGTTATCTTTCCCGAAGGAGACAGTACGTCTCTTGATGTCCTGAAGTATGCAGATACGGCTATGTATCAAGCCAAGGCAGCCGGGCGTGGAACGGCAGATTTCTTTTCCAGCAGCATGCGGATTGCGGCAAACAAACGTTTGCAGGTTGAGAAAGAACTGCGACTTGCCCTGGATACTGATCAACTCTCCCTGCATTTTCAGCCACAATACAATATCGATAGAAATATCATAGGTGCTGAAGCACTGGTTCGCTGGTATCACCCTGAAAGGGGTTTTATCATGCCCGGGGATTTCATATCTATCGCCGAAGAGACAGGACTGATACTGGCCATGGATGAATGGGTGTTATTTAATGCCTGTGAACAAATTGTAGAATGGAAAGACAAGGGGTTACTGCCATCCGGTTTTCGCCTGGCCATTAATCTCAGTAGCCGTCAGTTCATGATGAAGAATTTTGTGCAGAATATAAAGCAGATCATTGATGCCACCGGTGTTGATGCCAACTTCCTTGAACTGGAATTAACGGAAAGACTACTCATCTCAAATATTGAAGAGACCAGTGATAAAATAAAGGAGCTACAGGGTATGGGTATTCAGTTTTCAATCGATGATTTCGGCACTGGGTACTCTGCTTTAAGCTATCTGAAACGTCTACCCGTGGACAGGTTAAAAATTGACCAGAGTTTTGTTCGTGATATCACTACGGATCCCAGTGATGCAGCTATTGTTGACACCATTATTGTCATCGCGTTACACCTTGGTATTGATGTCATAGCGGAGGGAGTAGAAACAGAAGATCAGTACAATATTCTGCTAAATAAAGGGTGCACATCCTATCAGGGATATTATTTTGGTTACCCAATGATTAGTAAGTCTTTTGAGAAACTACTGTTCAAGACTAAAGAAGACCCTCTCCCGATTATGCACTCCGACAGACCTTTGGGTACAGTTTACTACCATTAGGTATTAAGCAGAGTTGTCATAGACCTCTCAGTGAACCGAGCAGGGGCAGTGTACTTCGCCTGCTCGCCTTTCACTATCAATGATACGGGGTTTATGATAGCTTGCACTGACTTATGATCCGTCTATCTTAGTTAGACTATGGCTCAAAACCCAGTTTCTGTTCTCCCTCTCCTCCCGGTCGCTACGGGTCGGGAAGAGGCTGATTCCACACACCACTGCTTCAGTGGAACAGGCCCGAGTCTGTCCCCCTGTCTGTACCACCCGGCTGATCTGACTGGAAAAATTGTCGGCAGCGGCCGGGAGTTGCGGACGAACCCGTCCGGGAGTGGATCATTCGTTCAACCAGGAACCTCAAGCCACTTTACTGTCTATGCGGGATGAGGGATAAGCTGTGTTCTGGTTAAAGGAGAGAAAAAGGTTCATAAAGAAGATTGCCGGTTTCACACTCCTGGTGGCTGTCGTATTTTCATACGTGTCCTGGCTGTTAGTCCAGAAGGAAGAACAAAAACTACAGACATCAACACACAATCTGTTCCAGGTTTTTCTGGACACCACCCAGCAGACACTGCAGACATGGCGGGATAAGGAGATGCAGGTCGTCCTGACCTTCTCTCGGGATCGCGAACTCATCAATCACTTTAAGCAACTGCTCAAGCTGGAAAATGACCCGGCTGGCCTGATCTCTCACCCTTCGCAACGGGCATTACGCCGTCAGCTCAAAAACCTCCTGGATTCTATGGGTTACCAGGGTTACTTTCTTGTCAGTCCCGCGGGCATCAGCCTGGCATCCAGCCGTGACAGCAATATAGGCACCGGTAATCTATTACTGAAAAACGAGAAACTGTTTGCGAAAGTGATGGCTGGTCAGCCGGTTTTATCGATTCCTATCCGATCTGACGTGCCACTGGAGAATCTTCACGGGGAGTTGCAGGAGGGACTGGCGACCATGTTTGCCCTTGCGCCGGTTGTTGACCGAGACAGTCGGGTTATCGGCGTTCTGGCCCTGCGCATTGATCCCCAATCCAGGTTCATCGGTTTGCTCTCAGGTGTACGCCTGGCTAAAACAGGTGAGGCCTACGTGGTGGATCGGAGAGGGGTAATGTTGAGTGAGAGCCGCTTCGTGGAAGAATTGCATGCACGGGGCCTGTTGCCACCCGATGTGGAGCAAAGTGAGTTGAATGTGATGGTGCGGGAGCCAGACACCGGTCTTCTTACCCGGCCAGCGAGGGATTTCTACAGGCAGTTATCGGGTGAGAGTCTGGAGCCTTACACCGACTACAGGGGGGTGAAAGTCGTGGGTGCCTGGCGCTGGCTGGATGACTGGGATCTGGGGCTGGTGACCGAAATCGATGCCGCTGAAGTGTACGCAGACTTGAAGCACTTCAGAGAGGCCGTATTTATGGGTGGCATATTGACAGGGGTATTGAGCCTGCTGCTTCTGATCTTGCTGGCCATGAGCCGTAAGCGCCTCGAAGACAGCAAGGCATGGCAGCAGGCTATCGTTGACAATATGATTGATGGTGTCATTACCATTAATGACAGGGGGATTGTAAAAAGTTTTGCTATGGCAGCGGAGAAGCTGTTTGGTTATACCGCCCCGGAGGTCATAGGCCGTAACGTCAGCATGCTGATGTCGGTGGATGTTGCCGCTATGCATGATGAGTATATACAACATCGCACTCGCTCCGGTGGGGCACGCATCAATGGTACAAACCATGAAGTGACAGCGCACAGAAAGGATGGAACGGAATTTCTTGCCGATGTTTCAGTTACTGAACTGTGGATTCGAGGGAGTCGTTTCTATACCGAAGTAGTCCGGGACATGACCAGTCGCAAACAGGCGGAGGAAGAACTGCGGCAATTCAGGAGCACACTCGACCACACCCTGGACTGTGTGTTTATGTACGATGCCGTCATGCTGTGTTTCTTTTATGCTAACGAGGGGGCCTTGCAGCAGGTGGGCTACACCCATGAAGAACTCATGACCATGCATCCCTATGATATCAAGCCGGAGCTGTCAGAGGCACAGATCCGCGAATTGATTGCCCCCCTGCTGGCTGGCAAACAGGAATCCCATACCTTCGAGACCATCCATCAACATAAAAACGGTCAGCGTGTGCCGGTAGAAATCTTTCTGCAATACATCGCTCCCGATATCGCTCCCGTGGAGGAGGCAGCACACTTTATTGCTATCGTGCGCAACATTAGCGAACGGAAGGCCATGCGGCAGCAGCTGGGGCAACAGAAAAAATTACTCGATATGCTGCACCAGTCCTTGACCAGTTTTGTTGAGAAGGGGGATTTTCGTGCTGTAACGGGTGAGATGCTGGATGCATTGCTCGAACTTACCGGATGTGAATATGGCCTAATTGGTGAGGTGTTATACGACGACAAAGGCAGGCCCTATCTGAAAACCCTTGCGGTCACCGATATCGCCTGGGACGAGGATACAGACGTCCCCCATCGGGAACTCCTCAGGAAGGGGCTTGAGTTTCACAATCCCAATAACTTGCTGGGTCATGTAATGGTCACTGGCAAGAGTGTTTTGAGTAATGACCCAGCAGTGGATCCCCGGGCAGGTGGCTTGCCCAAGGGGCATCCAGCACTGAATTCCTTCCTGGGTGTCCCTATTTTCTACGGAGACCAGCTTGTCGGTATGTACGGCATCGCTAATCATCCAGATGGTTTTGACGAAGAGATCCAAACGTTTCTGCGTCCGTTCGATACCTCGTATGGTGTGATGATCCATTCAAAGCGCATGATGGAGAATGATGATAAGAACCGCGCTGAGCTTATCGAGGCCAAAGATGCCGCCGAGGCGGCCAACCGGGCCAAGAGTACCTTTCTCGCCACCATGAGTCACGAGATCCGTACTCCCATGAGTGGCGTGCTGGGAATGATCAACTTGCTCAGGCGATCCTCGCTGAATGTTGAGCAGCAGCGTCTGGCGGGTATCGCCAGGGAATCAGCGGTGTCGCTGGTGCAAATCATCAACGATATCCTCGATTTCTCCAGGATCGAGGCCGGCGAAATGACAGTGGAAAATATCGAAGTCGACGTGCCCAGTCTGGTGGAGGGCCTGGCCGAGGCGCTTTTTGTTGAAATCCACAACAAACGATTGAGGCTCTATTGTCTGATAGAGCCCGATGTGCCGGTGTGCTTCACAGGCGATCCGGTGCGACTGCGGCAGATTCTCATGAACCTACTGGGTAATGCGATCAAATTTACCCAGACCGAAGAGGATCAGACTGGCGAGATCCAGGTCTGTGTTGCCGTGGATCGGGAAGAGTCTGGTGACTGGCTACGGCTGGAGGTAATTGACAACGGTATTGGGTTGAGCCAGGAGCAGATTGATCGTCTGTTCCACCCCTTCACTCAGGCCGACAGCTCCACGCACCGCCGCTTCGGTGGATCAGGCCTGGGTCTATCCATCTGTGCACGCATGACCGAAATGATGGGAGGGATGATCGGTTGTGACAGCAAACTGGGGAAGGGTTCCCGGTTCTGGGTACGCTTGCCTGTCCAGCCAGCTTCGGAGCAGGCAAGTCAGGTACAGCAGGACTCTCTGAGTGGGCTGGATATGTTACTGCTGTGTGATAATCCGCTGATCAGCCAGTATCTCCAGCGGGACTGGTCCCAACGCGGGGCCAGGGTTCGTGTTTGCGACACCCTGGAACAGGCCCTGGCGTCGGCCACAGATGCAATACCGCAGGTGGTGATCCTGGATGGTGATTGGGGTGAGAAGGAGGAGCAAACTATCCTCGAAAGATTTCATGAATCCCCAGGCTTTTCAGCGTGTCACTTTGTGGTCGTGCTAACTGACCATGAGCATGCAAAAAAACTGGATTATCATGACAGTATTCTGGTCGATGGAAACCCCCTGCGGCCGGGGCAATTACGTCACGCAATTGCTGTTGCCTGCGGACGAGCCAAGCCGGATGTGGATCACTCACCCGAACAGGAATCTCAGGATATTTCACTGCCCACGCCGGGCGAGGCCGAGGCGGCGGGAAACTTGATATTGGTGGTTGAAGATAACATCATCAACCAGAAGGTTATCGAGCTTCAACTCAACATGTTCGGGTATAGGGTAGACGTCGCTGCTGATGGGCGTGCGGCGCTGAAACTGATGGAGACTCACAATTATGGGATGGTGTTGACCGATTGTAATATGCCGGAGATGGACGGTTTCGAGCTGACTGCCGCAATTCGTGAGCGTGAAAGCGGAGCAGGCAAAAAAACGCCGATTGTGGCGATTACTGCAAACGCCCTTCAGGGAGAGGCCGGGCGTTGCCTCGCGGCGGGCATGGATGACTATATCGCGAAGCCGGTGGAGCTCAACGAGCTGAAAAAGCTAATGCGGCATTGGTTGCCCCTGGAACAAGAAGCTGCGCCACAACCTGACTCCACTGTACCCGAGGTCTCCGATGAACCAAAAGGAGCACCCATTGACCAGGAAGTGCTGGCCGCCGTTTTAGGCTCTGATGAATCGATACAATTGCAGTTTCTACAGCAGTTTCTCCCCCTGAGCGACCCCTTGATTGCCGCTATCCAGGCGTCTTTCGAGGAAGACCAGCTGGCAGAGCTGTGGGAGCAGTCACACAAGCTTAAATCCTCGGCACACGCGGTGGGTGCCGTGGCCCTGTCAGGGCTGTGTCAGTTGCTTGAGGATGCGGCGAAGGGGGAATCAAGGAAGGAGCTGGAGCAGCTCATGCCCCGTCTGTTGACGGAGTGGGAGCGGGTGCGTGGCTATATCCAGGGACTGGACGGGGGATAGGCTACGCCGGCTAATCTGTAAAAGTGCTTACGTGTTGTACTCCATCTGCAGCAGGCTGACAGTTTGTGCGTAAACCGTTTCGATAGTGGCAACCCGGTCATGAGCGTCATCAACCGGACCTGACCGGCTTGCCTCTGAAAGCGCCCGGGTGTGCCGGTATAGCGCGTTCAGTCCCATGAAACCGAAACCGGAAGCCAGCGCATGAGCATAATCGTGTATCGCCTTGCTGTCATTGTGTTCTATCGCCTCTCGTAATTCATTAAGCCGAGGTCCTGTGTCCTTGAGCAGGGCTGACAGCAAATCATTAAAGCCGTCCTGACCCAGTTGTTCTATCAGTTTTTTGATGTGCGTGCTATCCACCAACATCGGCGCATCTTCTACCTTGTGGGTTCCCAGCTTGCTGCCCTCACGGGCAACCTGTAAATGCAGATTATTGTCCTTTTGTTCCCGCAACAGAACGTCACTTTTTGATAACCATTTTTTCAGGGCCTGTTGCAAATCACCCATATCGATGGGCTTTTTAATGAAGCCATCAATTCCAGTTTCCATGCAGTCCTGTTCCCTGGGTTCCTGGCAGCTCGCGGTAAACGCGATGATTGGTATATGGTGGCCGGTATGCTGCTCAGCCTTACGTATCCGGTTGGCCAGTTCATGACCACTCATTTTCGGCATGTGTATATCGGTAAGTAGCAGGTCATATTTTCCAGTCCGCCAATTTTTCAGGGCGCTACGGCCATTCCCTGTGACATCGGCAGAGTAGCCGAGCGTTTTCAGCTGGTGTTGTATCACTTTCTGATAAAACTCGTTATCTTCTGCAACTAAGATACGCATATTATCTGGCGAGGACGTCCATGTTATCCTTCTCTTGCATCTAATGTTTTTAATCAATAGTTAAACACATGTAGTTGATATTCTTCCGATTCTACCCGAAATCTACCACCATTGCTCATAAAGCTATCGGCACTGCACTGCGCGTCTGGTCACCGTGTGGATAAATCGTCAGATTTTCATGACAGCGTTCACATTACGAATAGCCGGGATGCTTTGATGAATCTAAAAGTGGAAAGTAAAGCAATTATCGTGGATGATGGCTACAATCAGGTTCGCGACGTGTCTATCTGTGTTGCTGGATATAATGGTGGGGCAGGGATCTCGCTGAAAAAAAGAGGGGGCAGGAATCATGAGCGACAAGCCGATTACAGTATTGCTGGCCGACGATCATATGGTGGTACGGACGGGTTATCGCCGTCTGCTGGAACAGTCAGGTCACATTGAGGTGGTGGCCGAGGCCGAGAATGGGGAAGTGGCCTGTCGACTGTACCAGGAGCACACGCCGGATGTCGTGATTATGGACCTGTCGATGCCGGGTATCGGTGGTCTGGAGGCGTCCCGACGGATTCTGTCGCGTGAGCCATCGGCCTGTATTTTGATCTTCAGCCTGCATGACAATGTGCTGCTGGCCGAGCGGGCACTGCAGGCCGGTATACTGGGCTATATTACCAAGGCCAGCTCACCAGAGGTCTTGATCCAGGCGGTAGTGACGGTCGCCCAGCACAGGAAGTTCCTGGGTCCGGATATTGCACAAAGTGTCGCACTGCGCAACATGGACGAGGAGGATTCCTCGCTGTCCAATCTGTCCCCGCGCGAGATGGAGATCTTCCGGCTGGTTGTCGAGGGAAGGAGCGGGGCGGAGATTGCGTCGACGCTGCACCTGACCAACAAGACGGTGTCGAATTACCTGCACCAGATCAAACAGAAGTTAAATGTCCACACCTCGGCGGAGCTGGTGCATGTCGCCATCCAGAATGGCCTGATCATGGCATAAGTCATTCTGTCATTACACGCCTTTTTACGCTACACACTTCATATTCAAACTGCGGCTGGCTGATTATAATTTGGCCTGATGCCCCCGTTTGGGAAAAATTCCCAATATTAACTGCCCATAATGTCCCAGCTTAACCCGGGAAGTGTACATGAATTTCTTAAAAAATGAGGCTTTGCTACGCTTATTCTATATAATGAATAAGTAGCTGCTAAATGGAATTTATCAACCATGATTGATGATTATAACGACTACAAAATGGTGACAGTTAAACAGACCCAATACGGGCCTACAGGTTGTTACATGCCTGGTTATAGAGTCCCCTGGAATGAGTAAGGGGAAACCAGCATGGTAGAGGGCATTTCGGAACAGAGTAGTAGGCCTTCTCCCTGGTATAAGACGAGTTGCGTGTTCACATCCTGTCTGCTTATTGTGCTGGGTGTGGCGGTATTACTTGGCTGGTACCTCAATATCCCGTTCCTTATTCAGGTGTTCCCCTCCTTTTCTCCGATGCAGGCCAATACGGCTCTGGGTTTTCTTTTGACTGGTGCCGGCTTGTTCGCCATGAGCAGAGAGTGCTTAAAAGGGTCAATTATCAGTGGCATTGCGTTAATTATTCTTGGCACCCTGACGCTGAGTCAATACCTGTTCAATATTAATCTGGGTATTGATGAAATACTGGTCGAACAGTCTTTTATTATGCAGAACGTTTCCCATGTGGGACGTATGGCACCCAATTCAGCACTGGCTTTCATTCTCACCGGTGCCAGCTTGCTGACCCTGTCGATAGGTTCACTGTGTGGACGCGGTATGCTGGGCTGCTGGTTTCTGAGCGGAAGTATACTGATAATTGGAACCGTCTCTGTTGCTGGCTACCTGAGCGGGGCGGAAACCGCCTACGGTTGGGCGGGCTATACAGAAATGGCAATTCATACGGCACTGGGTTTCGTGGTAGCCGGGGTTGGCTTGCTGTTACAGCTATGGACTATGCATGTAGCCGGAAAAGGGAGCATTTCCGAGAATATTGGGAATGATACTCCCTTGCAGGAAATAAGTGCCCGTCCCTTTGGTATGCGCCGTAATATTGGATTTTCTGTAATTCTTGTCATGATGCTGGCCCTATTGATCGTCGGCTCGATCAGTGTACGTGAAATCTACATAATGGAGCTGGAACAGGAGCGAGAAAACCTTGCTGCCCTGGTACAGGTATGGGGAGGGATAGTCGAATCTCAGGTAGATCCAGGACAAAAAGACAACAGCAATTATCTTGCCCTTGCCAGAGCCAGGGCAGTCAATCAGGTAATGAAAGCCAATCTGAAACTAAGTGAAATCGGTAAGTCAGGTGAGTTATTGCTTGCCACAAAAAATGGCGACAGTATCGAGTTTATCAGTAGTTTACGCGGTGGGCATGTAATGGGGATCCCCCTGGGTGCACAGCCTGCTGAATACATGAAACAGGTACTCTTAGGCCAGACCGGTGCGATGATCGGTGAGGATTACCGGGGGGTAGAGGTTATTGCCGCCTACAGACCGTTGCCTAAGCTGGGAATGGGCCTGGTGGCCAAGGTTGATTTGAGTGAAATCCGCCGCCCCTATATACGGGCCGTCTTTCTGGCCATTAGTGTGGGAATTGTCGTCATCCTGCTCTGTGCCATCGCCCTTGTCATGAAGTTGGATCCTGTCTTCAAGCGTCTCGAGCGCAACCGTGAGCAACAGTCGATACTCAATAGAATGATGCGCATTGGTATGGAGGACATCAGCCTGAAGGATAAAATCGATCGTTGCCTGGAAGATATTCTGTCCGTCTCATGGATTGATCTAAAGCAACAGGGGATTATTTTTTTGGCCAACGAAAAGAACAGGGAACTGCACATGGTAGCGCATCGTAATATTGCACCAGAATTGCTGCAGACTTGTGCTCGCATGCCCTATGGCAAGTGCCTGTGCGGGCGTTCGGCCCAATCGTGTAAGCTCCTGTTTTCCAGCAACAGCCATACGGATGAACGGCATGAGACCTGTGCCAGCAAATGTGAGCTGCCCCACGCGCATTATGTTGTGCCTATCCAGGCCGGTAAGAAGTTGTTGGGTGTGCTGACCGTTTACCTTGAGGAAGGCCACCGGGAAATGGAAGCGGAAAAGACCTTTTTGTCATCCCTGGCCAGTGCTCTGGGCGGCATTATCGAGCGTGCTCAAGCTGAGGAGGCGTTACGCCTCAGTGAAGAACGTTACGCATTGGCTGCCCTTGGTTCAAATGATGGCCTCTGGGACTGGAATCTCAAGAATGACGAGATCTATTTCTCGCCACGTGGGATGGCCATGTTGGGTTATGGGGTAAATGAAGGCACCTCAACCTTCAAAGAATGTAGATCGCGAGTCCATAAAGGCGATCGTGAGAGTATCACCAGTGCCATCAAACAGTATCTGGCAAGCTCTGGAGGCTATTTCAAAAAAGAGTATCGGATTCTGCACAAGGACGGCAGCTACCGTTGGATACTGATGAGAGGGGTATCCATCTGGGATGAATCAGGGAAACCCCACCGATTCGCGGGCTCTTTCACTGACATTACTCGGCGTAAAAAGGAAGGGCTTGAGATGCGCAAACTTTCCAGTGCCCTGCATCAGACGGCTGATACTGTAGTCATCACCGATACCGATGGTCTTATCGAATATGTCAATCCAGCATTCGAGCGCATTACGGGCTATAGGCCGGATGAGGCAATTGGTCACACGCCGGGCTCTCTCATTAAAAGTGGGGAGCAGCCACCGGAATTTTATAAAGGCTTATGGGATGTCCTGAAGCGAGGCGAGATATTCCAGGGAACCTTCATCAATCGTTGCAAGGACGGCAGACTATTCTATGAGCAAAAAACGATCACCCCAATAAAGAATAACAGGGGGAAGGTTACCTGTTACCTGTCTACCGGCAAAGACGTTACCGAACTCAGACGGACAGAAGATATCCTGGAGCGCTTCGGCCGTATACTCGACAGTACAGCGCACGAGATCTATCTGTTCGATGCCAGTGACCTGCATTTTGTTCAGGTCAACAGGGGTGCATTGGATAATACCGGTTACAGTAAGGACGAACTGATGAAAATGACGCCCCTCAACTTGAAACCGGAATTTTCTGCCGAGCAATTTGACAAAGTAGTTAAACCCTTGCGTCAGCATAATGATGTGAAACAGGTTATTTTTGAAACGACACACCAGCGCAAGGATGACAGCACTTACCCTGTCGAGGTAAGGATACAGCTTTCGTACGCTGAAACACCTGCTCTGTTTGTAGCCATCATTCAGGATATTACCGAACGAAAACAGACAGAGAAAGAACTGCGGAACCTGCTGAAGGAAAACCGCCATCTTGGCCAGCGCATGATCACAATGCAGGAAGATGAACGTCGCCATCTGGCGCATGAACTGCACGACGAGCTGGGGCAGGCGATGAGTGCGCTGAAAATAGATGCCGGGTTTATCCGTGAGAGTACCCTCGCAGACAATCCGGCGGTAGCGGCGGCGGCCGTCGATATCGAGCAAGCCGTGGAAGAGACGGTGGGCAAGATCAGGAAACTCACCCACGAGCTGCGCCCGGCCACACTGGATCATCTGGGGCTGGTGGATGCGTTGCGGGAGAAAGTCGACGAGTGGTGCACAGCTTACAAAAACATGAAATGTTTCTTTTCCAGTGATGGTGAACTTGCCGGTCTACCCGAAGTCATCAACATCACGCTGTACCGAACATTGCAGGAGTCCTTGACTAATATTTCCAGACATTCAGGGGCCAGCATGGTGGATATTCATCTGGAACGCCTGGGTAACAAGGTGAACTTTCTGATAACGGATAACGGTAAGGGTATGGATATCTCTGAAAAAAGCGAAGGGATAGGTCTGCTCGGTATTCGTGAGCGGGTCAGTGCACTGGGGGGTGAGTTAGAAGTAAATAGTAAGCCGGATGGAGGTGTGGCGATATCGGTCAGCCTTCCATTCTCAGAAGATTATGGAGAGTCAGAGTCATGAGTAACGAGCCGATTACAGTACTGCTGGTCGATGATCACATGGTGGTGCGGACGGGTTATCGACGTCTGCTGGAACAGTCCGGTTACATCGAGGTCGCGGCCGAAGCCGAGAATGGGGAAGTGGCTTGTCGGCTGTACCAGGAGCACACGCCGGATGTCGTGGTTATGGACCTGTCGATGCCGGGTATCGGTGGTCTGGAGGCGGCCCGGCGGATTCTCTCGCACCAGCCATCGGCCTGTATTTTGATCTTCAGCCTGCATGACAATGTGCTGCTGGCCGAGCGGGCACTGCAGGCCGGTATACTGGGTTATATTACCAAGGCCAGCTCACCAGAGGTCTTGATCCAGGCGGTAGCGACGGTCGCCCAGCACAGGAAGTTCCTGGGTCCGGATATTGCACAAAGTGTTGCACTGCGCAACATGGGTGAGGAGGATTCCGCACTGTCCAATCTGTCCCCGCGCGAGATGGAGATCTTCCGGCTGGTTGTCGAGGGAAAGAGCGGGGCGGAAATTTCGTCGATACTGCACCTGACCAGTAAGACGGTGTCAAACTACCTGCACCAGATCAAGCAGAAGCTGAATGTCCGTACCTCAGCGGAACTGGTGCATGTCGCTATCCAGAATGGCCTGATCACGGCATAAACTGCTCCGCTCCTGTACAGTTCGGGGTTCAAAGCTCAAAGTTTAAAGTTTAAAGCTCAAATCTGAGACCTAAAATACCTTTATGACCAATCTCGACATCATCGTCCTTGTCATTTATGTCCTGTTGGTCACGGGTTTCGGCTGTCTGTTCTATCGCCGATCATCCGATGTCGAAGGTTTTATGATGGCGCACAGGCGTCTACCTGGCTGGGTCGTCGGGCTGTCCATCTTTGGAACCTATCTCTCATCTATCTCTTTTCTGGCATTACCCGGCAAGGCCTATGCGGATAACTGGAGTCCCTTTGTTTTCTCGTTGTCACTCCCCTTTGCGGCCTGGGTTGCATCGCGGTGGTTTATCCCGCTGTACCGTGCAACAGGCGATATTTCAGCCTATGCTTACCTCGAACGCCGTTTCGGCTTATGGGCCAGACTCTATGCACTGATATTTTATCTGCTGACCCAACTGGCGCGTATGGGCACCATATTTTTTCTTGTCGCGCTGGCCATGGAAACCCTGACGGGCTGGAATCTATCCATCATCATAATCATCACGGGCATTCTTGTTACGCTTTATACCGTTGTCGGTGGCATAGAGGCAGTGATCTGGACCGATGCCATACAGAGTGTCATTTTAACACTGGGTGCGGTTGTCTCGCTGGCAACGGTTGTCTGGCTGATGCCGGGTGGCTTTAGCCAGATCATTGACATTGCCACACATGCTGAAAAGACATCCCTGGGCAGTTTTGACCTGACATTTACCGAACAGGGTTTTTGGCTGATCATGCTCTACGGTATATTTATTAACCTGCAGAATTTCGGGATCGACCAGAGTTATATCCAGCGCTATCAAACCGCGCGCTCACTAACCGATGCCCGGCGATCAGTCTGGATAGGCGCCCTGACCTACATCCCGGTCAGTGCCTTGTTCCTGCTACTTGGCACGGCCCTGTTTGCCTACTACCAGGTCAACACCGGTCTGCTGCCGGCAGAAATTACCGCTGACAAAATTTTCCCTCATTTTATCGTCAATGAACTTCCCACAGGACTCACAGGTCTGGTCATCGCCGCCCTGTTTGCCGCGGCGATGAGTTCAGCCGACACCTCAATGAACTCATCGGCCAGTCTGTTGATGAACGATGTGTATCTGCGCTTATTAAGACCACAGGCCAGCGCTGGCAGCCAGATGAAATTCCTCCGCATCATCACCGTCATTCTCGGCATATCAGGCACATTTACCGCACTGTTAATGATCTCCATAAAAGGTGCACTGGATGTCTGGTGGTCACTGGCCGGTATTTTTTCGGGCGGCATGCTGGGTTTATTTTTGCTCGGCGTACTCTCGCGCCGTGCACACTCATTCGAAGCCGCCACCGCCGTTGTGATCGGTGTATTGGTCATCACCTGGGCGAGTCTGTCATCGGGGAAAGACGTCTGGTGGGCCAATCCTTTGCATAGCTTTATGACGATTATAATTGGAACCTTGACCATTTTTCTGGTTGGGGTTGTTTTGAGCCGGGGGAGGGGGAGGATGGGAAAAAGTACGCCCCCCAAAACCCTGTATGATCTGGAATGAAATTGTGGGCGTATCGCCCGGCGCGATCAACGCGATCAACTATCTCCCAAAAAGAAGATCCAACTGCTTTCCATATTTCTTTCCAAACTTCTTGCGTATTTTCTTTTCAGCCTTCTGTTTTACTTCCTGTTTAGCGGCTTTGCTCACGTCAATTTTGAATTTTGGGTCATTGAAATTTCCAGTAATCTTCAGCGGCAGGGCCTTGCCCTCAAGTTTTTTAAACTCCGCCTTATCAATCTCAGAGATCCCGGATGACAGCGCCAGTTTCAGACGGTAGTCCAGTTGTTGGGTGTTTAGGTTGGCCGTGCCGCTGCCTGTGAGGTCTGCCAGCGGTGTGAGTACTTTGATGTTATTCGTTGACGCGATGCCGTTGACCAGTTTTGTATTCAGGCCCATCTCGAGAATTTTTGTGCGATCCGGACTGCCGTCATCGACATAGGTCTCCCTCTTCAACAGCGCATTTGCCCTCTGCAGCATTTTTCGTACGCTAAAACCCTCGAAAGCACCGTCTTTTATCTTGGCATCAACCGTGCCGTTGAGTGCCTGCGTTAAGGCGGCGGTATCCAGACCCTGTGTGCGAAGCCTGGCCTGCATGTTTGCGAGGCCTGTGATCCACTCTTTCGAGCCTTCACCCATCGAGTACTTCATTACCTGAGCAATCTGCACGCCGCTCAGGTCTTCGGTGAGGCGAAACTTCGGCATGTCTCTGCGTGCATCCAGTTCCATCATGCCTGTAGATGTGCCACCAAACAGCTGAGCTGAAAAGGGTTCAATGCGGACAATGCCGTTCTTTGCTTTCATCTCGGCCTTAACGTCGGTGGCCTGCAGCGTATCCAGGATAAAAATGCCGATAGACAGGCTGGCATCAACATCCAGTTGACGAATCGTTTCGACTGGAATATCAACAGGCTCAGATTTTGCTTGTGCATGAGCCAGGTGAATACTCACTAATGAATACAGGATTTGCTCCACAGCCATGGCATCGGTAATGCTGCTCTGATCAGGTGCTGAGCCTACCCAGGGTGTCGCATCAAACCTATCGGTTTCGATTACCAGCTTAATTGTCGGCAGTGGATTGGCGAGATTGGACAACACCATGCTGCCTGTACCTTTCGAGCCGGGAATACTGTATTGCATGGCCGGCAGCTCTATCATCTCGCTGGCCAGGTTTACTTTCAACGGCGATTCCAGGCTGACAGCCATCGGATTGACAGGCACAATGTTACCGGAAAGATTCAGGCTTAATGCGATCTTGTCGCTACTGATTAGCTGTGCTGCAAGGTCTATATCAATATCGGCCTTCATGCTTTTTTGCAGCTTGCCGCCCTCCAGGGCCGTCCCCGTCGCCTCTACATCGATAGCGAAATCATTCAGTTCCACCTTCTGCATGTCACTGGCCAGCTTTAGATTTGTGCTGAGTTGCATGCCTCCCTTTATTTCCTCCCCATTCAGGGCAAAATCAGTGTCGAAAGACACAGCGACAGGGGAATCAAAGGAAATGGCCCCGGTCTCCAGATTCATATTCGTCAGTTCAAGCTTTGTTCCGCTCTGACGGTCATCCCAGGTAATGCGGGCATTTTTCATTTCAATACCGCCGATAGCCAGTGCAGCCAGGGCTTTGTCGGCGTCATCGGGTGTGCTTTTATCGTCAGTACTCTTGGTATCGGAAGCCTCGGCTGACCCAAACTCCCAGTTTGTTTTGCCATTTTTCAGGGTAATCAGATTGGCCTGTACGCCATTCAGCACGACGGTTTCCATTTGTACTTCACCGCCGAGCAGTGGTAATAGCTTGAGCTTGATCTTCGCCCCCAGTATCCCTGCCAGTGGCGCATCACCAAACCCTGGGGCATTGGCCACTTCAATAGCGCCTGTTTGTATCCCTATCCATGGGAAGAAAGAAGTATTCAGATCGCCGGTAATAGAAATCTCACGTCCAGTAGCCTCTTGAAAGCCGGCAGCGATTTGTTCACGGTAGTCATTAGCATCGAAAAACAATGCCAGCCAGCCGGCGATGGCGAATGGTATGAGAATAATAATAGCAACGAGAATGAGTAAAGGGCGTTTCATGGGATTCTCCTGGTTTTATAATTCAAGTTTCAGGTTTCAAGTTTCAAGTGTCAAGTTCTGGAGAGAATCTTCATCATTAATCGCGAGTTTCGGCCCCCTATATCTAAAAATCCTCGTGCCGGAGGCGACGCGTCTGGAAAATAGCGCTCCACGTGAAGACATAAAACCCAAAAGTCCTTCCAAATTGGTACAATAATTGCGAGAATCGCCGAATAAATACTAATAGTACGGGGGTAGTTTCAAGTAAATTCTCTAAAAAACGTCTAAGTTGTTTTTTTAAAAGGGATTGATTGAGAGCTGCTTACAGGTTAGTCTTGATGGAAGTTATGTGTGCGTTTCTGAATTAAAATATTGGTTGAGATATGCCTATGAAAAATATTATTCTAAAAAATATAGCGTTAACTGCTCTGATATGTGCTTTGTTTATACCGATTGTCGCTTTTTCCGATTCAGTTGAGTCTGATATCAAGTCTTACCTTGATGGAAAAAATCCCCAGTCTTTATCGGATTATCCCCCCGTATTTACCAGCGTCTACGGAGACCACGCCCCCCTGATCAAGGAATCCACCCAGGTCACGGTAATTCATTATTTCAATGAAACAGACAAGGGTAACTACGAGGATATCGCGACCTTGACCGGGCAGGCCGTTACAGCAGCCATTGCTGAGGCGCGCAGTGACGGTAATGAGAACGACCTGACGCAATACATTACCGATGCCGTATGCGGGTCTTTCCAGGGAAGCCTTCGTTCTGCCTACAAGGAGGTAGGCAGTGAAACCAAGGTTGTCGAAGGGGGCTTGAAAGCGGCGCTTAATGCCGGTGTTCAGCCCAATTCCGCGGCAACCGCGGTTGTACGTGGGATTGATGCCTGTTTACAGAAGCGTCTGGATTATGCCGTGGCGCCTGCTATCGGTGCTACGGTGGGAGAAATACTGGGTGCAACGGGTGTCTCTTATAGATATATCGCACCCTACCAGGCTTACTTGCCTCCCGTATTTGGCGCAGGGGAGACACAATATTTTTCAGATCGCCCGGGTTTTGATACAGAAGTTTGTATCTCAAACTGTATCTGAAGCTAATCTTTAAGAAATTATTACGACGATGAAAAGGAAAAGCTTGCCATTTGTTTTCGCGGTGGCATGTTTTTTGCTGGGGCTTACCCTGACGGTTCCTTCGTATGCAGTCGAAACGGCACTTGATCCGGGTTTCAGTGGCGAGGGCATCACCTATGGCCCGAAGACGGTTGCTATTGGCAGAGGGACTTCTAGCGGTGGTCAGGATGAGGAAACCGAAGGGGGTTTTGCCGGAAATACATTTCTTTACCCAACCGTGGGCGTTGGCATCAGTACGGACGATAATATAAACCGTACTTCGATTGCTAAGAAACAATCCACCACCATCTATCACCTGCGACCTGCCCTGGGGATACAGAGTTCAATAAACGCCACCCGCCTTGTTGCAGGGTATGATGGCGATTACGCTAAATATTCAGGCACCCTTTTCGATGACCTATATAATTATGATGACCATCATCTCTATGCAGGTATGGCGGGCTATGGCAGGCGAGGAGGTTACAACCTGACAGCGGACTACAAGCGTGGTCATAATTCCAAAAGTGGTAACAGTATTAGTGACCCCCTCCGTCGTTTTGATCAATGGGACCGCTATTCACTTCAAGGATCAGCCTATCTTGGCGCCCGTGAAGCAAGGATAAACCTGAGGCTGGATGGACTGCTTCAGGCCAAGCGGCAGGATCTGCTGAAATCGATTGATTATGATACCGTGGCATTGGGCGCTATGTTCAAGCTGAGGGTAGGCCGCAGGAGTTACGGTGTGTTCGAGGGTGGCTGGCGCCGCTGGAATTTTCTTAATTCTAACGCAGATGCCGACCGTTACTATGCTCGTTTCGGGGTATCGTGGGAAGCTACCGCCAAAACGAAGGGAATATTGTCCTATGGAACGGAAAGCTACGATCCGGCCAACCCGGGCGTTGCAATTACTTCAAGTCAAGGCGGGCCATCGTTCGGCAGCAATGAGAAAACAAAAAATTCAACCTGGCAAGGCAGTATTGACTGGGAAATACGCAGCCGTGATCTTCTCAGGTTGGGCACATACCGTGGATCCAGGAACAGTAGTGGCACAGGGTCCCACAGCATATCAACGCGCTACACCACTGGCTGGACACATGACTGGTCAGAGCGCATCCGCAGTAACGTGGGGTATATGGCCGGTGCTGAAGATTACAAGGGGACGGATAGAAATGATAACCTGGTAAGTTATAACGTTGATCTATCCTATAAGTTCCGCCGAAATATGCTGCTCCGTGGGTACTACATCCTTGAAGAAGTTGATTCCAGCGTTACTCTCTTTTCTTATGATCGTAACCGGGTCGGTCTGTTCTTTGAATGGGAGCTGTAGTTCTTTTACACTGTAGACTATGATTCAGCTACATCAACCATCCCGGGCAGTTCTCTACTGCCTGGTCTTGCTTACATTATTACCGTTACAGGCGGCACATGCCGAACTCTATACCCTGGGTTCCGGTGATACGGTAAGGATCCATGTATTTCAGGAGCCAGATTTAAGCATTGAGGCAAAAATTAGCAATAACGGCACTGTGGATTTCCCGTTAATAGGCAATATAAAAATTGCCGGACTGACCCTGGCAGAAACGGAAGTACTGCTGGACAGGAAACTGCGCGGTGATTACCTGATTGATCCGCAGATATCCGTCAGCGTGATAAGTCATCGCCCTTTCTTTATCACCGGTGCAGTACGAAGCCCCGGTAGCTACGAATACCAGCCGGGTATGTCGGTAAGGCAGGCCATAGCGGTTGCAGGTGACTTCAGCGACCGGGCATCGCGCAGTAAAATATACATTATCAAGGAAGGCGAAAGCAGTGCCGACAGCAGAAAAATACAGCTTGATGAACCGGTAGGGCCAGGTGATACGATAACGGTCAAAGAGAGCTTGTTTTGACGTTAGCTTAAAGGGGAGAGGATGAAAGATGACACAAGAAAAAATACGGCTGGTTTGTTGTGGGGGGCGTGCCCTTGCGACGAATATACTTTTAGGCTTTCCCCTGTAGCCTTTCCCCTTCCCCTTTTCCCCTGCC
>JAADJE010000118.1 GCA_013150915.1 Gammaproteobacteria bacterium
CTCCCGGTCGATTTACCTGGCCCATTACAGGTATCGTCTGACTGACATAATCTTTAACCGAAAGTGTGACTTCAGGGAATTTCAGTATCCCCTTTTCCTTCAACAAGCTGGCTATTTTCTTCCCCGCCGCTTCTGGCGTCAGCCCGGCAATTCTCACATCCCACAGCAACGGATAGATGATCGCACCATCGTCCTGGCTGATTCTGGCCTCAGTACTGAGGTCCGGCTGATCGTAGACCGTAATATTGACCGTATCACCACCACCAAGCAGGTATTCATTCTCAGCAAATGCCGGAAATGACGCAAGACAGATCATGAGCAGGCTAAAAAACCACAACCCGGTCTTCAATTGCACTTTATCCTGCTTGATCATACAAATTCCTTTTATAGAAAATATCTTTATTATTCTTGATGTTACATAAATTCACACCGATATCCCCTGGGGAACAGCGCTAGCCACTACACAACCACCTGAGTAGTGACGGTGAACACCCCTGGAAACATAACGCTGTTCTTGTAACGGCCAATGAAGTGGTATCATGCAAATTCTACCTGTTTGGGAAGCACTTCATCCAAACACCGGAAATTCCTTGATAATTCTATCATGGTATTGCGTACCTACCAATGCCATTAAGGAAGGTATTTGCGGGTTGTATCTTGAACATTAGCTGAAAATTAAAGACGTTATGGACAAAAACAATAAAATATTTCCGTAAACAGCCGACACCTGTACCACACACAACAACTTTTCTGCCCGGGTTTGCAGACGCCTTCGGTACCCGTGAGCAACACTAACTACCCGTCTGGGACAGCAACCATGGAAATTGTGAAAATCATCACTGGATTTATTGAAAAACGCTTTATGCGCGATGCAGCAAATACACCCACAGCGACTGACTCGTTGCTTGATTCCGGTATACTGGATTCGGCCGGGATATTCGAACTGGTTTCATTCATGGAGAAGGAATTCAAGATCGAAATCGGTGACGATGACATCGTTCCTGACCACTTTGAGAATATTGAGTGCATCGCGACCCTGATAAGAACACGCCAAGGTTAACAGGGAAAAACCTAGTGAGCCTGTCCAGCTTTATCAACATACGGGATATTGTCAATATCCTTGTCCCCTTCACCCCGAAAAGTCTTCTGATGTCACTTGCAAAATTCCAGGGAAATCGGGTATATCGCAACAATTCATGCTTGCGCAACGCTGTTTATCACAATATTGAAACCTGCTATCCAGACAAATTTACCCGCAGTGCAATGGACTCTATCGTCAGACAGTGGTTTATTTTCAAGCATCAGAAGGAGCTGCTGGTATTTACCATGTCACTCATGAATTCCAGCCGCCTTGAGCAGGTTGTCCCTGTCGAAGGTCTGGATCATCTCGATCTTGCGATGAAAAGTGGCAAGGGTGTTGTACTCATGGGTTCCCACCTGAATTCGATCGCACATTTTCTTGGCATATACCGGCTAAGGAAGATGGGATACGATGCTCATGCAGTCATGCCAACACAGGATGACCCATTCAAACCCAGCAAGGTGGGTCGTGCTATTGTGCGTATGACCGGCGAGGGTGCATTACTGGATCAAATAGGCGCCTTCTATGCACAGTTCAATATTCGCCCTATCCTGCGTTGCCTTTCCAGTAATGGCATTGCGCTTCTGTTGGGCGATGGTTTTCACTCAACGGCCTTTGTTCCGGTAAATTTTATGGGCCGTAAGGTAAATTTCACGACAGGACCGGTAGCCGTAGCCCGCATCTCTGGTGCAACGCTGTTGCCTGCATTTATGACAGGCAGTTCACCGGATCGACTGAAAATGGTTATCGGAAAACCACTGCACGTGACAGAAAACGCTGGAAAGGACCAGGACGCAGAAATCGTTCAGCAGTATGCCTGCCTTCTGGAGCACAATATTGAACAAAACATACCCGGCTGGCAGCACTGGGAGTTTGAAAATATACTGGGCCTGATGAAAAAAATTCAGGACACTTCCTTACAGGACCGCCTGACGGTATAAAACCGACCCGATGAAACCTGGCACTGATGATAGAAGCCCTGGCATACTGTCACCGGGAAGTGCACGAATTGCGTTACTCTGGAAGTTTATAGAATACTGCGGCCTTCTGGCATTCTTGCTGCTTATCCCGCCCGGAATGGGTGCAGACAGTTATGGAAAGTTCGCTGTATTTTTATCACTGCTCTACCTCTCCTGGCTAACATGTTCACTCGGTGGGCAGGCTGCATTTGCGCGATTTATACCTGAATACCGCAATGCTGGGGAAAATGACAAGATCAGTGCTATGTTCATGCAGTTCCTGCTGCTACGCGTCACAATCGCTTCTTTGATGTCAGCTGTTTTCTTTTCACTACTCGCTTATTTACTACCCGATTTGACCTTCTATGTTTTGTTGACCGCCACCGGTGTATTTGTGACCGGTCTCGTGGCATCAACTTTTTACCAGTTGCAGTTTGGGTTGAATAACGTAGGTCGCTGGCTATGCCAGGACAGCTCCCGTCGCCTGCTGCTCATAGGCCTACTGCTAATCTTTGGTATGAACTTCAACTTCGGGAATATCGTTGGGGCCATGTTGGTAGTCGAAGTGATATTCCTGGTCACAGGGAGCTACTGGGCTAAACCCTGGTTCTCCTACGGCCAGGGAGTTTCTGATATTTCAGTGCTTATGAAATATATCCGGTTCGGCCTGGCCTTCTTTATCGGAAATCTTCTATTGATGGCATTTTGGCGCTCCGGAGACATATTGATTCTCAAGTTCTCGTCATTTGCTTCGGAAGTCACTTATTTCAGTATCGCCAATGCCATCGTTATGGCACTTTACGGCCTCTTTTCCCAGCTCAGTATACTGATCATGCCCTCCCTGATGGCACTCAGGACACAGGGAGAACACGAACGAAAAATACGCTGGCTTTCGAATACACTGAAATACATAACATTGATTGTTTTTATTGTCATTTTTGTGCTTTGGCCTGTTGCAGAACCTTTAATTGCAACCGTATTGGGCGAATCATTCAGGCCTGTGGCAGAAAACCTGCTCATTCTCTTGTTTTCCCTGTTACCAATGAATGTAATCCGTCTCGGCATGTCATCTGCGCTGGTTCATGATAAACAGAGACATAATGCCTGGGTTGCGGGTTTGGCCCTGTTCGTATTCCTTCTGTCTGCGGTTATCCTTATCCCATATTATGGCTCTATCGGTGCCGCAGCAGCCATTGTAACTGGTGCAAGTGCCGGAAGTGTGTTGGCCTATTATCTTTTCAATATGCAAAAGATCATTTCCGATGCCAGTTTTCTGCAACTTCTTCTTATTGGCGGGGCATACATGCTTCTGCTTTACTGGCTCCCTCTCCCTGCATTATTACTTTCCATACTCACACCGGTACTTTATGTCGCGACGCTTTTTCTGTTCCGCATCATTCAGATAAAAGAAATTCTCTGGACATTCAGTCGCCAGAATTCACAGGGACAGCACGGTGTATAACAACCCTCGTGGCCGCCAAATACATCATCCAGCCTCCCGCTCAGGCCCTGTTTTTATTATGGGCTGCCCACGCTCGGGTACTACGCTCGTCTCACAAATTCTGAATAGTCATCCCGATTTTGCGATATACCATGAAAGCTACTTCTACCATATTCTGTCGGATGAAATGAAATACTATGGCGACCTTTCCCAGCATAGAAATCTGCGTTACTTCGTTTCGGATGTGGTGGAGATTATCCGACGCAAAGCAACGGACGAATATAACTTTCGGGTTGACCTGGATAGTGTTATTGAAATGACAGGGGATCACAGCCTCTCAGGTGTCCTTGCATCCGTTCTTACACTTTATGCACAACAACAGAACAAAACGCGTGGTGGCGACAAAACACCTGAAAATTATGAGCATCTCAACAAGATAAGCAGAGAACTCCCGGATAGTCCTGTACTCTTCCTGGTACGCGACCCCAGAGATGTTTGCCTGTCCAGCAGAAAACTCTTTAACGCTTCACTACAGCGCACGTCCAGACTGTGGAATGAATCTATTCGGTGTTACGCTGCTCATAAAGACTCCATAAAGTTGATCTGTTATGAGGCACTTGTTAACAATCCGGAGGCTGAAATAAAAGACATTTGTCAATATATCGGTATCAGCTATACGCCTGATATGCTCGTGCATTCAAAGAGTATACAGTCAGAGTTTCTGAAAGGTAAAAAAGATCTTGGCTTGTTGAAATCATCTATTTCCAGTCGCTCTGTTGGTGGCTTTCACTCAATGAAGCCTGAAGATATCCAGCTTATCGAAGCACTCTGCCAGGAAGGTATGGAATTAATGGGATATACTGCAACACAAAATAAGGGGCAAGTTATCATCGAAAGCGCGGGTACCCGCCCAGGGAGATTACGCCTCATTCTTGAAAAGCTGCGGTATTACGGCCTGAACCTGGATCGCTGGAAGCACGGCTGGGTAAAATGGCGTGTCATGTTGCGCACACGCCTCCGCTATTACTTTGGCAATCTCAGATGAGAGAATTATTTCAGACGCTCGCAATGGCAACATCAGAAAGTATTCCTAGCGGTTCAAGGAAACTTTCTGGCGAATAAGTTTTCCGCTAGCTGTGCGCTCAAGCTTGTCGAGAAAGCGTATTTCCTCCGGTATTTTCAGTGTTTCAAGGTATCTTGCACAGTAATCCCGAAGCTCTTCCTCAACAGGAAGCCTGTCAACACCTGGCTCAGCAACCACATTGGCATGTGGTGTTTCGCCTAATCTGGGATGAGATGCAGAATACACACATGCCTCGCTGATCCCCGGGTGTGACTCAAGCACCTTTTCAACCTCCTGCGGGAAGAACTTCATCCCTCCTACGTTAATAATCTCTTTCGAACGTCCAACGATATAAAGATAACCATCCTCGTCAAGCTGGCCCAGGTCTCCGGTATGAAACCATCCATCCTGCATGATTTCCTCACGTAGTCGCCACGGTTCATAGTAGGCATCAATAAATCCTTTCCCACGCAATTTGATTTCCGGCATATCTGCTCCAAAACCGCAATCAGACAACTCCATCTCATACGATGGTAATGCCTTCCCAACAGAACCTGTTTTTTCACGTACTTTGTCCAGGTTGATGAAAGGCAAACCTACTTCGATAATCCCGTAAGCTTCACTCGGTGCCAGTTTAAACCGGTCAAAAAATGCTTCGGCTGTTTCTTTCTTCATTTTATTGGTTGTGGAGATAGCCAGGCGAAGGTCTGGTAACGCCTGCGAGCCAGGTGCACTGGCCATAAAGTGGTAATGCACCGGTGATCCATATATCAGTGTGGCACGATAATGTGCAGAAGTTTTTACAATCGTTGTGCCAAAGAAGTTCCTGCACAGGATGATACTCGCACCAAAACTGAGATAGGCGACAATGGATACCGCAAAATGGTATGACATCGATAACAGCCATACGACCTTGTCCTGAGAACCTATATGAAGGCCATCATTAGCAGCATGGATTCTCTCAAATATTGTTTCATGTGAGAGCACAATGCCCTTCGATGTGCCGGTCGTCCCCGAGGTAAAGCGTATAAAGGCGGTATTAATCTCTGAAAGTCCTGGCGGATGCTGCCTGAACTGCTTTACTGGAATAAATATGATTTCCTCAGAAATTTTTCCGGTTTGTCCTTGCAGAAAAGGTTCAAATATATTCAGGCTGTCCTGTTTGGTCACAACAGCTGAGATTCCGATTTCCTTGCAAATCCTGCTCTTCTCTTCTGCAACAAGTTCCACGGCAATCGGAACAATGCTGGCCCCACATTTCCAGATTGCATAGGCGAACAGAATGTAATCAAGGCCACTTTCAATGTGCATTCCGATGCACATCCCCTGCCCTACATCATGCGCTTCGAGTTTCGATGAAACAGCATCTATCCTGTCGCTGAGCTCACGATAGGAAAGATGTTGATCTTCACCCGGCCCAATAATGGCAGAATGATCCGGTTGACTGGCAACCGTTTCTCGAAATACGCTGTACAGGTTGAATTGTTCTTCCATTTATATTCTCCTTGGGCTAATGACCCGTGACGGCACACCCGACTGCCTGCCCCATAGCCCAGCATGACCCGATAACCCTCGCAGATGCCTGTGCAAGTCTGTCAGCCGAAAGGCATTTACCGGCGCCCCACAGGTTTGTGTAGCCCCGGACACTGAGTGATCTGAGTGGAATTTCATAATATCCACCAGCTTCCAGGTACTCAAGTTCCACACCGGTGACACTGTCCCAGTATTCTATCGGCCAGCAACATTTGCAGGCACAGTCATCAAATTTTGTTAGTGACCGGACATCATCAACCGTAAGTTGATAATTGCCGTAGAAACGCCCGCCATCGCGTATGCCAAGAACACCTGTTTTTCCAGGCGTCACATCACACAACCCGGGGAGTCTTTTCACGTAGACCAGCAAGGCATCTCTGGCTTCTTCTGATTTACGTACCAGCGCTGCTTGAATCGAAGAATCACGCCAGTCTCCATCCAGACTGACAGACAATTTCACATAGATCTCATTTTTGGTCACACCTTTATCTATCCAGGCATGCGCACACTGTTCCGGGATTTCACCTTTCTCCGCCGCGCGGCGAATCTTGCGTAACAGTGCAATGTTCTTCGGAAACTCCATCATATCCGGCGGGACATTTTTCAGCTGGAAAATTAATGCTGCCAGGGGTGGTGGATCATCTTCCATGGCAAGATCTTTATTGATTTTTCGTATAATATCCGCGCACCCCGTTGTATCAATGACAGCCAATGGAGCGTTTATCCCGAGCGGTTCCCCTGATACGGAAAGCTTCACTGAGGTAATGGTATTGCCTTGCACAGACAGTTGATTTACGACCGCGTCAGGTAAAAAACGGATGTTTTTCTCTTCTCTCAACCATGCCTGAGTAACTTGCTGATAGACATGCGGGTCAACGCTCAGTGTCCAGGTACGCCCGATTTTGCGTTGTCGTGTATTGGAGTCAGCTGCATGTAGCCTCTCGACCAGTTCAACAGGCAAACCTCCATTAATATCATTACCTTCACTATCATATAACCCGCCGATGGTATGAATCAGGCTGTTTGCCATGGTTCCACCACAAGCAGCACTCTTTTCCAGCAGGATAACGTTTCCTCCTGCACGAGACGCGGAAATGGCAACCGCCATACCTGCCGCTCCTGCACCAGCCACTACGACGGCATTTTTGAAGTTCAATGTTTCAACCTGGCCTCCAGCATGGCATAGGCAAATGCCAGACTGCTATAAAGGTAGTAAAATTGATGATAGGCAAGGCCTGCAAGAGCGAACAACAGCCCTTTTCGCCGATAGAAGAGTGAAAAAAGTTCGTGATTTATAAATCCGGTGAAAACAAATGCCAATACTGCACTCCACCAGGGAATCAAGCCGGGTAACACGGCTAAAACTGTGATGAAAAACAGAACAGCGATTACGGCTCGCAACCTTTCCACTCGGCTGACATTGAGATCGTCTACGACGCCCGTCTGTTCAATCATTAATCTGGACCAGGGTATCGCGCGACAAAATATCTCGGTATGTACAAGATTTATAAATCGCCATTCTTTCAGGTGGGTACTTCGCAGCTCGGGAATCAGCAGTATTTTTCCTCCAGCCCCACGCAGACGATATCCCAGTTCAATATCCTCGATGGAAGGACGTGTATACTTGACTACATCAAAACCACCTATTTCCAGGAAAGCCTCTTTTCGCACCGCACCACACCCTGACCAAAAAGTGGATGCCTCCTTTCTTCCCCTGTGGTGGTAGAAATGGTGCACCAGGTTCTTGTACTGTGACAGAAAATTCTGTGCAGGTGGTTTATCATCGTATGAGCCGAAAACAGCTACTACACTGTTCTCTGCAAAGCCCTCGTGTAGATACATAGCTGCATCGTGGTGTACGATTACGTCCGCATCTATAAACCACAGGATGTCACCTTTCGCTTCGTTGGCTGCTTTATTACGTGCTGCCCCTGGACCCAGTCTGCCACCCGATGGAATCACACTGGCCCCCATTTTCCTCGCCAGTTCCGGAGTATCGTCAGTCGATGTGTCATCCACCACAATTACTTCAAGAATCTCGCCTCGCTTCATCATTTCAATAAGTGGAGGCAGGCTTTGCAGAATGAAATCATGGCCATTATAGACCGGCATGATGACACTCAACTGTGGCACAGAAGACGCCTTGTTATTATTCTCATCGGACATTATGAGTTTTTCTCCATGTCATTTTTCAAGCTGTCCAGATAGCCTCGCGCCTCTCCAATTCCCCATCCAAAAAGAAACCAGATTAACCAGGGAAACGACCTGAACAGGTGGCTGGTATACAAACCCTGTTCGAATACACTTGAGACAATTTTCCCCAGGAAGATGGCGGGTAGAAAAGGCGACAGGACAATCAGGACCCGGCGTTTTGTTTTCGATAATTGTACGGCACGTGCCAGACCAAATGCTCTGCCGTGCGCATATCGTTGAAAAAAGAACTGGCTGCAGGAATACTGGTTACGGTGGATGACGAGCAACCTGGGGTCGAGTAACAAATGTTGCCCTTTCCCCCTGAAGCGCGCGTGAAATGATGGCTCCCAGAAACCTGAATCAAGAAGGTCATGGTGCTCCAGCAAAGCCTTCCGATGGTACAGCGCATTATCCGCTGCGACTTCATCAACGATCTTTTTATCAGTCGGTGGTGAAAATGCAATATAGCGCATGAGATAGATTGCCCAATCCCGATAGCTGGCACTCGGATCATTTGCGATCACGCCACCCATACCGGGATAATCTGTCAATGTCATCTTCAACAAAATATCCATCCAGTCCGATGCAGGAATCACATGCGCAGTTGTAACGGCAACCATCTCCCCTTTTGCCGACCTTATACCATGTGCCCATAAATGCGGAATGAGGCTGCCGACAGGCGCTTCCAGTGCCACCATATTATCAAGCGCAGGCAGGTGTTCGGGTGTTTGAGGATCGGCTCGTGTGTAACAGAATATAAATTCCACGCCAGGATGTTGCCCGGGATCAAGCGATGCAATGATGTCTGACAGATTATCTTCTGCATACTGAACGGCAACAATAACACTCAATTTTACAACTGCTGTCATTGTGATCCCCTCACGCTACGCATGAAACCTCTGATACCCAGATACAACTGTGCCAGTACAGAATCCAGATTCTGGATCAACCACGGGCTTTTCAGGTAATAGCTGTCCAGACGTGGCAAAAGCCCGTTTTCATCATTATTATCAAGATAGTGCAGTTTTGTTGTCACACTGCCGGCATAACGCTGTATTGATACTGACTTTGCCGTCTCACTGATATAGCCGTATGGATAGGCAAAGTAGCGTGGCCGACGTCCCAGATGCTGTTCAATGATCGCATCTGCCATTTCGCATTCTTCCTGAACCTGAGTCCGGGAAAGCTGACGGAGGTCGGGATGCGTATGTGTATGTGATTCGACCAATATCCCTGCCTCGTGAAGTGCCTCCACTTCATCCCAGTTCAGCATTCTGTAACAAGGGGCATCACCCGGCTGTGTTGGCCAATGATTGTCACCTCCTACCGCCCCTGTGGTTAGAAATAAATGTGCTGGTACCTTGTGATCGCGGATAGCAGGCAATGCATACCTGAACACTGATTGCATCCCGTCATCGAAGGTCAGCGCGACGCCATGCTCTGTTTTCCCGTCCAGCAGGGTATCCAGGCTGCATACCGGCAGTTTGCACGATTCCAGTGCTCCCAGAAGCATCTCAAACAGAACAGGTGGGTAGGACAACACCCTGTCTTCGGTATCGATACTGTGAAACGTGATAATTGCTCGCATAGCCCTAGTGCGCCACCAAAGATTTACTGGCCTGAATCGAGGCAATATGTCCAAGATATGCATCAACGTGATGTGAGGAAGTAAAGCGGGTTCTGTAAGCGTGACGTGCTTTTGAACCCAATTCCTCTCGCCTGATCGAGTCACTTGCCAATATGTCTAACGCCTCACCCAATTCGGCTTCGGAACGATAAATAAATCCTGCACCAGTTTGTTGAATCAATTCTGAACTGCCTCCCGATCCTTCACAGACAATCGCCGGAGTCGAGCAGGCAAAGGCTTCTACCACGGACAGGCCAAAGGTCTCGGGTGCCAGAGAGGGGAACACTAATGCTGTGGCCTGCTGATATAACTTAATCAGGTCTGGCTGAGGTATCTTGCCGCAGAATTCAATGTTGCCATACCCGGCATATTGCTCGCGCATGACTTGTAACAGATCGCCATCGCCGACAATAGTCAGGTCGTATACAGGATGGTTCGAAAAATAGTCTGCCAGTGGCACGATTCCTTTGGACGCGGTTACCCGGCCGACAAATAAAAATTGTGGTCGTCTGCCTTTTCTGTATTTGCTGGCTTCACCCGGGTCGAGTGTTGAAAACAACGGGATAACTTCGATCGGTATGCTGATACCGTTTTCCCTGTGCCTGTTTGCGGTATATTCGCTGGGGGAAATCAGGGTATCCACATGGCGTAGTGATCGCCTGATCAAACCGGTATATCGCCACAGTTGCGGCGGTATATGAGAACGTAAGCAACAGGTAAAGCATTCGGTCTTGTCACACGCACGATGTCCGTTTTTCCAGAAAATATGAGTAGGACACAACAACCAATGCTCATGTAACGTATACAGTGTAACCGGTGCCTGGCTCAGGCCCAGTATGGCTGGCCCGCCGATCAGAGATATATTATGGAAGTTAACAACATCAAAATTCTGGTTTAGAATGCCTTTCAGTGTACTCGATTTCAGCCCGGGCCTGCCCGTCTGCTGCGTAATTAACGGTGAAAGGAAACCTGTCCAATCCTTTAATCGATGCACCACAATCCCGTCATCGAACCGTTCGGCAAAGGCGGCACGGGACGATTTATTAGTCAGGTGATAGGCGTCCTCACAATGAATTACCTCGACACTGTGCCCCCTGGCGATGAGGGCGCGTGAAAGTGCAGACACATAAGTTGCATCACCACCGAAATGGTATGGGGGGTAAAACGTCGTCACCATACAAATACGCATGACGGTTACCTGAGAACGTTTTCGAGATATGAAATTGTCAACCCGGCAGCCCGCTCCCAGGTAAACTCGCAGGAACGTTTCAATGCTTTTTTCTTTAATGCGTTGACGACCTCATTGTCACTGGCCAGGAGGTGTATTGCATCAGCAATCTGACTGATATCATTCGGGTCAAAATAAAGGCCGGCATCACCAACGACCTCTGGCACCGAACCTGCAGAACTGGCCAGCACCGGGATACCACAGGCCATCGCCTCGATGGCCGGCAGGCCGAAACCTTCGGAAAAAGACGGCAGTGTCAATGCAAGCGCATCTGAATACAGGGCAACCAGATCCTCATCCGAAACATAACCCGTAAAATGTACCCTGCCCTGCAGATCTGGTTCATCATCGACAATCGCTGAAAGCTCCTCAAAATGCGAGTGGAAACCATCACCTTTGATATCGCCTACCAGTACAAGATGGACATCGTCCAGGCCTCCTCTTTTCACTGCACCGACCAGTCCCTGTAACAGCCCTGGAATATTCTTGTGCGGCGCAAGCCCACCCACATAAACAATAATACGGACATCTGCTGGCACGCCGGTACGCTTCCTCGCCACTGCCAGAAGTGCCTTGTCTGTGATCTGCACGAATTGTGGATCAGCTGCCTCACTGACAACATCGATTTTATCCGGCCTGATACCAAGATATTTTTCAATCTCCTGTTTTGCCGCATTAGAAACTGTCATTACCCGCGTAGCTTGCCAGCGAGCCAGCCGCATTTTAAGTGTCCAGAACAATCGTCCTTTTTTGTCGGGAAAAATCATTTCAGGGAAATGTTCAGCGATAGCATCGTGCATTGTCACTATGGATGGCAAACCGGGACGCACGGGGAACCATGAGTAAACGGCGGGGAAGAACATGATATCCAGAGGTGTCCCTGAGGCTGCACGGCTGAAAGACAGGACGTCGGACACGGAACGACTGCCCAGAGCTACTGCCGCCTCTGTTACCGGCTTCGAAATACTGACCGGCACGATATGCACACCTGGCACCTGCATATCGGGTTCGGGAGCACGATCAACGAACAGATAAAATTCATGGTCGTTTGACATGCTGAACATGGCTTTCAGCAACTCACGCGTGAATCGTCCAAAACCTCTTCGGCTCCACCAGCATGAAGCATCGATACCGATGCGCATCAGGACCAGGCCTCCAGGCTATGGCCCACACCACGCAGGTAGCCGATCGCTTCTCCCAGCGCCCATGCCGATTCCATCATGAATATCCAGCTCGCTACCACAGGCCAGCGCGACGGTTTGACGGCATAACGCATGGAAGACATACCTCTCAAGGTTAACAAGAAAGGCAACACTGCTGATTTCATTGCCCAGATGACACGTACTTGCCATGATGAGCCTTCTACCCGGTTTCCCGCAAACAGGCGGCCGTGTTGAAAGCGGGTTTTCAATCGTGCTCCGTGCATATCCGCATGGGCATAGCTCACTGTCATTGCCGGGTTCATCACAATCATCCAGCCCTTTTCCAACAGACGGTTGTTTACCTCTCCCTCAATCAACCCTTGCGCTTCATCCTTGATGAGCGGCAATAAGATATCACGCCGATAGGCAAGGTTATTTCCCGGTAAACGGATGACAGGTAACAGCCCATCCTGAAGCACTGACCCGGTAGCCAGTAAGGTGAAACGACGGGGATGAAAACGCCCGTATTCACCACATCCCAGTGCGAGATAAGACCCGGCTAAAGTATCGGTCAGTTGGACAGGCCCTCCGGCTGCCGCTGTCTTTTCATCCACGAAGGAGTTAACCACCGCCTTTTCCCATCCGGTTTCGGGCAGAGAACTGTCCTCGATCAACGCCACAAGAGATGTATCCAGCATCTGTACACCGTGCTGCCGCCGGACAGGCACAGGCTCTCCAGCCGACGTAACAAACCGTACTGACGGGAAAGCCTTCCGCAAACCGGTAATGTCTTCTTCAGCCGTACCCAGCATGACCACACATGGCGCCTCTGTCTCCATAATGCGTAAAAGGCAGTTCCTTAACGCATCACCACCTATCAGAGACACAATGACAATGCCTAACACCGCTTCATCCTGATGATTTTCCTCGTTCATCGATCAATCAACCGATCACGCAATTCTGCAAGCTCCTGTACATCACCGGGCGAAACAGGACTTTCAGAACCTTCCTGTATCGATTGGTAGAACTCACCAATCAATGTTCTCAGCCCTGGATAAGCTGGTTCATTATTAATCAGACGCGTCATCAGATTTCCTGTTGCAACAATCCATTCTTTACTGCTGTATCTGAGAGGTTGAATAACCTTCTGCCAACGACTAACAGTACCTTTTTCGACAACTGAATAGCCATGAAAGAAGTTCAGATATATTCGACCACGACTGCAGGCAACATCCATTTCACAACGTGTAGGACGTGCATTCATACTGATATCAATGTTGATACCCATACCATCGATTTTGCCTGTCAGTTGTAACTCCCCTGTGCGTACCCGTATGGGCTGCCAATCTGAAGACCGGGCAAGACAGCCCGGGAAGAGTACCTGCAGAACCGACAAAGGGTGTGGAAGAATGTCGGCTATCACTCCATCTGCCATCTTCTGGTCCATACCCTCGGCACCGGCAGAATGTGTCCGGAAACTGACCCGCAATACCTCACCCAAACCTGCAAGCGCATGCAAAGCATCAACAACACCTCGTTGAAAGACAAACTGGTGTACCGGGCAAAGTATTACCCCTTGTTGTTCTGCCAGAGACAAAAGCTTTTCGGTCTCGGTGGCAGTTGGCGTAACAGGTTTTTCGACCAGAACATGTATACCGCTGTTCAATGCACGGTAAATCAGGTCGGTATGGCTTGCTGGCGGGGTGCAAATATGCAGGACATCAATACTGGAAGTTTCCAGCAGCCGGGTAATATCCGGGTAGGTGGATGCTTTCTGAAAACGTTTTGACAGAGATCTTGCAGCTATCGGATCCTGATCAGTAATGGCTACAAGACGGGCATCAAGCCGGTTCGATGCATGAGCATGCCAACGCCCCATCAATCCAGCGCCGATAATGCCCACTTTGATGTCTGAAATCTTATGCTGCGGCATATTTTCGAACCAGACCCACGATCAGTGCTGAAATTTCAGGTTATTCTGTTAACTCTTCACTCGCTTGCTTGTATTATCCCGTGTTTCGTCCTCAGGCAGGGAAAAAACATAGCGATCCCGTCTTTTTTCGTTTTCCCCGATGATTTCCTGGTAGTCTTCCTCTGTATTGACTGCCATGTGATCAATATCGTAACCCAACAGTTTCTGCCCCAGCATCAGACCCATCTCGATAGAATGGTCAGCATTATTATAACGGAAAATACCGCCACGACCGGCTATCTGTAAACCTTCAAAACCTTCAAGGTAATCTTCGATTACCTTGATCTTTGCGGCATAATCGAGGTCATAAACTGGATAGGCGAAGCGGGTACGTACCACGTTGGCTCCCAGGTAATCACTCTCCTCAAAGAATTTCAGCTTATCAACCAGGTCTCGCACACAACGGTTCGCGATTTCCTCGTCGCTCATCTGCCAGATTTCATCATGGAAGGTACAAAAGCATTCAAGTACCAGCGAAGTATGATCACCATCCGGAACCATCGCTGGGCTCCAGTTCTTGGGTTCATGAAGGCGCCCAAAAAGGATGTCGGAGTCCTGAATATACAACCAGGTATCAGGTGATACCTGTTTTTTGCTCAGTTTGACATTCACTGTAATTAAGTCACGGAACTCGAGGCTGTCCGCTGCAAGTGACACTTCCTCGGTACATTCCGGTTTTAGTATTTTTGCCAGGTAGCCAAGCGGTATGGTTGAAACAACAGCATTTCCGCGAACGCTCTGTTCCTGTCCATTGCTGTTAAAGAAGACCTCAAAATCATCTGGCCCATGATATTTTATCGAGCTTACAGCAGAGCTGAGCAACACATCGCTTCCACTGGACCTGATATCTTCGGCCAGTCGCTCCGGGATACGCATGTACCCATCGCGTGGGTACATAAACTCATCGATCAAACTGGTAACCTTGTTGTTACTTCCAACCAGGGCATCTCTTACCGTCGTCCAGATTGACAGGCCTTTACTTCGTTGGGATACCCAGTCTGCAGAGAGTTCTTCACAGGGCCTTCCCCATACTTTTTCGGAATAGCGACGGAAAAACATATCGTACAACTTGTTGCCAAATTGTGAGACATAGGCCTGCTTCATAGTAATAATCGGCTTATCGCTCACGGACTGCTGTATCGCTGCCCAGAGAAACCCCAGGCCGGCATGAAGGATGGTCAACGGACCTGTATTTTTGAATATATCCGAGAATTTAATCGGATAAAAAAAGTATTTTCTATCATAATAAATCCGGCTGATCCTGTTCACCATGACTATTTCACCGGCCATCAGATGTCTGAACCAGTTATTCAGGTCCTCATTCTTGGAAAACCAGCGGTGACCACCAAGATCAAACTTGTAACCGTCTTCTTCCAGAGTTCTGCATAAACCGCCCACAAAGTTATTCTTTTCAAGTACTGTAACCTTGCCACCTTTAGTGCTGATCTCATGTCCTGTCGCCAGACCTGCAGGACCCGCACCCAGGATAATGACATGCTCAGGTTTTTTACTCACACGAATGCCCGCCCCTGGAAAATGCAACAATGTTATATAGCCAGCTGAATATCAGGCAAATGATATAGGTAATAAAAAAGAGTTGAACACCACCCACGATACTGCCCCAAAAGCTGACGGTGTAACCTGGCAGATAGTTCGACAACAGCATCGCATTCATACTTTCATCTGCAGTGCCTCTGATAACCAGCCAGTTTGTGGTGATAACCAGGCCGATGGAAACGACTCCCCCAAGAGCCAGCCCCAGATGCTTGCCGCTCATTCTCAGAGTGGTTTGCATCAGATCACCTCCAACCCTGTTACGCTCTATACAGCGACGGACCTGTGACTCGATGCTGCGGGCATACACCCGGTAGAACATCCCGCCAAGGAAAGCACCAATCACTGCACCCCAGAATAATCCGATCCATGCACCGGACAGACTTACCTTGTATCCAGGTAGAAAAACACCCAGCAAATTCAGATAATGCCCTGGTTCCGGCAACCCCCGGAAAAGTGAAAGATAGGTAATCAGGAACAATGACAATCCACCAATCACACCTGAAACAGTTGCCATCAACAGGGTGTTCAGCCTGACCACCGAATGCAGCAGTTGCAGGTTTATTTTAATATCATCACCCTGCAGGGTATTAGTCTCGTTATTTTCTGACATGTATAAATACCGTTATTCAATCAGCCATCAGTTTCCACCACGCTGCACGAACAACCACCGCGGTAATAAACAGGTAATGGGTTAAATTCCAAAGCATCGCCAGTACAAAACCAAAGACCGCGCCAATTACCCAGAGATAGGCGGCACCAATTACCGCACCTGACCAGGTTACTGTGTAATCCTGCAGATAGATGCCAATCAGAGCAAGGTTAGGTCCCACTTCAACACCTGGAGGTGCCCCCTTGATAATCAATATCGCTGTCGCGGCAAATATCATAAGCGCCCACACCGTACCCATGGCAATTGCCAGACCCCATACATTGATCCTGGCGAAGGCTGCCATCAGTACGGCCTTGTCTACGTCAACTTTCTGCGTCATCAGTCAGAGCCTTTTGTCAGCAGATTCTCAAAATAAGGGATCGTTTTTTTCAACCCCTCTTCAAGCTGTATAGAAGGATCCCAGTCAAGTGTCTCCCGGGCAAGAGTGATGTCGGGACAACGCTGTGTTGGATCATCACTTGGTAGTGGCTTTGTATCGAGCCGGGATTTCGAACCAATCAGGGCAACGACTTTTTCTGCCAGTTCACGAATAGTGAACTCGCACGGATTGCCCAGATTGATCGGTCCAGTCACATCTTCAGGGCTGTCCATCAGTTTAACGAACCCGTCGATCAGGTCGTCCACGTAACAGAAGGAACGTGTCTGGTTACCATTACCGTAAATTGTAATGGGCCTGTCGCGTAGCGCCTGAACAATAAAGTTGGATACTACCCTGCCATCATCAGGGTGCATGTGTGGCCCGTAGGTATTGAATATACGTGCCACCTTGATCTTCAACCGGTGTTGGCGTGAATAGTCAAAAAACAGGGTTTCAGCGCAACGCTTACCTTCGTCATAGCAGGATCTCAGACCGCGAGGATTGACGTTACCCCAGTAATCTTCGGTCTGGGGATGCACTTCAGGGTCTCCGTACACTTCGCTGGTAGATGCCTGGAAGATTTTTGCATTAATTCTTTTTGCCAGACCCAGCATATTGATTGCACCATGCACACTGGTTTTTGTCGTCTGGACGGGGTCGTGCTGGTAATGGACAGGGCTGGCCGGGCAGGCAAGGTTGTAGATCTCATCCACTTCGACGTATAGCGGGAAACAGACATCATGCCTGCAGACCTCGAAGTAAGCGTTATCCATCAGGTTTACGATATTGCGTTTGGTGCCGGTAAAGAAGTTATCGACACAAAGAACATCGTGTCCATCGTCCAGTAGACGCTCACATAAATGCCGCCCCAAAAATCCTGCACCACCTGTTACAAGAATTCTTTTCACGTTTTTATTTACCCCGTTGCTGGTTTATGACACGTAACGGTGCCAATACCAGACTGTTATCCCCGCCCAAATAGCGGCAACGCTATTCAGGACTTGAGTGTTTTTCAATGAGATAGCGTTTCTATAAAGAGGTTACGTGCTACCTTTGATGGCAACTGTTTCGCTTGTCTCGCTACTCTTGTACACAGCATTTGCTATTTCGGTTACCCTGTATCCATCCTCCGCCGTGGCAATACAGCCCGTTTTTCCACGGCCTTTCGTGAGCGCAACAAAATCATCTATTTCTTCTATAAATGTCTGAATTACTGTGCTTTGCCAACCTTTGAGTTTTTCACGGAAAATAGCAGATAAATAAAAATTCCGACGTTTCACAGGCTTGCCACCGGGTTTATCCATGGTGATGACCGTAGACATCATCGGCGCATAATAGGCGCGCGCCATGCCTTTATCGCCATAAGCTTCGACATAGAAACGGTAACCCTTCCACTCGGACCAGCTACTGTGCAGGATCGCTGCCACACCATCTTTACCCCGCATCAGGGCAAAGCCGTTGTCTTCCGAGCGACCGAGCTTCCAGATATCAGTCAACGCCACACCAGATACGTTATTTACACCGCCCATCAAGTGCTGGGTGAGGTCCAGTACGTGGATACCGTTATCCATCAGTGTGCCACCACCCATCACATCCTTGTCATACATCCAGGGCGATTTAAACTCTGACAGACCCGTGTGACCAGTATAGGCACGAATATAACTCAGCTTGCCGATTTCTCCGGACTGTATGGCGTTACGAACGTCTTTGACAGCCTCAAAGTAACGGTGATTAAAACCGACCGTGAGCACCTTGTCGGCACGTCTGGCAGCATCCAGCATCTGTTGGCACTGCTCCAGTGAACTTGCCATGGGTTTTTCGACGATAACGTGCTTGCCTGCCTCCAGTGCCGCTATTGCCTGTTCACAGTGGAAGTTTGTCGGCGTTGAAATAACGACGGCATCGCAGCTGTCCGTATTGAGCATCGCTTCGAGCGAGTCGAAGAACTGTACCCCGCTATCAAGTTGCGCTGCATTATCCTTGTTAATATCAAAAGCTGCCGTCAACGTACAGGCCGGCGATTGCTCAATCGCAGCCTTTCTTACCTGGCCTATACCACCCAGTCCGATCAGTCCAAACCTCATCCCCTACTCCCAAATGTAATATTTTCTGAATATCAGTACCCGGTCATTGCGTTGCCATGCTGACATGCAGCAATTCATGGAGCATTCCGATCTACCATTTTTTCTGTCGTTATCTCGAATGCCGGGCCAACCCATATCAATATACGGCTCAACAGTCGAAACTTCAGCATCAGCTGATAGAAATAAATCAGCATCCGATCCAGAGGTGGATAATCAACACCCTGGATCAGGGTGACCCGCCTTGGTCCTGTGTGCAACACATGTAAACCTGTCTTGCCTAGCAGCCGTTCTAAATAACCCGGCGATACAAGATTTATATATCTCAGTGAATCTACACCGCGCAATTTTTTCAGCAGGCGGGTTCGTACAGATCGTGGAAAAAACCCGATCCACCAAACCCGGGTCAACGCGTTGGGTCCCAGACAGTAGCGATTGCTGGCCGATATCCACAACCTGCCTGCAGGCATGAGGTGTTTTTCGCATACTTCCAGCAGATGTGTCGGATCATAGACATGCTCGACCACATCGCCAGCCACGATTCGCGTCATCTTCCCGTATTCAAAGGGCAAGGCCTCTGCATCAGCACAGACAAGGGTAGCATTAACACCGGATTCCGCCAGCCGTTTCTGGCAGATGACGAGCCAGCGCAAAGCAATATCCACGCCGATTACAGTCCTGCACTGTCCTGCTGCTGCCATGAGCATCCCGCCTGCACCACATCCCATGTCCAGCAACACATCTTTATCGGACGACAGGCTGAGATCCTTTACAGTCAAATCTGCCTGCCGCGGTGCATTTTTTATATAGGCCTTATAACGAATAGCCAACTCGTCGGGTACATCATCGGTAATTGAATAATAGAAATCCAGCAATTCAGTGAATGTTGCTGTCTTCCCAAACACATGAAGTTTTCCTGCCTTCTCACGCTCCTGCTCAAGTGTCAGGTAACGGTCTGAGCGTATACGAAAATCGGGGATACCAAAAAGAACCGGGTATGTCCTGTCACAGGTCGAACAGTGATACCCATCATCCGTGTGAGTAACGCTCACTCTGCATACGGGACAAATATAAGCTTCGTGCTTGTGATCGATTTCCGGCATAGATATTAGCCGACAGTTACTCGATCCTGGCCAGGGCATCACCAGTACCGAGCAGGTAACCAGCCATTTCCCCATATGCCCAGATAATATAAAACACCATTAGAACAGGCATCGCCGACCTGTATTCATTATGCAGCCGGTTTTTTTGTTTCATCTGCTTTCTACTTCGCATCAGTAGTAATGGCGGTAATAACACCGTGGCACCAAACGCTACAAAGCGTTTGAGTCCTTCACCTTTACCAAAGCGCAGGCCGGCATAATAACGTGAATAGATGTAGCGCTGGCGGGCAAACAAACCAAAACTGAATTTTTTGCAATGGAATAAACGTATTTTGTTAGTTGAGTAAAAGCGCAACCCTTTCTCGATCAGCACCGGATGTACGGTGGTTTCCCAGAAGCCGCTGGTCAGTAACTCACGGTCAAGATCTGCAAATATTTCCCGTTTATAAGCAACATTCATGCCCGGCAGAACAGTGGTGTCACCCTCACCCACCGGGTCCAGAAAATAGCTGTATTCACACATAAATGTCGCCCAGTCGAGCGCTGTTTCTTTTACGCCATTTTCCACACAACCGCCCACAGCCACTACATCATCAGGTGATTCTGTAAATGCGCTGAAGATACTTTCGAGCCAGTTTTCTGAGGGTACACAGTGGTCTTCTGTCACAATGATGTAACGGCCGGACGCCTTGTCGAGAGCCAGTGTTCTCAGTTCAGGCAGTGACATTGATGCCGGACACGTCAGACGCTGTACTTCCGGATAAGTATCGTCTATACGTTGACTGATATCATTATTTCGCCGGTCACCAATAACAACTTCATAGGTATGAGAGCCTTGCTGTTTCCTGAGCACGTCAAGAGCTTCCAGAATCCGGTCACCGTCTTCTGTGCTCACCATGCCGATGAGAATCGAGAAATCGGGTGAGTTCGGTATATTGCCTGCATTATTATTCATTAATATTTCCTGACTGAACTAGTCCAGTTGAGTACAAACTGATCGATCCCGGTCGATATACCCTTTCATCTCTCCGTACGACCAGGCAACTTCCGATTGCACAATCAGGTAGAAAAAACTGAAGAAGGCATGACGAAGATCGGAACGCTTTCTGACCGCACGATATATGTGCCATATCCTGACTACCGGCAAAACAAGGGTGAATATCATACATAAAGTTCTTGGAGGCTGCCCTGCATTATCATGCCGGGTTGCGCCAAAACAGCGCCCATGCTGATAACGCCTCGCCATATAACGTTTGCGCGAAAAGGGCTTGTAATAGATCACTGCCATATCTTCAACTTTTTGTGGTTTCAGGGCCATTTCCTGTTCGAGACGCCAAACCATAAATGTCTTGAAGAAGCCTTCCGACACCAGCCTTGACGGATCATCAAGCAGTGACCGGTGGCACACCACATTGTTCCCCGGAACTTCATCCAGCGTACTCGTGAGCGGTTTGCTGAATTGTGCGTATTCTGCAAGATATCCGACAATTCTTATATCATTCTTTTCCCAGCCCGGTTCCACTGACCCGAAAAACAGCGGCGTTTTATGCCTGATCTGTAATTGCACACATTTCAGCCAGCCTGTATCCGGTGGGCTATGAATATCCAGTATGGCAACGTATTCACCTTCACAGCACGCGATAGCCATACCCCACAATCGTAAAACCGATGTTTCTTTAGAACACTTGTGCAATTTTATAACATCGTCCAGGTCACTGTAATCCTCGTGCCAATTTTTGTCATAGGCGATATGTATATCAACATCAGTGGACCCCGGTGCCAACTCCCGCATCAGGGCTTCAATAAAGGAGCCTGGATCACAAACCCCTTTC
>JAADJE010000028.1 GCA_013150915.1 Gammaproteobacteria bacterium
AATTTGCCCAACAGAAATGTAGTTTTCATACAATTATCACCTCACGTGCCCTGCTCGAAAAACTGGGTTGCCGGCTGGTGCCCGGTATGGTTTTTATTGAGGATCTGATCGGCTCTGTTTCAAAATATGAAAAAATTCTAGCAGCCATAAAATCGAAACTGCCTGTTTTTCTTCTGCAAAACCTGGTACACAGGGGTGACTTGGAAGAAACAGCAGTAATCTTGTTTACGAGCGGTAGCGAGAGAGCGCCCAAGGCGGTGGAACTCACACACAAGAATATTTCATCCAACATAAAAACAGCTAACCAGGCATTTGAATTCAAACACGTAGACCGTATGCTCGCCATCCTGCCCTATTTCCACGTTTTTGGGCATATGGCGAACCTCTGGTTGCCTCTGAGTCTCGGTATGAGACTGGTCGTCTATGCCAACCCTCTCGATTTCAAGACGGTAGTGCGTATTATTCATGAAGAAAAAGCCTCATTGGTATTCGGGACTCCCTTCTTTCTAATGGGATTTCTAAAACAGGCTAAAAAAGGGGATTTCGAATCGATTCGTCTCCTTATAGCCAGTGCTGACAAACTGCCCGTAACTTTGCGCGACGCATACAAAGAAAAACATGACATAGAAATAATTGAAGCCTATGGGGCAACCGAAACCAGTCCCGTCATATCATCCAATCTACCCCATGCCAATAAACCCGGCAGTATAGGCCGCGTGTTACCTGACATTCAGGTTCGTATTACGGACATTGATACAGGAAAAGATTTACCTACGGGTGAAGAAGGCAATATTCTGGTCAAAGGTGACCTGGTGATGAAGGGCTACCTGGATGATCTGGAAGAAACTGCCCTAAAAATAAAAGATGGCTGGTATGAAACCGGTGACATGGGTATGTTTGATAAGGATGGTTTTCTCTGGCACAAAGGCAGACTAAAACGTTTTGCAAAAATTGGCGGCGAAATGGTTTCTCTGGTCAGGATTGAATCCGAACTAAACAAACACTTGACCGAAGATCAGGAATGCTGTGTTGTAGATGTCCCTGATGCACGCAAAGGTGCCATGGTAGTCGTCGCTATGACAGCAGACTGCGACTGCAAAGAGCTAAACCGGAAATTAGCAAAGGATCTGCCCGCCATCTCGCTACCAAAACGATATTTTGTATTTGAAGAACTCCCCAAAATGGGCAGTGGCAAAATCGATTTTCGCACCACTACCGAAATGGTGAAGATGGCTTTACGTAAGGAAACAAAGGAAGCGGAAGAGAAAAGGCTGTCAAAGAAGAAATCTGCCGATGAAAAACCTGATAACAATGATTCATCGAATACGGATTTATCTGATGATGGAAGCAAATTCTCCTGATCTGATTCCGATGGTATGGTGCGAATTGCACCGTTCTGCCAGGCGCTGGTTTCGCCACGCCCTTTCCATCTCAAGTCATTTTCTGCATCAAATTCATTACAGTTGAATTATCTGGATTCACTGCTGCCCCGTTAACCTGATCTTATTTTGCTGTCGTTATCGTAGTGCTTGGGATGCAGGGAACACCAATGGTGTTGGAGGCATGAACATCGATAACATCTCTCCGTCAATCAATGCTGGCGTAGCATTGACTAATTCAAGATAATCAACTCCCTATTAAGGAGTAAAATATGGCGCAATACATCTATACAATGAACCGGGTCAGCAAGATCGTCCCACCCGGCCGCAAGATCCTTGAAGATATCTCGTTGTCTTTCTTTCCCGGAGCAAAAATTGGCGTGCTTGGACTGAATGGCTCAGGCAAGTCAACGCTTTTGAGGATTATGGCAGGCATCGATACCGAGATCGAGGGAGAAGCTCGTCCACAGGCGGGTATTAGGATTGGATTCCTCTCACAGGAACCTCAACTTGATGAGACTCTTGATGTACGAGGCAATGTTGAGCAAGGGGTAGCTGAAACTAAGGCACTGGTTGATCGCTATAATGAAGTCTGCGCCCGCTTCGCTGAGCCGATGGAAGATGACGAAATGAATGCCCTGTTAGAAGAGCAGGGGAAACTCCAGGTAGCCATCGAAACTGCCGGTGCGTGGGAACTGGATCGTAAACTGGATATAGCCGCCGATGCCCTGCGACTACCGCCCTGGGATGCCAATGTCAGCAAATTATCCGGCGGTGAACGACGCCGTGTAGCACTGTGCCAGCTATTATTATCAGCACCCGATATGTTGCTGTTGGATGAACCAACCAACCATCTGGATGCCGAGTCTGTCGCCTGGCTGGAACGTTTCCTGGCAGAATTCCCCGGTACCGTGGTCGCCGTCACTCATGACCGTTACTTCCTCGATAATGTGGCGGAATGGATACTGGAACTGGATCGTGGCCATGGCCTGCCTTTTAAGGGCAATTATTCCTCCTGGTTGGAACAGAAGGAGCAACGCCTGCAACAGGAAGAGCGACAGGAATCAGCTCGCCAGCGCACTATCAGGGAAGAACTGGAATGGGTACGCAGTAATCCCAAAGGCCGCCGGGCCAAGAGCAAAGCGCGTCTTGCCCGATTCGAAGAACTCACTTCACAGACAACCCAACAACGAAATGAAACCCATTCATTGTATATCCCACCCGGCCCCCGTCTGGGCGATCTCGTGATAGAAGCGGACAAGCTGTCTAAATCATACGGTGACCATTTACTGTTCGATGAGCTTGGCTTCAATCTCCCCAAAGGTGGAATCGTCGGCATCATTGGTCCAAACGGGGCAGGGAAAACTACTCTTTTTCGCTTATTAACGAATCAGGAATCACCCGACAGTGGTACATTAAAGATTGGCGAAACAGTCAAAATAGCCTGTGTCGATCAATCACGTGATGCACTGGATGGCAACAAGACAGTATGGGAAGAAATATCAGACGGTCAGGAACAGATTATTGTCGGCAACTACCAGACTGTATCACGCGCCTATGTCAGCCGTTTCAATTTCCGCGGCGCCGATCAGCAGAAAAAGATCGGTGATCTGTCCGGCGGTGAACGGAACCGTGTGCATCTGGCAAAGCTTCTGAAAGAAGGTGGCAATCTACTGCTACTGGATGAGCCCACCAATGACCTCGATGTAGAAACCCTGCGCGCACTGGAAGAAGCGATACTCGGCTTCCCCGGCTGTGTGGTAGTCATTTCCCATGACCGCTGGTTCCTGAACCGAATCGCTACCCATATCCTGGCCTATGAAGGAGACAGCAACGTCACCTGGTTTGAAGGCAACTTTGAGGATTATGAGGCAGACCGCAAGCGGCGTCTGGGGAATGATGCGGATCAGCCGCATCGGATTAAGTATCGTAGGATTGATGGTTAGGAAGGACTTTTTTGTGCTGACGCACGGGTAATTCTGTTTATTTATTATTCGTTTTCTTGAATTAAACCGTGTTTTTCGTCCTTCATGGACGAGTGACTCTTCTTGCTTGCTCAAAGAAGGGTCACCAGAAAAAAGAGCGCCCCATGGGTTGGCCCCCCGGCTGCTCTGCGCGCTTCAGTCTGAACCGGGCACGGTGAACTCGCTATCGCTCAAACATGCACCGTGCTTATCCGGCCCAGACTTCCAGTGCTCGACAACCCAAAGGGGGATGGAGGGTCAAAACTGTAGTTGTAGGAGCGCCGTCTCGGCAAGCCTGAACGGGATGAGTAGGCCAAAATACCAGATCTAAACCTAACGGCCAGAATTGGCCATTTTCGATAACGGGTCAAGCCAATTTCGCAATCGAAATAATCGATAACCCAACCTTTATACATAGTCAAATAGACTTGGCCCCATTGACATTGATTTCATTTTCTTTTAATTGTTGGTGATAACTCTTAACAACCAAAATTAAAATTTCCTTTGGTTTTGTTTTATATATAACTCTATAATTTCCCTGTACAAGCTCTCTAATTTCTTTTCTATTTATTTCTGGTACTACTCGCCCACTTTCTGGGAATTCATACAATATATCAATAGAGTTAAATATTTTTTCAGCCCACTGCACTGCTACAGCTGGTTTATCTAAAGCAATATATGATGCAATATCTCGAACTTGATCTACTGCTAATGGCGACCAAGTAATTTTCAATCTTTTATGCTTTTCATTACCATGGATTTTGCATCTTCATGCGAAATACCCCGGCCTTCGTTAATTTGCATTTCTGCTTTATATATATTTTCAAGAAGATCCAGCCTCATCTGTAGGTTTTCAAATTCTTCTACATCAGCCAGAATTGCAACACCTTTTCCATGCTGTGTTATAAGTAAAGGTCTTTTAGTTTCATTAACTTGCTGAATATATGAACTAACACCCGACCTAAATTCTGATAGTGGACGGACATCTTCTTTGAGATTAATAGGTTGCATGATTTTTACCTTTTGTACTTAATAACGTACAAATTATCACATATTCAAGGTAACGGCTACCTCTTTCTTTTTTGAGGTATAGGAGGTATAGGGGACGGAGTTAAGATAATAAGTTAACTCCATGTTGCCTGGTATATTTCTCCCCTTGATTAGGGTCTTGGGGGTCAAGTCTTTACTTATAGTAGA
>JAADJE010000104.1 GCA_013150915.1 Gammaproteobacteria bacterium
CTGTGGTGATGACCACTGGCCCAGCGTGCTGTTGCGCCATTTGCGCAATGACTAGCGCGAAGCTACTGCCGTATAAACGCCCCCAACGGGTGACGTTGCCAGCGGCCAGTGGCGCAGGTGGGGTGAGGGGACTCAGGAGTTCAGGATCAGACATGCATTTGAAGCGGGTAAAAACGACCTTGGCAAAAACGTTGTATTCTACCCTAGAAATTACAGCAGGGGATAAAACTGAATAACAAAATGCTATAGCTGGGTCAGGATAAACTCACAACTTGCAGTGGGGGAGTTCATTTCTTACTATGGGCGGGCAGATGAATATGATCTATCTGGCAAATGGGAGTAGTTCGTATCCAGGTCACCCTTAACGATCTGGCCTACTTTAATCTCCGTTGGGTTTAATTCCCCGTTGCTTGCAGCGAAAAACAGTAGGATGGGTAGAGCGAAGCGAAGCCCATCAATTAATACCCCGCAGCTTGCTGCGGGGTAGTTTATTTGGCGAAATTAAATTGCGAAGGATGTTTTATGCGTTATCAGGAACATGGAGTTGTACAGTTTTATGACGATCAACCCTTAGCCGACGATTTTTATAGCGAAGTCATCGAAGGACTAAAACAGTCACCACGAAAAATCCCACCTAAATTTTTTTATGATACTAAAGGCTCCCGCTTGTTCGATGCCATCTGTGAACTGCCTGAATATTATCAAACGCGAACCGAAATTGACCTGTTAACGCAGCACGCACAAGAAATCGCCGAGCTTATCGGTGAACAGTGTCTGCTGATTGAACCGGGTAGTGGTAGTTGTGAAAAGGTTCGTTACCTGCTCGATGAAATACAACCCACCGCCTATATGCCGATGGATATTTCGCGCGTGCATTTGTTCGACGCGGCTCAACAACTCTCGAATGAATATCCCTGGCTTGATATCCACGCTAGCTGCATGGACTTCACTGCAAATGTAAAACTTCATTTTTGTCCGCCGAATATTCATAAAGTTGCTTTTTTCCCGGGTTCCAGTATTGGTAATTTTGAACCTGATGATGCAGTCATCTTTATGCGTCATCTTGCCCAGGTTTTGGGTAAAGGTGGAGGCTTATTGATCGGGGTTGATTTAAAGAAAGATGAAAAGCTTCTGCATGCGGCATATAACGACAGTCAGGAGGTGACAGCTGAATTTAATCTAAACCTGTTGCATAGAATAAATGACGAGCTAAATGCGAATTTTGATCTTGAGTCTTTCCAACATAAAGCACTTTATAATGACAAGGCGGGCAGAATTGAGATGCATCTGGTGAGTACCGTAGAGCAGACGGTCACGATTGGCGAGCAGGAATTTAAATTCAGCGAAAGTGAAACCATACATACAGAAAACTCATACAAATATACAGTGGCAGAGTTTGAGGCATTGGCCAAGCAGGCAGGCTATGCGCAGAAAAAAGTATGGCGAGATAGCTCTGATTTATTCAGCCTGCATTATTATGAAGTGACGGTTTAATTTCCCGTTGCTGGCAAGGAAAACCGGTAGGTTGGGCTGAATGAAATGATGCCCAACAGAATATCAGAGCAGGTTGTTGGGCTTCATTTTATTCAGCCCAACCTACAATTTAATACCCCGCCCATTTGCGGCGGGGTGGTTTATTCTGCAAGTTTAGAATTTCAGATAAGCGCCAAGGAATGGTCCAGAAAACTGCATGTTACCAAAGACACCGCTAACATCATTCAATTTATAGACTTGTTTGCGATAACCGCCTTCTATACCCAGAAAATAATCCGTGGTGTAGGACACTTTGGCGGTAAAGTCGCTTATGGTGCTGCCGCTGTATTGGATTATGTTGGTTTCAGCACTGATCAATAGACCTTCCATAGGGGAAACGCCCAGCATAAAATACCCCATGGGGATGACTTGTGAAAAGGTCGTACTACTTGTACCAAGAGCTGTGCTAACCAGGGTTGCCTCGCCACTGATTTTTTTTAAGGTCAAGCCAAAATCAAGCGAGACCACATTATCCAACAGCTCCCAGTAGAGTGTAAGATCGGTCTGGTTCAGGTTGAGGGTACTGGTGACACTGGTACTGGCCGTATAGGTCTGGTTGTTAAAGGTGAAATCCTGGCTGATCTGTCCGCTGCCGCTGTTTTCAAGTTTGGTGCTCATGATACGGACATTGGGCAGCAGGGGCACGGGATGCTCAAAACTGATATAGAAGTAGCCCTGAGTTTGAGTCTGCAGATGCAAATCGCTATCGAGATCAATAGACACGCTGCTGCCGCCACTGTTGTAACGAAAATCCCCACTGGGATCATGCTTCCAGCCACCGCCGCCAATCTGCAGGCCGATAAAATCAGCCTGGGCGGTAAACGAGGCAGCAGAAAGTGAAAGCCCGGCAAGCAGGGCAATGGATAAATGGTGTCGTTTCATGGGTTTGTTCCCTTGTTTAACAGTAATGTCAGATTATTGTCTTTATCGGTCAATCGAGACTAAATTTTAGTGTAGTGTAAAAAAAAGCAGGCAACCAGTGACTAATTTGCTGGCAAAATGGGCTATATCCTTAACTGGTTAATATTGCCGCATAGTCAGGGTGTCGCCTCGCTGGCTGAAATCGAGCTGTTTGAGAAAACTCATGCCAAGTAGTACTTCTTCGCCGGACATATCCGGATTAATCGAGGCACGCACATTGCGCACCTCAATATTTCCTAGACGTACCTGATCCAGCACGGTGGTGTAGGCCATTATAGGGCCATTGGCCGTTTGGTAAACCCGCTTTCGGCCACGTTTCAGGCCCAACTGCTTGGCAATTCGTGTAGGCACGGCAACATCGGTGGCGCCGGTGTCGAGCATGAAGACGACCGGCTGGCCATTGATCCGCCCACTGGCCACATAATGACCATATCGATTGCGTTTAAGGCTGACGACAGCATTGCCTGCGTCTTGCTGTGACAGCAGTTGCTGGTTGGGATTGTGCTGATGTTTAAGGATATTGCTGAACATCAGGGTCAATAATGCCACCACTAGTATCCACATACCGATGATCATGTATTTGGCCATGCGTTTCTGTTCGTCTTCGGCAGACATTTGTGGGTCAGTCTCTTAGTTTTTGTCAGTTTTTAATATGATCACGATAGCGCCGACTGAGATCGGCATAGGCATCGATCCGCCGATCCCGTAGGTAAGGCCAATTTTGGCGTACCGTTTCTGTACGGGATAGATCGAGTTCGACAAGGAGTACAGCGGCATGCTCGGTCGACGCCTCAGTCAGTATTTCACCCTGTGGCCCGGCGACAAAACTGCTGCCCCAGAAGCGGATTTGTCCATTGCCATCATCCGCCGTTTCGGTCCCGCAACGATTGCAGGCGGCAACGGGGATGCCGTTGGCAATGGCATGGGCCTGCTGGATGGTGCGCCAGGCGGAACGTTGGCGTTGTTGCTCGGCGCTATTATCTTCTTCATCCCAGCCAATGGCAGTAGGGTAGAGTAGTATATCGGCACCAGCAAGACTCATCAGGCGAGCAGCTTCGGGGAACCACTGATCCCAGCAAACCAATATGCCCAACCGTCCGAGCGAGGTTTCAATCGGGGTAAAGGCGCTATTTATTCCTGCCTTGTCAGTGTAATCGCCAGGGGTGAAATAGAATTTTTCATGATAACCGGGATCATCCGGTATATGCATTTTACGATAAATGCCGGCGATAGAACCATCGCGTTCCAGCACCACGGCGGTATTGTGATAAAGTCCGGCTGCGCGTTTTTCAAACACAGAAGTGACAATGACGATATTCAGCTCGCGTGCAAGCTCGGCAAGCCGGTTGCAGGTGGGGCCGGGGATGGTTTCCGCCAGCTCAAAATATGAAGTCTGTTCCTGCTGACAGAAATATGCAGAGGTGTGTAGCTCCTGTAGCAGGATCAATTGCGCGCCCTTTGCCGCTGCTTCACGAATGCCATCGAAACTGCGCGCCAGATTTTGCTGGTAATTCCGGCTGCAGGCATGCTGAACCAGAGCAAGGAACAGTGTTTTATGACTCATAAAAAATCGACAGTAACGGGTGCCTGGGTAAAATTATAACGTATTGCTTTGGCCGGAGTCTGATTATATTTATACTGTACAGAGACATGCCGAACCGGGTGGAATAACAAGAGGGAAAAGGAATAATGAAAGACTTTAGATTAATCTTGCCAGTGGTTTTCTTTATGCTGCTGGGGGGCTGTGCCGGTAATGACAGCAAGACGAATAGTTTCGAGGGCACCATGCGCGCCTATGAGCAGGTTATTCGCTGGGGTGATCTGGAAAAAACAAATGATTTTCTTAAAGAACCGGCCGAATTTTCTGTCACACGGCATGCAAAACTGAAAAAGATCCAGGTCACTGGCTATCATGTCTTAGGTCGGACAATAACCAGAGACGGCATAGAACAGGTAGTGGAAATCAAGTATACAAAAGATGCCAGTGTTGTCGTGCGTACGATTACCGATGTTCAGAAATGGATCTATGATGAAGATAAGAGTCACTGGTATCTGGTATCAAAGGTTCCTGAATTCAAAT
>JAADJE010000073.1:0-32733 GCA_013150915.1 Gammaproteobacteria bacterium
ATGAAATCGCTGGTGCCCTTGAAGCAGGTAGGTCATTACCCTGTTTACCGGGATGTAACTGCAAATGCTGCTGCCAGCGGTTGGCAAAAGATAATAGCTTTCGATCCTGCATACAGGTACTGATAAGACTGATGCCCCAGGGTAAGCCCGTATCCAGAAAGCCTGCGGGGACTGCTATACAGGCACAATCCAGCAGATTCATAAAATTGGTATAGTATCCAAGATTGCTGTTTAGCTTTATTGGATCGGTATTTATCTCTTCTATGGTATAGATAGTGCCGGCGGTCGGTGTCATGAGAAAATCGACGTCTGTCAAGAGGCGTTTCGCCAGCGACCTATGCTTCTGTAGACTGTATTCCGCCTTGAAGGCCTCTGTTGCTTTTTTGTTTTTAGCACGGCCAATGATGGTTCTGATTACCGGTATTAACTCGTTTGCCTGCTGGCTAATAATATTTTCTATCGCCACATACCGTTCCGCTACCCAGGGACCTTCATACAGCAATTTTGCCGCCTGAAGGAATGGCGCAAAATCTATTTCATGTTTTTTACCGCCGAGTGCCTGCATTGTACTGATACTTTTTTCAAACAGTTTCTGTGCGGCGGTATTGCCAAAAAATTCCAGCTGATCCCGCTGTGGAACAGCAAAGGTGAAGGGTTCCACGGGCAAACCATACTGTCGCCCGTTATTAGAAAATGGATTTTCTCTTGCATACTGATCATTAACATCGTAAACCGCAGCCTGTTCAAAGACAGTGTTGGCATCATCGGTGGTTAAGGCAAAGACACTGACACAATCCAGACTGCGGCAGGCAGGAACCACGCCACTCATACTCAACAAGCCCTTTGACGGTTTTAAGCCAATTAGATTGTTAAAAGAAGCTGGCACACGGCCGGAGCCCGCTGTGTCAGTACCCAGTGAAAAACTGACCAGACCGAGTGCAACTGAAACAGACGAACCGGAACTCGAGCCACCGGAGATATAATCCTTATTAAATGAATTCTTACACGCCCCCCAGGGTGCTGGAGAGCGTGTCCCCGCCAAACCTGTGGCGAACTGGTCCATATTAGTTTTACCTACCGGTATTGCCCCTGCGTTAATCAGCTGTTCTACAATAAAGGCTGATTTTTCAGGCAGATAGCTAAAAGCCTGGCATGCGGCGGTAGTTGGTATACCGGCTAAATCGATGTTGTCTTTGATGGCAAACGGAATGCCGTACAAAGGAAATCTTTCAATACGTTTATTCAGCAGATTATCCAGGTATGGCTGTAATTCTTCCCGACTTAACAAATGTATCCATATATTGTGATCTACAAACTGCTCACAGGCCTGCCGGATATTTTCTAGAAGTTGTTGTGGTGTCAGTGTTTTGTTTTTATATGCGTCACGTAAATGAGAGATGCTTAGGTTCATGTTAAGTCTCTTGTAAAATCAATAATGCCTGTCCGGTATTGATCTGGCTTCCTTCGCTGCGGTTGATGGCATAAACAATACCGGCATGCGGTGCAACTATTTCAATTTCCATTTTCATTGATTCAAGGATAAGCATCGGCTGACCTTGTTGAATAATATCGCCCTGCTTAACCAGTATTTTCCATATATTGCCAGCAACTGGGCTTTCAATCGCAACACACCGTTCCGGCAGTGCATCTTCTTCGCCGATGTCGCTGGCAAGATCCTGCACCGATTCATAATTAATCTGGCCTGATTCAAGCCATCTCTGGAGTTCTTCGTCAAAAGCTATTTTTCGCCTGTTTTTAAAATTTTCAATATTATTTTTATTTTGCTGAAGAAACTCCAGGTAGTCTTTTAAATTAAAGCGTGTTTCTTCGATGTCGATACTGTAACGGCCCTTGGGAAAGTCACGGCGTATCTGTTTCAGTTCTTCTGCACTGACCTCATAGAACTTGATTTGGTCAAAGAAACGTAATAGCCAGGGCTGGCTGAATTCTCGAGTTTTATTATACCTGTTCCACATTTGCAGTGTACGGCCAACAAACTGGTAACCCCCCGGTCCTTCCATACCATAGACACAGAGATATGAGCCGCCTATACCTACCGAGTTTTCCGCCGTCCATGTACGTGCTGGATTATATTTCGTGGTAACCAGACGATGCCCTGGGTCCATCGGCGTTGCTACCGGAGCACCCAGATAAACGTCTCCCAACCCCATCACCAGATAACTGGCATCAAACACGATATCTTTAACCTGCTGAATATCATCCAGGCCATTGATGCGTCGAATGAATTCAATATTATCCGGACACCAGGGGGCGTCTTTTCGTACGGAATGTATGTACTTCTCTATTGCCAGATGACAGGCGCTATCGTCCCAGCTAAGCGGTAAATGTACCACTCGTGCAGGAACCTCAAGGTCTTCAATATCTTCCAATGCAGAAAGCGCATTATCCAGGACAATTAATAAATCCTTCAGTGAAATAATCTGGCTATCATAATGAACCTGTAGGGATCGAATACCCGGTGTTAATTCCAGTACGCCTTCTTCTTTATTCCGCTGCAAATACAGCATTAATGCATGTACCCGGAAACGATATTCGATATCCAGTTTTAAATCACCGAACTCCACCAGTAAATATTTATCACCAGAGTACCGATAGACAATTTGTACACCGTGTATCTGTGCAGCGATTGTTTTGATGACCGGTGTAGTAATCAAGGCGGGTAAAACCTTCGAAGGAATATATTCCAGCTTTTCTATCGAATCTAATTGTGCTTTTTCTACCGCCACTGCATCCTGAATAGTGACCGCTATGAACTTAATTTTATCCCCTGCTTTTAGCTGTCCCAGCTTCCATAAGTCTGCTGTAATGACCGTCGCGGGGCAAACAAAACCACCTAAGGATGGGCCATCCGGGCCCAGAATAACCGGCATATCACCGGTGAAATTCACCGTGCCAATTGCATAGGCATTATCATGAATATTTGATGGATGCATGCCCGCTTCACCACCATCACTTCTTGCCCACTCCGGCTTTGGCCCGATTAGCCTGACACCCGTGCGACTGGAGTTGTAATGTACTTCCCAGACTGATTCAAAAAAGGTTTTTATATCATTTTCCGTGAAAAAGTCAGGGGTGCCATGTGGGCCGTATATAACCCTCAACTGCCATGTATTGCTGATTTCTGGTATTAATTCGCAGGGTAAACTAAGTTCAGCAGACTTCTCTTTTTGCTTGCTGAAATGCAAAACATCCCCGGCACGAAGGGCTCGGCCTGCATGGCCACCAAACTGCCCCAGTGTAAAGGTGGACCGCGAACCGAGATATTCAGGGCATTTAATACCGCCTTTGATAGACAAATAAGCCCTTGCACCGGCAGATCTTATATTACCAATATTTAAAGTCTGCTCTGCTTTAACATCGATGACTTGCCAAAACGGTATTGCTGAACCATCTAGCTGTGCATCCATAGCAGCGCCGCTAAGAACGATCTGTGTATCACTGTTAAACCTCAGTCTCGGGCCATTAAGGGTGACTTCCAGCCCCGCAGCATTAACAGAATTATTCAGCAGTCGATTTCCTAAACTAAAACAATATTGATCAAACGGTCCTGAAGGGGGTACGCCGATATCCCAGTAACCGGTACGTGCCGGATAGTCCTGTACGGTGGTTAAGGTACCGGAACTGATAACATCGATGGTACAGGGATGGGTGACGAAACCGTTTAAATAGCGCGTGACTATTTCACCCCGATTAAAGATATCCGTATTTAGAATTTCACGGACATAATTTATATTGGTTTCTATACCGTACAAACTTGTATCCGCTAATGCAGAATCCAGTTGCTGAATAGCACTTGATCGATTTTCTGCAGTAACAATAATTTTTGCCAACATGGGGTCAAATAAGGGGGACACCTCAATACCTGTTTCCAACCAGTGATCAATACGCAAATATTCTTTCACTGGAAATGACACCTCACTAAGCAGGCCTGCACAAGGCTGGAAATCTTTATTCGGATCCTCAGCATAAATGCGCGCCTGAATAGCATGGCCCGATAACGTTAGCGCAGTTCCCAGTTGATCAAGATCAGGCAGTTCATTTGCAGCCAGTTTAATCATCCATTCAACCAGATCAATATTGAATACCTGCTCGGTAATACCGTGTTCAACCTGTAAGCGCGTATTTACCTCAAGAAAGTAAAATTGATCGCTACTCTGGTCATAGACAAACTCTACCGTTCCGGCATTTCGATAATTAACTGCTTTTACAAGTCGTGTAGCCGTTTGATGTAACCCGGCTCTTACTTCGGGGGTGATATTCGGTGCCGGGGTTTCTTCTATTACTTTCTGGTTGCGGCGTTGCGTCGAACAATCACGTTCACCGATAGCGATTGCCTTTCCTTTGCCATCGCCAAACACCTGAACCTCAATATGACGAGCATGCTCTACAAATTTTTCAATAAACAAGCCACTATTGGAAAAATTGTTTTTACTTAAACGCTGCACCGAATCAAAGGACTTTTCCAGTTCCTGCTGATCCCAGCAAAGTTGCATACCTATGCCGCCACCCCCGGCCGTACTTTTCAGCATGATGGGATAACCTATACGTATTGCGGCTTCCACTGCCTCATTTATACTTTCCAGTAAGTCGGTACCCGGTAACAAAGGGATCTTATTTTCTTCTGCGAGCTTTCGTGCCCTGTGCTTTAGTCCAAAGGATTTCATCTGCCCGGCAGTCGGACCGATAAAGGTAATATTATTTTCCTCACATCTTTTTACAAATTCAGGATTTTCACTTAAAAACCCATAACCAGGATGAACTGCCTCAGCACCAGACTTTTTTATGATGTCAAAAATCTTATCCTGATCAAGGTAAGTATCCGCAGCAGGCCCTTCACCGAGAGAGTAACTTTCATCTGAAAATTGAACATGCAAAGAATCGATATCCGCTTCGTTATAAATGGAAACGGACTGACAAGTCATTTGTTTTAAAGTACGGATAATTCGAGTGGCAATTACACCACGGTTTGCGATAAGAACTTTACTAAACATAAGATTTTTCTATTAAGGATACCACTACTGCGTATTGATGGAGATATCGACGGGACTCCATCACGTGTCGCAGGCCGTCCTGCTGTCATACATTGATCAGTCGGGTCGTCCCGGTGATCGCTTATACGGGGGCTAGTCCCAAACCAGCACTTCTATCGGTGTCGGGTTATATGCATTACAGGGGTTATTCATCTGCGGACAATTTGATATCAGAACAATAACGTCCATCAGGGCTTTCAACTCCACATATTTCCCAGCATCCGAAATACCGTCTTCAAACGTCAACTGGCCATCAGGGGTTACCGGTACGTTCATGAAGAAATTGATGTTATGTGTAATATCCCGTTTTCCAATACCAAATTCCTCATGCTCTGCAATCGCTAGCATCCAGCTGTCTCGGCAGGCATGCATACATTTTTTCTCCAGTGCATATCGCACAGTATTGCTTTCTGTAGCACAGGCACCGCCCAGTGTGTCGTGGCGACCACAGGTATCCGCAACAATATCGAGCATTTTATTGCATCTTGATGATAACAGGGTACTGCCAGTGGTCAGGTAAATATTCCCCTGCTCGCGAATGGTATCAATGGCACTGTAGCGTTCAGCCGTGTCGTCGGCATTGTAGAACAATGTGTCCACCGCCTGATTCCCCTCAAGGTCAAGGATACGAAAAGTCTGCCCCCGTTTCACAATATGGATGAAATAATCACCTGCCAGTACCGTTTGTCGAAGTTCTGCCTGAGACGGAATCCGTGTGCTTTCTTGTATCATCAGCAACCGTACCCCAGATTGTAGTGCTCCGTATTATTAAAACCTCGTTTATTCTCCTCGTGAGAACGCCGACATAAATCATCATTGCTTACAGGATCAGCCACTGATAGCTGATAAGCCACTGGTTTTTTTGGATAGTCTGCAGCCGGGTTCATAGGGTGAGGACAAGTATGGAGAATGACCAGGGTATCCATCTCAAAACGCAGTTCAATGGTGTCGCCGGGCTTACTGTTATTTTCAATAAAGTGCATATTGCCTGCTTCATCAACGCCTACTTTACTGAACAAATTCAGATTGGCGGCCATATCACGCTGGTTCATACCGTACTTGACCATTTCAACAAGAAAACTGTCGTGCCCGTTCAGATACCAGTCATTATGGTAGTCCTGATAATTGTGCTCACCCCATTTTTCTTCGACACTTTTTTTGTTGCTGTTGCCTCCCACTGTATCGTGCCAACCGACGGTATCATCGATTATGGAACAAAAGATTCTTCCCATATCAGAATACAGGCAGTGTCCCCTGGTCAGCTTAAATGTATGCTGACATTTCAGGGTATCTGGCGCGTTATAACGCTCCAGGGTATTAAGTGGGTTGAAAAATAATATTCCAACATTTGCACCGCCCTGCTGATCAATCAATCGCAACACGGTACCCTTACGCGCCTGCAACGACCAATGCGCTCCACCAGGAATGCTACCTTCATCAATTATGGGATTTGTCATAATAAAACCTTCGGATTATTGCACCAGAAACTTCCGACTATCTTCAAGAGAATGGTCGATAGCCTGAAAAAGTGATCCTTTCGTCTGACCCACGTCAATATCGTAAGTGATTGTAGAGCCAAAGCAATGGGGGCATTGGGGATCCAGTCGAATTTTATCAAAAACCCATAGTCTTGTTCCAAGATAAAACCCTTCTCTCAAATCATGAGTGATCATAAAAATAGTCAGGCCCGTTTCGTTCCAGAGGCCAAGAATTAAATCATGCATATCAGCACGAATGCCCGGATCCAGCGCACCAAAGGGCTCATCTAACAATAAAATTTTTGGCTTTCGTATCAGGGCCTGGGCAATAGCGAGCCGCTGCTGCATACCACCAGAAAGCTGGTGCGGATATTGACCCAGCACGTGGCTCAAACCCACAGATTCAAGCATTTCTTTTGCCCGCTCTTCCGCCTGTTCTTTTTTCTGACCGAATAACTTACCCAATAAACGGGATTGATGAAACTCTTCAGAAAGGAGGGTGTTCTTCAAGACGGTAAGGTGTGGAAAAACAGAATAACGTTGAAACACCACGCCGCGATCATCTCCCGGTTCAGCAGGAAAGGCTTTGCCATCTAGCAACAGCTCACCACGACTGGGCTGTTCGACACCCAGCAACATCCGTAAAAATGTTGTCTTGCCGCAACCGGAAGTACCCACAATAGTGATAAATTCACCTTTTTCAACCTGAACATTCACCTGCTCAAGTACGGTATTATCGCCGTATTCCTTCCACAAACTTTTCGCTTCTATCTGGGCCACAGCCATTTACTTTGTTGAGTGAAACCAGGGGAAAAACCGCACTGACACAGACCTTAAAATATAGTCGGTTAAAAATGCCAGAAATGTAATCCATGCAACATATGGCAATATAATATCCATTGCAAGATAGCGACGCACCAAAAAGATACGATACCCCAGACCGTCAGTTGAGGCTATTGCTTCTGCTGCAATCAAGAATAACCAGGCGGCCCCAAGCGATAAACGTAACGCTTCAAACAATCGTGGCAATATCTGTGGCAGTACGACCCGAACAATAACCAGCCAGCTTGAAGCACCAAGCGTTTGTGCCTTGATTAACTGCTCATCTGGCAGTTCAAGTACCTTTCCCTGCAAGTCTCGTATAATAAAGGGTGTAATACCAAAGGTAATGAGTACAATCTTTGAAAGTTCACCGAGACCAAATACGATAAAAAGTATTGGCAACAGTGCCAATGGGGGAATAAGTGAAATAACGGTTATTAGGGGTGACAAATTTATACGACTGTAGGGAATCACACCGTTTAATATGCCAAAAAAGAGTCCAATGAGTGCACTGATACCAACACCGAGACCCAGACGTGTGAGACTCGCCCCCGTATCCTGCCAGAAAAGGTATTCACCTGTACGCTTGCTGGGTTGCAGGGCAAGCTTTTCCATCGCCCTGCCCATATCACTGATCGATGGCAGCAGCTTATCGTCAGGATTTTTTACCAAACGTGCATCTGACGCCACGAGATAAATAAGCAGCAGTACCACAAAAGGTAACACGCCCAGAATAATCTTCTGTGTGGTGTCTGGATGCTGGTTTAATAAACGTTTCATCGTCGGGTACACGGGTCTGGCAATACCAGCCAGCTTCTTCTGCGTGTCTTTATGATAACTTATAGCTTGCCGTCAGCAGCCATTTGCATATAGGTGGGATCAAAGCGTAGCTTGATATTTTTCTTGTCTCCAAAAACACCCGCTGGCGATTCAATACCGATGAACCCGGCATTTGGCGCACCGTCACCAAGCAAGCCATGATCGAATGAGAAGCTGGCGACCTTAGCCATTGTGTCTTTTAGTGCAGCACTATTGGTAAACGCAACGGCGTCCGCCGCCTTGTAGAACATTTTGGTCGAAGCAAGCTGGGCATCATAACCCTTCAGGTCAGTACCGGAGGCCACCCCCATGCTGGTACGTGCCTCTATGGCCTTCGCACCGTTACCCTGCATATTCGCCATTATCTCATACCAGGCGCCTACAAGAGCTTTGGCAAGTTTGGGGCTCTTTTTCAGGGTCTTTGTATTCACCACCAGGAGGTCGATAATCTCACCGGGGATCTTACTGGAATCAAAAACCTTATAGCTCTTTGGCATTGCCAGGATTTCACTCACCAATGGATTCCAGGTCGTAACAGCCGTCACTGAAGGGGTCGTGTAAACGGCAACCATGTCAGCATCTGAGGTATTCACGACTTTGACATCTTTTTCCACAAGCCCGATACTTTCCAGCGCCCTGGCGAGCAAATAATGTGAGACGCTCAGTTCTACCAGATTGATATTCTGGCCCTTGATGTCCTTGAGTTCTTTTTTGCCTTTCAGAATGACCGCATCATTGCCGTTAGAAAAATCCCCGACGATCAGCGCGGTACTATCAACACCGCTGGCTGCCGGAATGGTTAATGCATCCATATTGGTCATTACGGCGGCATCAAAACCACCCGCAGTGTACTGGTTAATAGATTCTACATAATCATTAATCTGTACCAACTCAATTTCAATACCATATTTATCGGCCCATTTCTTGAGGATTCCTGAACTGTCACCATAATCCCAGGGCATCCAGCCGACATAGATGCTCCAGGCAACCTTGAATTTGTCGCCGGCCATAGCAGGAGGTGTGGCCAGAATTGTTGCTGGGATAATAAGAAGAATAAACAGGTTCTTGATTAGCGATTTCATACTTTCTCCGATGGTTACACAGCAGGTTTGTTTTCGAGAGTTCAATGCGACATCAATCTGATGCACACCTCCCGGGCTTTTATCCCTCCGTGTAACCTGCAGAGCAGCAACATAACGCCGGCAGGTCGACAGCTCTTGGACCAGACATCTTTTTTTACAGACCGGAACCCTAGCCGTCTTATTCAGCAAATCATGACAATAACGTCATTGAACACTTGCCCAGTGTGATGCAAAAACAGTGCCACACTCAATACAAATAAATTAGTTAATATTAATCAACAAGTAAGGGATATGAAGTCAATAATGGTAAATAGGAAAGAGGGTCATATTAGTGCACGCATATCAATTACGCACAATAAAAGTGCCTCACTAAAGGGGGCCAGACCGTTGAGTGATAATCAGCAGACCACCTGGAATCATCCTGGAATGAATGTGGCCACCGTTTTGTCAAACGGGGTTTTTAAAAGGGGTTGTTACTCAGGGGTTAATTCAACCTTGATACTTTCAAACTGAGGTTCAACCGCGTCCCCATCAACCACGACACAACTGCGGCCACTGTTTTTGGCCCTGTACAGCGCCTCGTCTGCCCGCTTGAAGAGGGTTTCCAGCCCACAAACACAGACTGAGACACCAAAACTGGCCGAAATGGTAAAGCTACGCTCATTGTAAACGACGGGTGTGCCCGTAATAGCGTTGAGTAGTTTCTCGGCAAGAATCTCTGCACCATCACGGTCAGAAACCTCCAGCAGTACGGCAAATTCTTCTCCACCAATTCGGGCACCAATGTCTGACTTACGAATGACTTGCTTTATCAGGCGTCCTACCTGCCGTATGGCCTCGTCGCCTCCTGCATGCCCATAGGTATCATTGATACGTTTAAAGTGGTCAATATCCAGAAGAATCAGGGCGAGTAATTTTCCGTTACGCAGGCAATATTTAACCAGCAGGCCTCCCTTTTCATAAAAAGCACGTCGATTATCGAGTCCGGATAGCTCATCCATCAATGCCAGTTCTTCTGCCTTCTCTTTCGCCAGTTTTAATTCGTGGGCAAGCATAAAACTCCGATTCAGCTTGTCAGAGAGAATTTTCCCGGAGCGAATTGATGAAAGAAAGAATATAAATCCAGCGGCAGCCATCCCCGTTAAAAGCAAATTAGCCTGCATGAAAAACCAGAATGTTGTTGGCAACAGAAGAACTGCCAGGGTTACCAGTGTCATAGTGCGATGTGCGGAGTAAACGGAAATCGCACCACCCGACAAACCAACAAGGAAAAAATAGATCACCACCTGATGAAGGACAGAATCATCAGGCATGATAAAAACCGCACCAAACCCCCAGGTAATAGTTGCCATGGTGAGAGTAATAAAATAAGGTTTTTCCCATACCAATACCTTTTCTTCCTCCGGCGCTGCCCGCCAGTAAAAAATGAACAGAAGCATCCGCCCAATTGCAATCACAGCAAGGATCGTTAACCATGCCAGCAATACAGACTTCCGTTGTACAGGCCATAAAATTGCACTTTGCAATATAGCGATCAGAAAACTAATGGGAATTGCCGGAAATGACTGGTTAAACAGTAACTGTAGTTTTTCTGCGCGCACTAATCTCTCTAAGTGCAAATCAGTTTTCTTTACTTCAATTATTTCAGTCTCCTGTAACACACTAAATAATATAGGAAAATATAGGGTGGCCAGGCAAAGCACCTCAGTGGCCAAATTATTTTCAGTATATCCCAGTTTTATATTGGACCATTGTCCACTATTCACAAAAATTCCGTAGTTTTTATGTAACTTTAGAAAAAATTTATGTAACTTTAGAAAAAAATATACCCATACAACTTGTATTCAAATACATAAAGATGTCTAATGAAAAAAGTTATAACCGTATCTTACGGCTGGATAAGTCAAAGGCACAAATTGGCAGCTAGAAAGTAAGAATGTACATCAATAATAATTAATATAAACAATTAATATAAACAATAACTTAATATTAAGTAATACAACATAAAGGAGAAACAACGATGGTCTACACCAAGAAATCGCCAGCTTTGTTCATTATTGGCCTGATCATGCTGGCTATCTGGTTTCTTGCCAGCAACGGTATGATGGAAGGTTATATCGAACATCTCGCAGCCGGCAAAAAATATAAATATTTAGGTGAACTCACCACTTTGGCGCTGTATTTTGGCGGTATTTCCGCGTTAGTCGGGGCCTGGCAATGGTTTGTTACTCCGAAGAAAGGAGACTGGGATTACTACTCGTCTACCATAGCGGGAGCAATGTTTATCCTGCTGATTGCTATGCTGGTACGTTGGTTTGTTGCACCAGAAGTTGCGTGGGTAAGTATACAGATGGGGAAAGTCGGCGACACCGGTAAATATATCCACAAGTTACTGGGTCTGAATTATATCGTACTGGGTATCGTAGCCGGTATTATTGTAGTCAATTGGTTCAAAGTTCCAGATTGGGCTGAAAATGGAGTTCGTCTATCCCGCCTGGGCCTTAAGACTGGTGTGATTCTGCTGGGTACTCTGTACAGTGCTGCTGAGTTAGCGAACCTGGGCGGCCTTTCCATTATCATGATTGGCTTCTTCGTCCTCGGATCGGTCGGCATGGTGTTATGGATGGGCTCTTTAATGAAGATTCCAAACTCCATGGCTGGGGTACTCTCTGCGGGTATGGGTGTTTGTGGTGTATCAGCCACAGTGGCTGCCGCACCTGTGGTGCAGGCCAAGTCGGTAGAGATTGCCTATACCATCGGCACCATCCTGCTGTGGGGCGTTGGTAGTATGTTCGTCTTCCCTGTCGTCGGCCAACTACTGGACATGAGTTATGTACAGTTCGGCGCATGGGCAGGAACAGGTATTCTGAATTCAGCACAGGTAGCCGGTGCGGCGCTCGCCTATCAACCTGACGGCATTGAAACCCTGAAGGTGGCTGAAATTTTCAATATCACACGCGTGCTGGTATTACCGATCATCGTGTTATGGCTAGCCATGTGGTACGTGAAACGTGAAGAACACGCTGACAAGGTCAACGTCGGTCACATAATGATTCAGAAATTTCCGGTATTTGTCCTTGGTTTTATCCTGTTATTTGCGTTGTCTACCACAGGTGTTTTCGCTCCGGCAAAGCATTACAAAGGTAAGTACTTCGGCAATACGGTCGATACAGGATTCAAAGAGAAGAATCTTCTTAAAGAGGAGCAGATCGTATCACTCCAGGCAGAGATTGATAAGATTCAACGCGCTGATCGGAAAGACGCGGTATTACGCCTGATCGAAAACCGTAAGATTATGTCGGATACTGACGATGCTGTAATCCGCGGGGTGATCAATGCAAAAATACTCTCAAAAGATCTAAATCATGTACTGAAAAAAGCACACAAAGCGGTTCGACACCAAGCGAAAATGATCAAGGCATTCCGAAAATGGATTACCTGGCTATTTGCATTTGGTCTGGTAGGACTCGGTATGCAGATTACCTTCAGTTCAATGAAACAGGCTGGCGGAGCCCCCGCGATGATTGGCGGTGTCGTCGGGCTTACCAAGGCCATACTGTCTCTGATCGTGGTTATCTGGCTGGTTAGTGAAACTGTTTAAAAGGAGTAATAATTATGAGTGAAGAAGAAGAAGTTACACAATTTGAACGCGGATCTGCACTGTCCATTTTTACTAGCGACCGCAGAGAAGACTATATGGCACTAACGTTTGCCCTGATCATTGCATTTTGGGTATATGTTTCAAACTAGATATGACTAAATAGTCTATACGCAGTACAGTAGCACCGGTGCCCGCATCTGCGGGCGCCGTTTTTTATCTCTTTAACACAACACATCAAACGGTTAAGCTGTGAGCCCATTCACGTATTTTTTTGTCTATCAATGAATTCTCTCAATCACGTACTACTTGCAAGTCATGGCACGACAGGTGCCCAGGCAGCAGAACAAATGGCCATACGCATGTGCACCAGTGGAGCCAAATTGCATCACCTGATTGTTGTTCCAAATCTGTGGAAAGGTATGACAGGTGATGACTGGTTGAACAATGGCTCAACACGAAACACCTACCGTCGTTATCTTGAAAGTGAACTTGGTCGAGAAGTCGATGAGCACTGTGAGCGTATCAGCAAAAACGCGGAAGAGAAAAACCTGCAATACAGCAGTGAAATTGTGTTGGGCGAACCGGAAAAATGCCTGATCAATTCCAGCAAAAAAGCGACCTTTGACCTCGTTATCATGGGTTCACCCCGTCCAAAAGGAATAAAAGGTCTGCGTTCACGCATGAAAACCGAATCTCTGACGCACGCTCTGGAGATTCCCCTGCTCATCGTACCTTACCCACCCTCTTAGCCATGAATAATCAGATACAGAACCCCGCTGCAGAGGATGCGGCATGGGTATCGATAGAGACACCCCTGGATGTGCAAAGCCTGCTATCCTTCTGTCAGGATGTTGAAAGACTGTTCCGAATCAACCCAATGCTTACCTTCAAAAAGTGGCAAGCTGTCGATGATGATGAGAACCGTTTCCAATTTTCAGGCCAGAACATTAGCCAGGACGAACCTTTTGATTTTGATCTGACACTTCAGGTCAGAAAATTACCAGAAACTATTGAGGTCTGTTACCAGCAAGGCATTAAATCCAGTACTATTTTCAAGGTTGAACCCTTGCCCGACGGTTCACAACGGAAATCAAAATTAACCATCACTGATACCTACGCCGGGATGTCCGAGGAGGATCGCGAAGGACAGCTGCATACAGTAGATAGAAGCCTTTCCGTCTGGGGAAAATATTTACAACAATATTTATGTTCCTGGCACCGCTGGTCACGTTTTGCACCCTGGCGCTGGTATATGAAACGTATCTGGCAACCGATGAATCCCTCTGGGCGGCGCATTACTTATATGTTGCTCTGGATTACTGTTTTTGAGTTTGCCCTTATCGCTTTGGGTGTTGCGATTTATTACATTGAATACCGTTAGTGTAACCCTGCTCCCCTCCCTAAGCCGACCCCTTTTAGCCTCGCCAACTGGACTTATCCCCCCCTGCGCCCTAATTTACACGGCACATGGCCGGGAGTTGCTGACGTTGAACACATGATAACAGGCAGGCATCACTCTATCATCAGAGGAGATTGTTAAACTCAGCTCTAGCCCCATATCATCTGTAGGTATTTTCATTGTTTGAATAAAGGCAGGAAAAACAGTTTATGGAATACAAAGATTACTACAAAATCATGGGCATCAAGCGTGATGCCACGCAAAATGAGATAAAGCGAGCCTACCGCAAGCTGGCGCGTAAGTATCATCCCGATGTCAGTAAAATATCTGATGCGGAAGAACGTTTCAAGGAAGTTGGCGAAGCCTATGAGGTGTTAAAAGACCCTGAAAAACGCGCGGCCTATGATCAGTTAGGCTCAAACTGGCAACAGGGACAGGACTTCCAGCCACCGCCCGGATGGCAGGATGGGTTTGAGTTCAGTGGTGGCGGTTACACGGAGGCCAATTCAGCACATTTTAGTGATTTCTTTGAGGATCTGTTCGGACGTGCTGGCGGTGCGGAATTTCAGCAGGCCCGGGGGCGCCACTTTCAAATGAAAGGTGAGGATCACCATGCAAAAGTAGGGGTGTCTCTGGAGGATGCCTACCACGGTGCCAGACGGGCCATCACACTGAAAATGCCCGAAGTCGATACCACAGGCCATCTCGTCACGCATGATCGTAAACTGAATGTAAAAATCCCGAAAGGCGTTACACAAGGCCAAAGAATTCGTCTGCGCGGACAGGGTGGCCCAGGTGTCGGTGATGCACCGGCTGGCGATCTCTATCTTGAAATTGATCTGTTACCCCACCCTATTTACACCGTAGATGGACGCGATGTATACGTAGATCTACCCGTCACCCCATGGGAGGCCGCACTGGGTGAAAAAGTTTCTATCCCAACACTGGGAGGTAAAGTTGAGATGAAAATTCCTGTGGGGTCACAGAGCGGTAGCAAGCTTCGCTTAAAAGGGCGTGGCCTACCTGGTAAGAAAAAAGGTGATCAATTTGTGGTAATTAAAATTGAAACACCCGAGGCCAAAACTGAAGAACAGAAAGAACTGTACCGCCGCATGCAGAAAGAAATGAACTTTAACCCACGCCACCGGTTGGGAGTATAAACATGTCCAAGCACTCCATACACATCGAAATTATTGATGAATATTTTGAATTCAGCCTCGCCGACCTCTGTCAATGCTGTGGCGTACAGGCAGAAGCCATTATCGATATGGTAGAAGAAGGCCTGCTGACGCCTGTCGGCACTTCACCTTCCAACTGGCGCTTCACCGGCACCGCCCAGCGCAAGGTGGAAATCACATTGCATCTGCAAAGAGATTTGCGCATAAACTTGCCCGGTGCGGCGCTGGCACTGGAATTAATGGAAGAGATTGATATGCTGCGGAGTAAACTGCAGATAAAGGGATGAAGAAGATCGTTTCAGGTTTTACGATTTACGTAAAACCTGAAACATAAAACTTATAACGATTTTTCTGATGCACCCAGCCCCTACGTCACCGTAAACTGTCCCATCATCCCTGCGTCCTCATGTTCCAGAATATGGCAATGGTACATGTAGGGCATTTTGGCATCTTTGTAAGGCCCGGTCGGTACAAGTATTCTTACCTTTTCATCGGTATAGACGGTAACCGTATCTTTCAAGCCGTTCTCCCAACTGTAAGGCGGGCGACCATTGCGGTCAAGAATCCTGAACTGGGTGTTATGCACATGTATCGGATGATGTGTGATTGACGGGTTGTGTAATTCCCATATTTCAAAAGTATTGGCTTTTGCCACTTCGTTGATGACGTTCATATCATACTCATTTTTATTGATAGCAAATCCGCCAGAACCAAACATCATCGTCGGGCCCATTTGCATATCCAGTTGTAGTCGACGGGTTGTGGCGATATCTACATTTGACCAGTCTGGCAAGCTGACTAATTTTGTTGTGTTAAATGCCGCAACCTTACCAGCCTTACTGGCATCTATATGAAACAAATCGAAGTTACTATCCAGGTCACTGTTACCCCCCATCATGCTCATCATCCCGGTATTGAGATTGCCATAACCTTTTTTATTTTGCAGTGACAGAGTTTTACCATCGGAGACATCAACAATGATGTCAGCACGCTCGGCAGGTGCAAGGTGGATATAGTTTAGGGTTTGTGGCTGCTCCAGCAATCCGCCATCGGTTGCAACAAGTTGAAACGGCCGGTTGTCTGAAAAATGTAAATGATAAAAACGGGCATTCGAAGCATTATGTAATCTTAGGCGAATTAATGATTTTTTCGGTTTTAGCACCGAGTTGGCTGCACCGTTCACTAAAATAACATTGCCGTGCATCCCCTGCATTTTTTGCATACGGGTATTGCTGTAATAAAATGTACCGGATTTGTTAAAAGCGCGGTCGGTAATAATGACCGGGAAATCATCCACGCCATATTGATGCGGTATGCCTAACTGTGCATCACGGTCTTCATCTACAATTTGCATTTGCCCACCCAAGCCACGCCATACCTGGTCAGCAGTATGGTTATGCGTATGTGAATGATAAAAATACGTTGCGGGTTCATTGATGACCTGCCACTCTGCAACCCAGGTGTCACCGGGTTTGATAGCCTGGTGTGGACCACCGTCCTGTGTGGCAGGCAAGACCATGCCGTGCCAGTGCAATGCGGCAGCTTCACCGAGCTTGTTAGTGACTTCCATTCTTACTGTCTGATTCTTTTTAAAGCGCAACACCGGTGCCAGAAAATTTTGATTAATACCAATGGTCGGTGTATTTATATTGGGCAGAATGCGACTTTCGCCCGATTGCAGCACGAGTTTAAATACCTGTTTACCCTGTACCGTTGAACCTTCATCCAGTACGGGCAAAGCAAAATCCTGCAAGGCAAAAGAGGGTTGATAATAAGCCCGTTGCCCTATCATCATCTGGCCCAGGGCAAAGGGGGCAAAGGACACCGCCGAAGCACCGGCAGTTACACCTAATCCACCGATTAAAAAATCACGTCGTTTCATTATAAATCCTGTATTGGGTTGTTATACGCCAGTCACGCTGTAGATTCATAAAACCATAAACTGATGCTATGCAACGGACTGTGAACCCGGTCAGATATATTATCCAGACCGGGTTCTGTTCTGACAGTCTAGCCCCCTTATCATCGTAATCAGGGCGCCCTGTCCTTGTCGTCAGCTACCGAGTTTCAGCGTTTATTGATACTGTTGTGATGATCAGCCATTGTCTGCTGTGCTGTCGCGCTGTCATGCATTCCACCCTGTGTGGTCTGTGCAGATCTCTGGGGTGCTTGCCCCATCATTCCACCCTGCGTAACCTGCCCGTGCATACCACCCTGCGTGGATTTCTGGGCTGTCTGCCCCATCATTCCACCCTGTGTAGCCTGTCCGTGCATACCACCCTGCGTGGATTTCTGGGCTGTTTGCCCCATCATACCACCCTGTGTGGTCTGTCCGTACATACCACGTTGTGCGGTTTGTCCATGCATTCCATTCTGCGTGGTTTGCTGGGATGTCTGCCCCATCATACCACCCTGTGCAAAGGCTACCGAGCCGATCGCCAGTCCGATGCCAGCAACTGTACCGATAATATATGTAGAGACTGTTTTGTTTTTCATGATACTTCTCCTGTCGTTTAAGAAAGTGATAAAAACATCCTTGTTGCTCGGTTATTATTTAAACATTTTCTTGTAACTGCCTAGTGTCAGTATCGGGGATTTTTGTAACACAGCTTATCCCTCTGGAGTGCTGTTACAATACGTTACAAAAATATACTGACTTACGAGGCACGAGGCGCTAAAAAGAAACTTATGAATGACCAACAACACAAGGATCATATTCTGGTCGTCGATGACGATGCAGAGATTCGCCAATTACTAAAGGCCTATCTCGAAAAACATGGTCTACGTGCCAGTACCGCCGAAAACGGCATCGCGATGCGGGACGTACTGAGTAAATCAAACATTGATTTAATTGTGCTGGATTTAATGATGCCCGGCGAAGATGGCCTGACCCTGTGCCGTAAACTACGTGCCGGCTCTCATACGCCAATTATTATGCTCACCGCACTGGGTGAAGAAACGGATAGAATTGTCGGCCTGGAAATGGGTGCCGATGACTACCTGGCCAAGCCCTTTAACCCACGTGAACTATTGGCACGCATCACCAGCGTATTGCGTCGGTCGCGTATGTTGCCCGACAGTGCGGTGCAATCCGAACCCAAAGGGGAATTATATTTTGCCGGCCTGACACTCGACACGGTTGCCCGTCACCTGATTTCTACCGAGGGCATAGTTATCCCTCTAAGCGGTGGTGAATACCGCCTGTTACGCGTTTTTCTGGATCGTCCGAACCGCGTGATGAGCCGCGATCAGTTGCTGGAACTGGTCAGCGGTAAAGAAGCCGGACCCTATGACCGCAGTATTGATGTGCAGGTTGGGCGGCTACGCAAACGCCTGGGTGATGATAGCCGTGAGCCACGGTTGATTAAAACCGTTCGCAGTGCCGGTTATGTCTTTACCGCAAACGTAGAAGAACAAAACTGATGCGCCTGTTCCCACAATCGTTATTCGGTCGACTGGCACTTATCTTATTGTCCGGCCTGTTGCTGGCACAATTACTAAGCACCCTGCTACAGTTCCATGATCGTGGCCAACGGCTATTTCAGGCCAGTGGCATGCAAAGTGCGGAGCGTATCGCCGAAATTGTGCGCCTGCTTGATGATGAGGGCGATGCAGAAAGGCAGCGACTGATTGCCATCCTGAATGTACCACCACTAAAGGTGTCGTTATCCGCGCCAGTTTGGCCAGACCAGAAACCCATTATTCCAGAATCACCCAGCGCTGAATTTCGTAATCGTCTACAGGCGCAGTTAGGTGAAGGGTATCCCTTACACGTTGCCGTTAGCGATCAACCCGTGATGAATACTCTGCACGAAGATGACGGCCACATGATGCACATGGAATACATGGGGATGGGGGGGATGACTGCGCCCGAGGCGCTGGTCTTTTTCGCCCAGGTGAAATTAGGCGATGGCGTCTGGGTGACATTTGAAAACCGGATTGATGATGAAATCTTCGCAAGCTCAACTTCGCTTTTAGTAAATCTGGCCGTATTGATTATTATAGTGCTACTGGTGTCATTGATTGCTGTACGCGTGGCAACCCGGCCACTGACATTATTGGCAAAACAGGCCGACAAGCTGGGCAGCGACATTAACCAGCCGCCCATGGTAGAAACCGGATCGACCGAAATGCGCCATGCCAGCCATGCCTTCAATACCATGCAATGTCGCTTGCAACGCTTTATTGAAGATCGAAGTCGCTTGTTGACAGCTATCTCGCACGATCTGAAAACACCGATCACACGCATGCGCTTGCGTACTGAAATGCTCGATGATACAGAACAGCGCGAGAACTTCACCCGTAATCTTGATGAGATGGAGGCTATCGCGGGTGAAACACTGGATTTTTTACGCGCCGACGATGCCCGTGAAACTCTGCAGGCTGTTGATATCTGTGCACTTTTAGAAACTATAAAAGAGGATGCGGCAGAACTTGGTCAACAGGTTGAAATTGAAAAGTGCCAGTTAAGCCCCTATCCAGCGAGACCGCAGGCATTGAAACGCTGCATCGTTAATCTGGTTGAAAATGCGATAAAATATGCCGGTAATGCTGTTATAACCGCCAGTGAAAATGACAGCACGGTATTGATTAGCATTAGCGATTCCGGGCCGGGCATTCCCGAACAACAACTCGATACCGTCTTCGAACCGTTCTTTCGTCTGGAAACATCACGTAGCCGCAAAACCGGTGGTACCGGGTTGGGTTTGAGTATTGCACGCAATATTGCCCTGTCACACGGTGGTGATTTACAACTTATCAATCGCAAGGAAGGCGGGCTTAAAGCTACCCTGACATTGCGACGTCACACTTAAGCTTACCTTTCCCCTGCCCTATAACATACCTTCCCTTTCGATAAACTGGATAATCTCATCCACGCCCTGTGATTTTTTTAGATTAGTCATGACATAAGGTCTCTCGCCTCGCATACGTTTGGTATCGGTCTGCATAATTTCAAGTGATGCGCCGACATAAGGTGCAAGATCGATTTTATTGATGACCAGTAGATCAGACTTTGTAATGCCCGGGCCACCCTTACGTGGAATTTTCTCGCCTTCTGCTACGTCAATCACATAGATCGTCAGGTCTGCAAGTTCCGGACTGAAGGTAGCTGATAAATTATCACCGCCACTTTCTATAAAGACGACATCAAGCCGGGTGAATTTTTGAGTCAGATCATCGATAGCCGCCAGATTCATTGATGCATCTTCACGAATGGCTGTGTGTGGACACCCACCGGTCTCAACACCAATGATACGGTCCGCTTCAAGTGCCTGGCTATTAATCAGGAAATTCGCATCTTCCTTCGTGTAGATATCATTGGTCACGACAGCGATATCATAATTCTCACGCATCACCCGGCACACTTTATCGAGCAATGCCGTTTTGCCTGAGCCAACGGGGCCACCAACGCCGACACGTAATGGATTTTGTGATGATTTTTGTCGCAACCTTTCTGCCATGATTTATCCTATTTCAGGAACGGAATAAACGGGTGTACTGTGTTTCATGTTGAGCACTGGCAATGGCCAGTGCAGGGCTGGAACAGCCCACCTCATCATCGGTCAGCTGTGCAGCCCTTTCGAGGACTTTATCGACCTCACTGGAAAGATGTATCAGAATTCTCTGTCCATCTGTTTGTCCCAGCGGTACCAGTTTAACCGCCGCAATGACCAGATTTTCCAACCAGCTCCAGACAAATCCCAGACAGGCCTGATGTGGGGGGATATCCCAGGTCACACTGGCAAACGAGAAACCGGCTGCCTGGCTGGATTTTATCAGTGATTCACAGTCAGTGGTTTTTGCTATATCCAGTGAGGACAACAGACGAAAAAGTGCATAAGCACGGTTCTTCTCTTCCATTCGTAATTCTGCTGTCTCACGACTTGCCATACTCAACTCACTCCAGCGTTGCAGTGATACTGTATCGCCATCTGACCAGGCCCGCATCATGCGTAGCAGAATAGGTATTTCCAGATCCTGCATGCTGGTCTGCAGCAGATCAGTTAACCACCGCTCCAGACTGTCGACATCATTTAGCCAACCGGCTTCCACACACCACTCAATCCCCTGAGAATAGGTGAATGCACCAATGGGTAATGATGGGCTGATCAATTGCATCAGCCGTAGCAGTGCCCGGTCAGTGATCATGTTCACGGTCGGACTCATGCTCGTGACTGTGGGAATGACCCTGTGCGTGGCTGTGCGAATGGCCCTGCACATGCCCATAATCGCCATAGGCCCCCGGTTCAGGTTCAAATGGTGCTTTTTCGTTGAGGACTTTCAGCCCCAGCCTCTGGCAAAGCTCATCCAGTACATGATCCGTTTGATAGCGGATAAATTTCTCTGAAATCTGCAATGTGACATGTCTGTTGCCGAGGTGATAACAGGCGCGTGCCTGTTGCAGCGCATCAGCGCAATACACGGTGCTGACGGCTTCTTTCGCGGCCTTTATCATTACCGTATCACCCTCATCTGTGGCCAGATTATCCCCTTCTCTTAGTATGATGCCACGCTCGAGAAATAGACCCGCTCCCTCACCATTATCCAGTTCTACTCGCTGGCGACTTTTCTGGCGTAATTCGTAACTCAAGGTCAGCGTAAGGTCGGAGGTACCCGTCGTTTTATGAGTAAAGCGCAGCATGTCTAAAATAGAAAATAACGTTGTGCCATTGGCAAAACCTTTGCAGGCTCACAGGTCAATAACTCACCGTCAGCCCGTACTTCATAAGTTTGCGGGTCAACCGAAATCTCTGGCAGGTAATCATTCAACAACATGTCTTCTTTTGTTACTGAACGGCACTGTTTCACCACAGCGATCATGCTTTGCAAATTGAGTTCTTCATGCACCCCCGCGTCGTAGCCTGCCTGAGACAGGAAGGTCATCGATGTGGCAGTGCGTGCCCCGCCCAGGGCTGCAAACATGTGACGATAGTGTACCGGCTGGGGCGTTGGGATGGATGCATTCGGATCACCCATAGGCGCAGCAACGATCATTCCGCCTTTAATTATCATGCTGGGTTTACTGCCAAAAAAGGCCGGTTTCCATAATACCAGATCAGCCAGTTTAGCGACTTCTACCGAACCGACTTCATGACTGATACCATGCGCCAGAGCCGGATTGATCGTGTATTTGGCAATATAGCGTTTGGCCCGCGCATTATCTGACTCTGCCGGGTCAGCAGCCAGACTGCCGCGCTGCACCCGCATTTTGTGAGCGGTCTGCCAGGTACGTATAATAACCTCTCCAACACGCCCCATGGCCTGCGAGTCCGACGCAATCATTGAAAAGGCACCCAGGTCATGCAGTATGTCTTCGGCCGCAATGGTCTCTCTCCTGATGCGTGATTCAGCAAAGGCCACATCTTCGGCAATATTCGGGTCAAGGTGATGACAGACCATCAGCATATCCAGATGTTCATCAATGGTGTTAATGGTGTAGGGGCGGGTCGGGTTAGTTGAAGAAGGCAATACATTTTTATAGCCACAGGCCTTGATGATGTCCGGCGCATGGCCACCACCTGCCCCTTCTGTGTGATAGGTATGAATCGTGCGCCCTTTCATGGCGGCGAGACTGTCTTCAACAAATCCGGATTCATTCAGGGTGTCTGTATGAATCGCAACCTGCACATCGTATTCTTCGGCTACCGCCAGGCAATTATCAATGGATGCAGGGGTGGTCCCCCAGTCCTCGTGCAATTTAAGACCAATGGCCCCAGCCATGACTTGCTCCACCAGTGCCTCGGGTAAACTGGCATTCCCTTTCCCGAGATAACCAAGATTCATGGGCAGTTCATCCGATGCCTGCAGCATTCTGTGGATATTCCAGGGGCCTGGGGTACATGTGGTGGCATTTGTCCCGGTTGCCGGACCGGTTCCACCACCCAGCATCGTCGTCACACCCGACATCAGGGCATCATCGACCTGTTGTGGACAGATAAAATGTATATGTGAATCGACACCTCCGGCAGTCAATATCTGCCCTTCTCCGGCAATCACCTCGGTACCCGGCCCAATAATGATATTGACCGCCGCCTGGGTATCGGGGTTGCCTGCCTTGCCTATCCCCGCTATACGCCCATCCTTGATACCGACATCCGCCTTAACGATACCCCAGTAATCCAGAATCAGGGCATTGGTAATGACCACATCGACAACTTCGTCAGATATTCTTTGACTCTGCCCCATGCCATCACGAATAACCTTGCCCCCCCCAAATTTGACCTCGTCACCATAGACGGTGTGGTCATCCTCAACGGCAATCCACAAATCCGAATCACCGAGACGTATACGGTCACCGGTACTGGGGCCATACATTTCGGCATAGGCCTGTTTACTGATTTTTGCCATTATTATTCCTCTACAGCACCCATGACGAGCCCATTGAAACCGTAAATTTTCTTATCTCCTGCATACCTGACTAAAACCACTTCGCGCGTCTGCCCTGGCTCAAAACGCACCGCCGTGCCTGCAGGGATGTCCAGCCTGAAACCCCGGCTCTTTTCACGTTCAAATATCAGACCTTTGTTTACTTCATAAAAATGATAATGTGAGCCTACCTGAATTGGTCGATCACCGGTATTTGCAACACTAAGAGTAACAGCTTCACGATCGACATTAATCTCTCGTTCGCCTTCACCTGCGACGATCTCACCGGGTTGAAATCCATCCACCGCCCCACCCTCTACCGGCATAATGGGGGTATGTACCGTCACCAGTTTTGTGCCATCGGGAAAGGTGGCTTCCACCTGAACATCGTGGATCATCTCAGCAATGCCATCCATCACATCTGCCATCGTCAATAAAGTGCGACCATGATCCATCAACTGTGCCACCGTCATGCCTTCACGCGCACCCTCCATGATGGCACCGCTAATATAGGCCACGGCTTCCGGGTAATTCAGTTTTAGCCCCCTGTCCTTGCGACGCTCGGCGAGCAGTGCGGCGGTAAACAGTAAAAGTTTGTCTTTTTCACGTGGGGTAAGTTCCATAATTATGTCCTGTTTATGGGGGTCGCTATGGATTCAGGATGACCATTCATGAGTCGATAGAGCCCCCCTATGTGTTCCAGATTCTCGGTACACAGGCATCACGACCCAGGGCGACGGGTCTCAGTACCTGCCATAGGCCACGAAAGTATGCCTGTGCGTGTTCTGTTGAATTACCCAGGTAGCGGGCGACTATTAATTCAGATTCAACACGACTGATCCCCGCTATGCCACTTTCTGCCCGCAGAAACCGCAGTGACTTCAGCAGCGATTCATTGATCGCCCGGCTATAAATAATAAAGCTACCATATATTCGGCTTCCCCGCAGACCGCAACGTCTGGCCTGTTCCAGAGAATCAATTTTTAACCTGTCGTGTATCAACAGCCTTCCGCCCACTCTCAACTCAGTATTCAGCAATACCTTACCCGTTATAAAATCCTCACCGTTGGCCGGTAGTCCAAAACAATGAATCTCCCAGCCAGCAAATTTAGCGTCTTCATCAAGATTAACAAGAATCTTTGACGAAAACTCTGCGGCTGGGAAATAGATATTTTCCAGTGGTAAAAACTCCAGTGCCGCATTACCGGAAACATTGAATGTCTGCTGCAAGCTGGCCGTTTTGCCGGCACTTCTATAGAACTTGCCGGCACCGGGCATGGTAATAAGTCCCTGTGCGCCCGGTCTTACATCGATATCCAGCTTCAATTGATCTCCACCGACTACACCGCCGGGAGGATGCAATACATAGACATGGCAAACCTCTCCTTCGGGATAAAATGGGCGCTGAACAGTTAGCGGGCCAATTCTCTGCTGTGGAATTAAATAGGTCTTACCGGCGATTTTTTGTAGACTGAGTTTGAGCGCTGCCTGCCAGCCTTCATCCTGACAGCCATCTGTGGATAACACAGAGGAATCACACGTTATGGGTATCATTATTCCAATCTGGAACGACCTCAACGCGCCAGACCACAGAAAGTGCAAACAAAACTGGCCCGAGAAAGATGAACTGTGACCCGGTGCCATTGAGTGCATACTGTGATGAGGGAAAGAAACCCTCATTTACATATCCAGGGTGTGCTAATACAGGTGTGGGCAACAATAATAAGGATGTTAAGAATTGCCTAATTATTTTCATTATCATATTCCTCCAAAGCAACATTGATCGGTGATAACAGTAAGCAAACCTGTTTTAATTTGTCATTGCGAGGAGCCTGCACAAGGCGATCTCTTAGCAATTAGTTTTATTCGACGAGATTGTACCGCTTTCGCTCGCCATGACGGTTTTCGTTAAATAATTAGAAGTGTTGTACATTATACAGTCAGATATTTGCGAATCAGCTCATCATTCAGACCCTCTATTTCTGCCGAAGCCATCCTTCGGCCACGATCAAGAATAATAAATGAATCTGCTACGCGGCGTACGAAAGGAAGTTTCTGCTCTACCAGTAAGACTGTCAAACCAATCTCACGATTCAGTTTGCAAATTACGTCACCAATCTCCTGGACGATATTGGGCTGTATGCCCTCGGTTGGCTCATCCAGTATTAACAGTTCCGGATCTACAACCAATGCCCTACCAATAGCCAGTTGCTGCTGCTGCCCTCCCGATAAATCCCCGCCACGACGACCATGCATCTCTTTTAATACAGGGAACATCTCATAAATAAACTCCGGAATAATCTTCAAACCGTCTCGTCTCGCCTGCAGGCCAATACGCAAGTTTTCTTCCACAGTAAGCAGTGGGAATATCTGTCTACCCTGTGGGACATAACCAATGCCCATATGCGCACGACGCTCTGCTGGCAGTGTTGTCAGCTCGTCGTTTTTATAGCGTATTGAACCCTCTCGAACAGGCAGCAGCCCCATGATACATTTTAGCAAGGTCGTCTTACCCACGCCGTTACGTCCCATCAGGCAGATACATTCCCCTTCTTTCACCTCCAGGGCCAGGTCCCACAGGATATGACTTTCACCGTAATATTGATTGATGCCTTCAAGGCTCAGCATCAATGTCCTCCCAGGTAGACGTCGATCACACGTTGATCATTTTGTATGTCTTCCATCGAGCCTTCGGCCAGCACATGTCCCTGATGCAGAACGGTGACGGGACTTTCCAGTGAGCGGACAAAATCCATGTCATGCTCCACGACGACAACAGACTGTGTACCTGCCAGCGTTCTAAGCAACTCTGCCGTACGGTCCATCTCCTGATGTGTCATGCCCGCAACCGGTTCATCTACCAGTAACAATTCTGCCTTTTGCACTAGCAGCATGCCTATCTCCAACCATTGTTTCTGACCGTGGGATAAAAACCCCGCCTCTTTTTTCACCTGCTCGTTCAAACCAATGATCCCAAGCACTTCGTCAATATGGTCACATTGTTCGCTGCTTAAGCTTGCAAACAGGGTTGGAAAAACATTTTTGTTGCTGGACATTGCCAGCTCCAGGTTTTCGAACACAGTGTGGTTTTCAAATACCGTCGGTTTCTGGAATTTTCGCCCAATACCCGCCACGGCAATCTCTGCTTCGGACATGCGTAACAGATTCATTCTTTGACCAAACCAGGCTGAGCCGGCATCCGGTTTTGTCTTTCCCGTGATAACATCCATCATAGTGGTCTTCCCTGCGCCATTGGGGCCGATTATGCAGCGGAGTTCACCGGCATCAATATATAAATTGAGATCGTCGATGGCTTTAAACCCATCAAAACTGACGGTAATGCCTTCAAGGTAAAGAATCGTCCCGTGGCTCAGATCCAGTTCATCCGCAACGCTTGGAACCATGAAATCATATACCTGAGTGCGATCCAGCATCGAACGCAGTGTCTGTTTAATCATGAGGAAGCCCTCTGGCGTTTCAGTACCCCTACCAGGCCTTTAGGCAGATAGAGAGTAGAAAGAACAAATAGGGCACCCAGTGCAAATAACCAGACCTCCGGGAAAGCACCGGTAAAATAAGTCTTGGCATAATTTACCAGCACCGCCCCGGCAGCAGCACCATACAGGGTGCCCCTACCACCGACCGCAACCCATATAACCACTTCAATTGAATTCAGAGGTGAAAATTCTCCCGGGTTGATAATTCCTACCTGCGGCACATACAGTGCACCAGCGATGCCGGCAAGGGCGGCTGAAAATGTAAACAGGGCCAGCTTCACATATTCGACCCGGTAGCCGATAAAACGGGTGCGGTCTTCCGCATCACGTATCGCGACAGCCACACGTCCCAGCTTGGACTTAACGATAGCCCGACAGACAAGATAACCGAAGCCCAACGCCAAGGCTGACGCAATGAACAGTCCTATACGCGTACTATCGGCGTGCAAATCAAAACCCAGTAAATCCTTAAAATCGGTCAGGCCGTTATTACCGCCAAAACCCATCTCGTTGCGGAAAAAAGCCAACATAAGGGCATAAGTCAGGGCCTGGGTAATAATTGACAGATAGACACCGGTCACTCTTGAACGAAATGCCAGCCAACCAAACACATATGCCAATACCCCCGGCACCAGCACAATCATAATGGTGGCCAACCAGAACATGTCGAAACCCTGCCAAAACCAGGGCAGTTCAGTATAATTCAGAAACACCATGAAGTCCGGCAACACCGGGTTGCCGTAGACACCTCGATCACCAATCTGACGCATCAGATACATACCCATTGCATAGCCGCCTAAGGCAAAAAATGCGGCGTGGCCCAGGCTCAATATGCCGAGATAGCCCCAGACCAGATCAACGGCAACAGCCAGTAATGCGTAAGTCAGGTATTTACCCAGCAAGGTAACGCTGTAGGTGGAAAGGTGCAGCGCGCTGGATTCCGGTACCACAAGATTTAATACAGGCACCACAAGCAATGCTATCAGCAGCAAGCTCATCAAGATCTGGCCACCAGGGTCATTTTTTAGTATTCGCATGATAAACATTACTGTTTTTCCTTTAACCTTCGGCCGACCGTCCTTTCTGCGGGAATAAACCGCGTGGACGTTTCTGTATGAACAGAATGATGAAAATCAGGATGAATATTTTGGCAAGTACTGCCCCGACCCAGGGTTCAAGAAATTGATTGGCAATACCCAGGCTGAAACCACTGATCAATGTACCCGCAAGGTTACCCACACCACCGAAAACAACGACCATGAAAGAATCCACTATATAGGCCTGACCCAGATTCGGCCCCACATTGGTCAGCTGTGACAGGGCAACACCTGCCACGCCGGCGATGCCGGAGCCAAGGCCGAAGGTCATTGCATCTACCCACGAAGAGCGGACACCCATAGCACGCGCCATTGCACGGTTTTGTGTGACAGCCCGCACCTGCAAGCCTAAGGATGTCCTCTTCAGGATTAGAAAGAGGATGACGAATACCAGTAAACAGAAAAAGATGATGTAAAGGCGGTTATATGTCAGAGACAGGACGCTGTTTATTTCCAGGGAACCTGACATCCAGTCTGGCGTAACCACTGAACGGTTGAGTGGTGAGAAGATACTGCGGACAGCTTGTTGTAAAATCAGGCTGATACCAAAGGTCGCCAGTAATGTTTCTAATGCGCGTCCGTATAGATGGCGAATTACGGTTTGTTCAATCAATATACCCACCAGGCCTGAAACAATAAAGGCCGCAGGAATAGCAAAGAGTATTGAAACACCTATAAACTCCGGCATGGCCTTCTGTATCACATAGGTTGTGTAAGCACCCAGCATAATGAGCTCACCGTGTGCCATATTAATCACACCCATGACACCAAAGGTAATCGCCAGACCAATAGCGGCCAGTACCAGCACTGAACCCAGGCTTAAGCCGAAAAACAGGGTTTCAAGAAAGCTGTAAAACTGCAGTTTTGCACTGATCTTATTCAATGATTCTTTAGCTGCCACACGGACTTCTTCAATAGGATCATCAACAACAATCGACTCGAGTTTACTGCGAATGACCGGCTCCAGACTGCCAGACACCGCTGCAACCGCAGATAATCTGTCCTCTTTCTCCCCGCCTTCAAGCCGGGTGATGGCAAGGGCCAACTCCAGGATATTACGGACTTTCTGATCCCGCTCTAGTTTAAGACGATCCTGTAGTTGAGAAGTTATGCCAACATCAGGGTTACCGAGCATTGCATTTACAGCCTGATAACGCACCGTAGGATCAACACTATTTAATTCTTTTCTCGCCAGAACTATGCGTATTTTCTTTCGAAGAGCATTATTAGAACGGATTTTTTTTATTTCACGCTTTTTAACCACACCAAGTTCGTCACCGGTCAGTGCGTCAGAAATAGAATATTGTCTACCCTGTTTTTTAGCTATCAGTAAAAGTTTGTCGGATTTTCGATAATACAACTCACCCTCCAGAAAAGCCTTCAAAATCTCTTCTGTACGGGGGTGAGAATGCAATGCCAGCAGAGAAACAGCCTGTGTTTTTTCAACAAAGTTATTGCTGATTAACAACACCTGAATCTGATGCAATGAATCGTCACCGGCTATTGCCACATCAGTCTGTGTGAAAAGTAACGAGAGCAGAAGAATTAATATTTTAGGCCAGTGACGCATATCAATCGCAGTGTCATTCGGTTAGTTTGATAGTCCTTTAGGTTCACAATGACGAAAAAAAATAAAACCGCTCCGATGTGAAATCAGGAGCGGTTTTAGATCATAAATAACAGATCAAATATGGCCCAGGAGCCTGTCGGACTTATGATTAATCCTCTGTGGAAAAGGCATCATGTCCAGATTTTGTTCGCTACGATTACCTAAGTTCAACAGGCTTCTAGAAGTTCTGGCCAGAACACTTGCCAGTTTTAACATTATAGTTACCACAGGATAATGGAGCACGCCAGTCAGCGATAATATCCTTAGACCCGGGAAGATAATCTGACCATGCATCGCCGGCTACAAGGCCGGAAGTTTCCCATACGATTTCAAACTGGCCGTCTGCCTGAATTTCACCGATGAGGACTGGCTTGGTAATATGATGGTTAGGCATCATCGCTGACAGTCCACCGGATAGATTTGGCACCGCAATACCTATTATGGCCTCCTGTACAGCTGTAGCATCTGTAGTTCCCGCCTTCTTCACGGCTTCTACCCACATGTTGAAACCAATATAGGTGGCTTCCATTGGATCGTTAGTGACACGTTTCTTATCCTTGATATACGCATGCCATGCATCAATAAAGGCCGTATTTTCTTCGGAATCAACGCTCATAAAGTAATTCCACGCGGCCAGGTGCCCCACCAGAGGCTTGGTATCAATACCAGACAGTTCCTCCTCACCAACGGAGAATGCAATAACTGGAATATTCTCAGCAGATACACCCTGGTTGCCCAGTTCCTTATAGAAAGGAACGTTAGCATCACCGTTTACAGTCGATACAACAGCGGTCTTCTTGCCTGCAGAGCCAAACTTCTTAATGCGTGACACTTCGGACTGCCAGTCAGAGAAACCAAAGGGTGTATAGTTAATAAGAATATCTTTCTCTGAAACACCCTTTGCTTTTAGATAGGCCTCCAGAATTTTGTTAGTCGTGCGAGGATAAACATAATCAGTCCCCTCCAACACCCAACGTTTTACACCGATGTCATTCATCAGGTAGTCCACAGCGGGGATAGCCTGCGTGTTTGGCGCGGCCCCTGTATAAAAGACGTTTTTAGACGATTCTTCACCTTCATACTGAACAGGGTAAAACAATAAGTTGTTCAACTCTTCAAACACAGGAAGTACTGATTTTCGTGAAACAGACGTCCAGGCACCAAATACAGCAGAGACCTTTTCCTTTTCAATCAATTCACGCGCTTTCTCAGCGAAAAGCGGCCAGTTGGAGGCCGGATCAACAACTATTGCTTCAAGCTTTTTGCCGAGCAAACCACCTTTCTTATTCTGCTCTTCGACAAGCATTAAAACAGTATCCTTTAACGTTGTCTCACTAATCGCCATGGTTCCAGACAGAGAATGCAAAACACCCACTTTAATGGTATCGCCAGCCGCCTGGGCCGATCCTGATAATACTGCTGCGGCAGCCAGGCCGACTGCAGTTTTTTTCAGTACATTTAGAGCTAACATATAAACCTCCTACAGGTTTAATTTTTGATTTAGAGTGATGCCACACCCAATCCGTAGCAACAAACATGCCACTTAATTTATTCACTATTATCAATTAGTTATGATTGTATTTTATATTTACTGTGTTTTCCCGGCACTACTTAGGTGCGTTTTCCTCTATCAGAGATAAATCTGCACCATTAACGACCAAAGCGGCCCTTCGAAAAGCCCCCTCTCTGATACATAGCAATTAAATGCACCAGCAAAGTGCAGTTAAGTTCCAAGTAGGCACATTTATCGGGTAAATATTTTCATCTATACACCAACATAACCCTATATCTATTTGATTTATATCATTAATCAATAATTGGCACATATAATGCTTTTGTTTCGACTATGGCTTTGATACAACGATGTGTCTCATTGATACAACAAAATCAAATTACCCTAATTTTTTTCTTACTAACGGAGCACTTAAATATGAAAACAGCAATTAAACCACTGGCAATCGCAACGGCCGTTTCCATGGCCAGTATGGCGGCAATGATCACACCTGCTCAGGCTGAGTTAAGCGGTAATATCGGCATATTCTCTCAATATGTTCTTCGTGGTATCACCAATGCCCCTGAAAACGACAATGCCGCTGTACAAGGTGGCCTTGATTGGGGACATGACAGTGGTTTCTATCTCGGTTATTGGGGGTCTAGTCTGGGGTACGGTAAGGCAGGCACCAAAGGCTTTGAAAACGACTTTTATGCAGGCTGGGGGGGTGAAGCAGGCAGCATAAGCTGGGACCTTGGCGCTACCCAATATTACTATCTGAATGTTAATGATTCCAACGCATTCGAACCTTATGCCTACATTGGCTTCGGCCCGGCTAGCTTTGGCTTTAAATATCTGGCTCAAGACGTCGCCTGGGGAAACAAGGGAGACACCTACTGGACTCTGGATGCCTCACAGGAAATTGGTGCCGGATTCACCCTTGGTGGTTCTCTCGGGTACTACAGCTATAAAACAGACGGTGAGTTTATTCCTAATTCTCCGGACGCCATCAGCAGCAGCTTCCGTCACCTGAATATCGACCTGTCTCATCCAATTGGTAACACCGGAGCCGATGCCAACTTCACCTATATCATAGGCGGTGAAGACCGTTTTGGTGTTGATCAGGATAACCAGATTGTATTCTCAGTGACCTACGGTTTTGACATCGCGAAGTAAATAGAACACGCGTATTCACTACACAACGCGATCATATTATTTATCACTCAAGCTGAGTGAAAGGG
>JAADJE010000073.1:32741-35578 GCA_013150915.1 Gammaproteobacteria bacterium
CTATGGCGCCCCTTTTTTTGTCTGTCCCCCTTGTCTGTCCCCCTCTTTTCTTACCGTCATGAATGTGCCAATAATGACGCACAATAGAACTCAAAATCTGTCCTGTCATTTACTTTATCACTATTTCATGTTATACTAATGCAGCTTATTTTCATCAAAGTATTTTCGATTTTAATCCCTCTAATTAGGAGAATATGTGTGATCAACAGAACAATACTGGGTACTACTGCTGCAGTCTTATTTTCAGCAAGCGCCATGATTAGTTTCACAGCCAATGCAGACGAGAGCGAGATTGCTGAACGTGTAAAACCTGTTGGACATCTGGTTATCCTGACCAAAAGTGAAACAGCAAAATCTGCTGATGCCACCACGAATACAAAACCCGCTGCGGCGACAACGACGGCAAATACGGGCAAATCAACCTATAACACAGCCTGCTTCGCCTGTCATGGTACCGGTGCCGCTGGAGCCCCTATCCTCGGAAAAAAAGACGCCTGGGCGACACGTATCAGCCAGGGTAAAGATACTCTTTATTCTCATGCTCTCAAAGGCTTCAATGCCATGCCTGCCAAAGGCGGCTCAACCAGCCTCAGTGATGACAAAGTAAAGGCTGTTGTTGACTACATGGTAGAACAATCAAGCTAAACGTTGTCAGTCCTGACCAAAAAAACCGGTGATCCGTCACCGGTTTTTTTTCTTAAAATAAGTTGGAAATCCATAAACCAAAATCACAAGACCTTTGACTCACGACCTACGCCTTAAGACTTATTCTTGAATTTCCTCCATACGTCGAATCGGTATTCAGTTCCATTCAGTAGATTTCGGATGTTACTCCTATGGGTGAATATTAGCAGCACAGCACTGGTCAGGGTGAAGAGCCCCAGTGGTGACAGAAAATCACCCGGAACCCAGAGACCAGCAGTCAATGCGGCCACAATACCTGATCCAACTGAGGCCAGTCCAACATAGCCCGTCAGCAAGAGAATCACAACCCAGCCTGCAAAAGCAACCATCAGAATCAACGGAGAGAGCCCCAGCATTACGCCCAACAAGGTCGCTACTCCCTTGCCACCTTTAAAACCAAAAAAGGCTGGATACAGGTGACCAAAAAATGCAGCCAGCCCACAAATAGCTTGAAGCCCTGCAGTAGAAAACGTGGTTTGTGCCTCCCCAAACCAGGGCAAAGTTGCAATAAGCAACACGGCTAACAGGCCTTTTAAGATATCAATAATAAACACACCTGCAGCAAAGGCTTTGCCTCGCGCACGTAAGGCATTTGTGGCACCCGCACTTTTACTGCCGACATTGCGTATATCGACACCGCCAAATAACTTACCGAGTATCAAGGCACCCATCAACGAACCGAGCAGGTAAGAGATAAGTATTTTTAGTATAATTTCGGTCATTCTAAGCGCTTATAAGTCACAGGCGAAGCATACACTGGTGGCAGCACCTGTGACCAGACCCAAACTTGGGGTCAGCTCGGAGTCACTTTCCTGTTAATAAGCTGCTTCTCGCTTTTAACGAAAATAACGATTATGGAACTACCAAGAAACCCTACCCGTGCAGTCAAAGTTGGCAATGTGACAATTGGTGATCACCGTCCGATTGTTGTGCAGAGCATGTGTGCGACGCGTACACGGGACATCGATGCAACAGTCTGTCAGAGTAATGATCTTCATCAGGCCGGTGCGGGTATTGTGCGTATTGCCGTCGACAATCGCAAAGATGCCGCAGCGCTTGAGGTTATTCGGGATCGAACCGAGGCCAATATTTCTATAGATCTGCAGGAAAATTATCGCATGGCGGGACTGGTCGCTCCACTGGTGCAGAAGATCCGCTATAACCCGGGTCACCTCTATCATCACGAAAGGAAAAGATCCTGGCAGGACAAGGTCCGCTACCTGGTTGATATTGTGGAAAAAAATGATTGCGCGATAAGAATTGGTGTTAATGCGGGTTCGGTAGACCCGAGAATAAAAGACCTGTTCCCAGCCGATGATTCAATCTCACCAATGCTGGCAAGCGCTGAAGAGCATTCTGAATTACTCGATAATATCGGGTTCACCCGCTACGTCGTATCACTGAAGGATTCCGATCCAGACAAGGTAGTAGAAGTTAACAGGCGTTTTGCTGAAATGCGGCCAGATATCCCCCTGCACCTTGGTGTTACCGAGGCCGGGCTGCCGCCGGATGGTGTTACAAAAACCCGTATTGCCTTCGAACAGCTAATCAGCCAGGGCATAGGTGACACGATACGTGTTTCTCTTACCCTGCCCAATGCACGTAAAGCAGAAGAGATCAGTGCTGGCAATGAAATTCTCTCCGATATTGCCTCCGGCCGAGTACGTGGCGTCGTTGCCTTTGACCGTACGCACCTCAATATAATCAGCTGCCCCAGTTGCTCCCGGGTGGAAAACGAGGCCTTCGTTGATCTCGCCGAAGATGTCAAAAAGATGACGGACTATGCCCATGACTACCCGTTCACTATTGCGGTCATGGGCTGTCGGGTTAATGGCCCGGGTGAAACAGATGATGCTGATCTCGGACTATGGTGCGGGCCACGCGCCGTCACGCTGAAAAAAGGACCTGAGACACTCGGACGTTATTCTTATGATGAGATTCTTGGGCAACTGAGAGCTCAGCTGGATAAGCTTATAGCTTTGCATTCTGGTTAGGGGTTCATCCGTGCTCGACAACCCACAAGAGGATTGTGGGTCAAACAGGTATTGAAGCCTTTGCCTGTTGCAAATTATAACTACCGCTTTCGAGACGAAGAAGTCAATATTTGATCGAGTCTGAATACCTAATATTTCTCCGAAGCAGACAATGAAACC
>JAADJE010000010.1 GCA_013150915.1 Gammaproteobacteria bacterium
ATAAAAAGATTGCATGAAGGTCTGAATATTCCTTACAACTGCTTAATTTCTTGAGGTTAAAGCTTATTAATTTTTGTTGATATGAATAAATTTCTTTATAAATAATTATTCAATGCCTGTGTCTCAATTCACCAGAACACCACAAAGCAGACTGCTGTATTGATGTAACTGAAAGTCTATAATTAGCCATAATCGGCAAATTAGATAATTCTAAGAAAGAGTGCTCCTCCACCACAAAGCGGATGCTTTATTTTCACATTAAAGGGCTCTGAACCCCTTATAACCATATAACTCGGATATACGGAATGGATCACACACATATAGTAAAAGCCTCAGATCTCGAAAGTTACGCTGACACACGTGAAAGTCAGGGGGTTATACCTGAACTGGTTTATCTGCTGGTTAGGCAATCAGTAAGCGAGCTAACTATCTGCAGAATACCTTACGGTGATGCAATCAATCAGCCTGGTATGGATGGACTGGTTGAGACTAGTGAATCATTTCGTGAATACGTTACTGAAGGTGCCTCGTATTGGGAAATAGGAACCAACAGGGAACCACAAAAGAAAGCAACAAGTGATTTTCGAAAGCGTACAGACGCTATGGATAGTGATGAAAAGGAAGAATCTACTTTCGTGTTTGTTACGCCTCGTTCAGCTGGGTCAGGTGGATGGGATGAAACAAGGCAATCGAAGTGGTTAAAAAAACGTAAGGATGAGGGGTGGCGGCTTATTCGCATTATCGATGGCGTCAAGCTTGCTGACTGGTTGAGAGAATTCCCAGCCATTGGCCGATGGATGGCAGAGAAAATTGGCATGGCAACCGGCTTGAGCGGGTTTATTACCCCCGCAGAGCACTGGGAACTTATCCAGTCTCAGGATATTACAACAGATCCACCATTGCCCGATAAATTGTTTGTTATCGGCAGGGATAATGCCTGTAGTGCTATACAGAAGTTATTTGAAGGTCGATTGCAAAGGATGCTGTTTTCTGCTGAAAGTGAAGGTGATGTTGAGGATTTCATATCAGCATATCTTTCATCACTTGAAGGTGCATCCGATTTATACGGGAATCGCTGCATTTTTATACGTGAAGAAGATGCTTGGCGATCTGTTGTTGAAACAAAAAAACCTCATATTCTGGTTGCACACCCCAAGCTGGGGCTGGACTCAGAGAATAGTGATCTTCAAATGCTGGCTACCAGGAATGGGCATGCTGTGATTATTCCTATATGTGGTGCTTGGACTGGCGGTGATTCGCATGAAATCATCAAGCTCAGAAGTCCCTCTGAGTCGCAAATCCAGGCAATTCTGGAAGAAGCGGGATTCACAACGGTTAGGGCGAGAGAACTGGCAAGTGCAGGCGCAAACCGTTTATCAGCATTAAGGCGCTTTTTGCAGGGGCTGGGCTCGTTACCGCCTTACGCAACATGGGGTAATGCGCGCGAACTCGCACAAGCAGGATTGCTTGGTAAATGGGATGGCAATAATAAGGTAGATCTGGAAGTTATAGGGGAATTCCTGGGAAAAGTATATGGGGAGTGGGCCGAGACGATTAGGCCTGCACTGCTACTCGCGGACACTCCCCTGTTTCAGAAAAACGAAAAATGGAGAGTTGTTGCTCGTGGCGAAGCATGGAATGCGCTCGGCCCTCGGATCACAGACGTTGATCTGGATAGCTTCAAAAAAATGGCATTGCGTGTGCTGGGTGAGCGTGAACCTAGCTTTGAGTTGCCAAAAGATGAGCGTTATGCGGCAGGTATATATGGCAAGGTGCTGGAGTATTCTGGACGAATTCGTGAAGGTATCGCCGAGACATTGGCATTGCTGGGAAGTCGGCCCAGATCGCTTACATCTTGTTCGCAGGGAAAAGCAGAAGCGGTAGCTGTTCTCACAGTTCGTGAACTGTTACAAAATGCGCAATGGGATCGATGGGCTAGCCTAGATGGCTTGTTGCCCCTTTTAGCTGAGGCGGCGCCAGATGAGTTTTTAGATATGGTGGAAGCATCATTGGAAAATATTGATGAAAGCCCATTTCATCATGTTTTTGCACAGGAAGGCTCAGGTGGAATAGGTGGCACTATTTACACCAGTGGCTTGCTATGGGCGCTTGAGAGTTTGGCATGGCATCCGGATTACCTACCTAGGGTAATTCTTGTTTTGGGGGACCTGGCATTCATTGATCCAGGCGGAAGCTGGTCAAATCGACCTGCAAACTCTCTTACAGATATATTGTTGCCATGGCATGTGCAGACATGCGCCAGTATTGAAAAAAGGCAATCATCAGTCAAAGCCCTACTGAATGAGCAACCAGAGGTGGCTTGGAAATTATTGGTTAGTCTTCTCCCGCATAGTCATGGTGTTACATCTGGCTGTCATCGACCCTCGTGGAGAGACCTTATACCTCGTGATTGCAAAGAAGTTGTGACTAATAAAGAGTACTTTGATCAGGTCACAATGTATTCAGAAATGGCAGTTACTCTCGCTAAGGATGACATCAATAAAATCAATGAATTAATTGGGCATTTGTCTGATTTACCCATGAAGGCACATGCCAGCATTGTCGAGCATTTGAAATCTGATCAAGTGCTGAGTTTACCCGAGATTGATCGTACAGGATTGTGGGAAAAGCTTACTGCACTTGTCAGAAAGCATCGAAAATTTTCGGACGCCAATTGGACAATGTCAGAAAACATGATCGTAAATATAGAATTGGTTGGTGATCTATTGAAGCCTGAGTCACCTGAACGAATTTATCGGCATCTTTTTACGTTTAATGATTCTGATTTGTACGATGAGAAAGGTGATTATAAAGAACAGGCTCGCAGACTTGAAAGTGATAGGCAGGATGCATTGGCTGTAATACTGGAAATGGGAGGCATACAAGCAGTACTGGACTTTAATCACCTTGTATCAAATCCATACCGTTTGGGTCTGGCGCTAGGTCATATTACTGGTGACACCCAAGAAAATGAATTGTTACCGGCTTCACTTGATAGGGAAGATGCTGCGTTATGGAGCATGATTGGGGGATACATTTTTGCAAGATACTCCAAACTGGGGCTGACCTGGGTGGATCAATTGCTGTCATGCGAGTGGAGTAAAACAGAACAGAGTATGTTCCTGACTTTGTTGCCGTTTGTTGAAGATGTGTGGCAGAAGGCTGCACAGGTTTTGGTTGATGACGAGGAGCTTTATTGGCGTAGCGTTGTTGTTAATCCATGGGAGGCTGATGACGTCACAGTTGCAGTTGAAAAACTGATCAAGTATGGCAGGGCAGATGCTGCAGTTAAATGCATGAGTAAATCGTTCTCAGGAAAAGACCGGTACAATACTGACTTGGCAACACGTACATTACTTGCGATGCTTGAACTTGAAGAGATGGGTAGTGATTTTGATCAGCATGCAACAATCGAAGTTATTACGCAGGTACAACATTCACCTGATCGCGATGAAGATGCGTTATTCACAATAGAATGGAATTTTTTACCCTTACTTAACCGGTTTTCACAAGGTTCACCGATTACACTGGAGAAGCGCCTAGCTGAAGATGCCAGCTTCTTTTGTGAGGTCATTAGCCTAGTGTTTCGTTCCAAGAATGATAAAGATGAGAGGTCAGAGTCTACAGAGCAGCAGAAAAATCAGGCACGACTTGCATACCAGTTGCTAAGTGAATGGAAAATCGTGCCCGGAGTAGAATCTGACGGGTCAATTGACGAAGGCAGTTTCAACACATGGATGTCAGAAGCAAAGAAAATATCGCAAAAAACTGGACACTATGAAATAGCCATGAGCCAAATTGGGCAAATGTTAATGTATGCTCCTAATGAGCCTGAAGGTCTGTGGATCCATCCTACAATGGCTAATGTACTAAATGAAAAGGGTATGTCAGCTATGAGAGATGGGTTTACTACTGAGTTGTTTAATAGTCGTGGTGTACATTCACCGACTGGAGGGAAAGAAGAACTCAAACTGGCCAAAATCAATCGAGATAAAGCTGATGAGCTTGATGCACGTGGTTATACTAGATTTGCAACTGCTATGCGTGAACTTGCACAGCGTTATCAGAGAGAAGCTGAATATGAAGCTGACAGAGACCCATACGAACGATAATATTATAATATATGCCTAAACTAGGAGAGCACAAAGCCGTTCAAGACTCTAAAAAGGTAACGGAGAGGATTAAACATTGACCAGCACTAGCGTCCGCCATGAGACACTAAAGATCTGCCCCCTCCCCATTACTTAATATAATGGCTACTGTCCGATATGTGTTGTTTTGAGACTAGCGACCCCATGTTGAATATTGAAACACGCCGGGAAAAATTTGACTTGCCTTAATTAAAGATTAATCCGATAAGCAGCGTGGCAGGCGACACAGTTTTCCATCAGGGTTGATAGCTGTTGCAGAGTATGGTCGCGGTCTCCCAGATCGTTCGCGTCCATGGCTAGCTGGTCGAATTTTGCATGGGTATCGAAGCCCAGTTTTTTAAACGCCAGTGGCAGTTTTCCCA
>JAADJE010000078.1 GCA_013150915.1 Gammaproteobacteria bacterium
CGCGTATTGGGTGGTGGTATTGTTAACGGTTCGGTGGTTCTGATTTGGGGGGATCCGGGGATATGCAAATCAACCCTGTTGTTGCAGTCACTGGCAAAGGTTAGCCAGATTATGCCTGCCCTCTACGTTTCCGGTGAGGAATCGGCACAGCAAATTGCCTCTCGGTCTGAGCGTCTGGGAGTGGATGCCAGCAAATTGAAATTAATGGCGGAAAACCAGGTCGAAGCAATAATTGATGCGGCGTCAAAGGTAAAACCTGTAGTAATGGTCATTGATTCCATCCAGACATTGTTTACTGATGTTCTACAATCGGCGCCCGGCAGTGTTTCGCAGGTACGAGAAACAGCTGCCTTACTGGTCAGATATGCCAAACAAACAGGTATATCAGTCATACTTGTCGGGCACGTTACCAAGGATGGTGTACTGGCCGGCCCTCGCGTACTGGAACATATGGTTGATACAGTACTTTATTTTGAAGGCGACAGCGGCAGCCGCTTTCGACTTGTACGGGCAATAAAAAATCGCTTCGGCCCCGTCAATGAAATCGGTGTATTTGCCATGCAGGACGATGGCCTGCATGAAGTCAGTAATCCCTCAGCGATGTTTCTCGCGCGCAAAGATACATTATCGCCGGGGAGTATAGTGCTTGCTTCCCAGGAAGGCACGCGATCCCTGCTGGTTGAAGTACAGGCCCTGGTCGACGATAGTCAGCTTTCAAATCCACGTCGTCTGTGCGTTGGTCTGGATGGATCCCGCTTGGCCATGATCCTTGCCGTACTCCACCGTCATGCAGGTATACAGACAGGCGGCCAGGACGTTTTCGTTAATGTAGTCGGTGGTGTTCGGGTACTTGAACCAGCTTCTGATCTGGCTGTTGCACTGGCAATTTTCTCCAGCTTTAGAGATCATACGCTAACGAATGACATGGCTGTATTTGGTGAGCTGGGACTGACGGGTGAAGTACGGCCCGTACAGCGTGGTGACCAGCGTATTCGTGAGGCCATCAAGCTCGGTTTTACCCGTATGATGGTGCCTGAAGGGAATATGCCGCGAAAAAAAGAAAAAGGTATAGACCTGATTTCTATTAAGCATGTCAGAGAGATACAGGACATCTTCTAGTTAAAAAAACATAAGATTCACATTGAGGATTCACATGGTACGTAAATGTCTTTTTCCGGCGGCGGGGTATGGTACGCGTTTTTTACCGGCCACCAAGGCCATGCCGAAAGAAATGATGCCCATACTCGATAAACCACTCATTCAATATGGTGTGGAAGAGTCACTGGCCGCCGGTATGCAGCAGATAGCCATCGTAACGGGTCGAAGTAAGCGTGCGATAGAAGATCATTTTGACATCAGTTATGAACTGGAACATCAAATCAGCGGTACATCGAAAGAAAACAAACTGGCGGGCATCAGACATCTAATTGATCATTGTACCTTCTCCTACACCCGGCAAATGGAAATGAAGGGCCTGGGACACGCTATCCTGACAGGTGAAACCCTTATTGGTGATGAACCCTTTGGCGTCATTCTGGCAGATGATTTATGTGTAGGTAATCCTGAACCAGTCATGTCACAAATGCTTCGTCTTTATAAAAAACAGCCAGCCTGTATTATCGCCATTGAAGAAGTTCCTCTGTCAGAAGTACACAAATACGGTGTTATAGACGGAGAAGAACTGGAGGAGGGTGTATACAAAGTAAACGGAATGATCGAAAAGCCCTCGGCTGAAGAAGCACCTGGTAATCTGGCTATAATCGGACGTTATATTCTGCTGCCTGAAGTTTTTAATACCTTGCGAGAAACAAGGCCGGGTAAGGGTGGTGAATTGCAAATAACAGACGCTTTACATACGCTCGCAAAGCAGGAAAAGGTTCTTGCACTAAAATTTAGCGGTATGCGTTATGATTGTGGTAGTGTACACGGCTTTGTTGATGCAACAAATTATTTTTTCGCACTATACAGACAATCCTGATCGTCAGGCATTTGATGTTGACATCAATACGTTTGAATTTATTATACGAGCAATGCATATAGGCATTATACAGGCACTTTCAAGATCGCAACTTGTTCTTTCTACAGGAGGTTTTATGTCTGATAACAGTATACCTGGAGAGTTTTATGACAAATACCCAGAACCTGCAGTAAAGGACAGACTGTTAAGAATCTGGGAACAAATTCAAAAGACATGGGGGACAGAAGAGGGTGCGCAATATCTCGAATCACTTTTAATTGTGGAAGATGACAGAACAAGGCAAGNNGTTTGATTCGGCTATCATGTCTGAATTATTACTGCTAGAGAAACTTCATGAGCAGGCTTATCCAGAGTTTGTTGTTTCAAAATTGGGTAATGATTTCGAATTTTTGGACGACAAAAATAAGACAAAAGATTTCTGACCCGGGAATCACCTAGGATTTTTTCGGTGACTTCTCCTTAAAATAATTGATTAATCCACGTGTTGACTGGCCGTGTGTTCTGACAGGTATCCCGTCCCCCAGTTCATCGTAGATGACCCTCGCAAGTTTTTTACCCAGTTCGACTCCCCATTGATCGAATGAATTGATATCCCAGATTACGCCCTGCACATAAATTTTATGTTCATACATGGCAATCAGGGTGCCAAGATTATGAGGCGTCAATTTTTGATAGAACAGAGTGTTGGTAGGCTGGTTGCCGGGAAAGACTTTATGTGGAAGAATTTCCTCTATTTTTTTCTCGCTCAGTCCGGATTTTTCCAGTGTAGCCCTGGCCTCAGCTCTGGTTTTTCCTCTGACCAGTGCCTCCGTCTGTGCGAGGAAATTGGCAATCAACAGGCGATGATGTATGCCAATATTGTTCAATGATTCAACTGGGGCGATAAAGTCAACTGGAATCAGGCGGGTACCCTGATGCAATAGCTGAAAATAGGCATGTTGGCCGTTGGTTCCGGTTGTCCCCCATATAATCGGGCCGGTACTGTAATCGACTTCTTCCCCACCTTTCGTAACATGCTTGCCGTTGCTCTCCATATCCGCCTGCTGAAGGTAGGCCGGAAGGTACTGGAGATACTGATCATACGGAATTATCGCCTGCGTATCGGCACCAAAAAAATTAGTGTACCAGATGCCCAGTAATGCCAGAATGACAGGGATATTTCTCTCCAGCGGAACTTCCCTGAAATGTTTGTCCATCGAATTCGCGCCCGCGAGGAGTTCGGAGAACCTGTCAAAACCGACTGCCAGAGCAATCGATAAACCAATCGCTGACCACAGGGAATAGCGTCCACCTACCCAATCCCAGAATTCAAATATATTTTCCTCAGTAATACCGAAAGCCGTTGCGGCTGGGATATTACTGGAGACGGCAACAAAATGTTTTGACAGGGCGGTCTGATTAGCCCCTGATTGCAGAAACCAGTCTCGGGCGCTGTGGGCATTGGTCAGTGTTTCCCAGGTTGTGAATGTTTTTGATGAAACAATAAACAGGGTAGTTTCTGGATTGAGATTTTTCAGTGTTTCAGCAATATCGGCATCATCAACGTTGGATACAAAATGGATATCAAGATCTTTCTGATAAAACTTCAGGGCATTAACCACCATGTGAGGCCCAAGATCTGATCCCCCTATGCCAATATTCACTATCGAGGTGAAAGTTTTGCCGGTGTGACCGGTGTTTTCACCACTATGCACAGCGTCACAAAACCTTTTCATTTTCTCTAATTCTGCCCGAATTTCAGGCATCACATCATCACCGCTTGCAATGATGAAAGGTTTATCTATATCACTTCTTAAAGCAGTGTGAAGAACTTCCCGGTCTTCTGTGGTATTGATTTTTTCGCCTTTGAACATGCTATTAATTGCTTCGGGGACACGACACTCCCTGGCCAGCTCTGTTAACAGCTGTATAGTTTTCGGGTTGATCCGATTCTTGGAATAATCCAGAAACAGAGAATCCAGTGTAATCGAAAATTCTTCGAAGCGATTTGGCTGGTTTGCGAACAGTTCACGCATGTGGAGACTGGAAATCTCATCATAATGAGCCTGAAGTTTTTTCCATGCGGGCAGGTTGGTGAGTCGTGGCGAGCTTTCAGTCATTCGGTGATTTTATATTATGTATCACAGCATTGAAATTTGTTTAAACTTTATTTGAACCGTAAAGGAGCCAGGTGATGCGCTTCAAATCAACATCTTCTTTCCTCAAAAATACCAGGCAAGGCGAGCAAACAGGGTGTTTGCCGGCGCCAGAGTCAGTTCTTTGTCTCTAAGCGCCTCAATGCCACCGAATTCGGTTCCATCTTTTCCCATTGGTATGTTAATACCTGCGAGAAGGTCAAAATTCTGTGTCAGACTGTAGGTACCGGAAAACTGCAACAGTCCGCTGCGATCACCAATATTGATGAAAAGTGTTGGTGTCAGACTAAACAAAGGTGTCAGTTCTAGCAGGGCACCTGTTGCCAGGTAGTAGCGCCCAATAGTAAACAACTCACCCCGTAGCAGGCGTGAAAACAGGGCTTCATTTTCTGTAATTTCTCCGGCAGTATGGCGTTTGCCCCTCAGGCCGAATCCATTATAGAAGAACTCTACGAAACCGCTTAGATTCAAGCCTCGCAGCACTGTAGAATAGTTATAATTTGTTTCAAAAGACCAGATATTTCCATTATCCGTCAGTGACAGTGAGATACTGGCATTGATGACATTCTTATGCCATTCACCTGTATAAGCACCACCGAAAATCGTATCACCGTAGTTCCTTGCAAGCAGTAAATCGATCTCATTTCCTGACATCAACCAGTGAAATTTTCCAGCCAGGGCAGATTTGTCACTGGCAACATCTCCAGTAGCAAGGTCGCGGCGTGGAATGTACAAAGCCTGTAAATCGCTACCTGAACTGAACAGGCCCTGGAAATAGAACATGTCTTCGCCACGTTTGTATTCTTTATCTATGGCAGCGGGTGCAAATGGATTAAAAAGATCCAGCGGGTTATAGACCATGCCATTACCCCAGCTGATGGCCTGTCGACCCACGCGGGTAACAAAGCTTTCACTTGAGTAAGAAACAGCAAGCCTGTCGATACGTTGATATACCAGTGAAGTCTCGTTGTCAGAGATAATACTGGACAAGTCGAACAATTGCCTCTGATCGCTTGTGAGTGTTGTACAACCAAAGCCGGCCAGACCTGCTCGTATGAAACAGTTGTTCAGATCCGGCGAGTAGAGGCCGTTGAGTTCATAGTCCAGCTGGCCATCCCAGGAACCAGAATGGGTCATGATTTTTAATCTCAGATTACCCAGAGACTCCTGGTATGGGTCAGCTTCTGTGGTAAATACCGAGTCATCAGGAAAGTCCGAGTAAGTATAAAAATACTTAACGTGCCCGCCGAAAGTCGTCTCAGCTGTAGCAGTGGAAGCCATACTGGTCAGGAGAAGTATAAGAAGGTATTTTAAAAAAATTTTTTGATCTTTAACTTTCAACTGATTCGTCACCCACTATCCTGCCATCAAGCAATGTCACCAGGCGTTTGGCGTATTTCATGACGCCCTCGTCATGGGTGGAAATGATGAAAGTCGTTCTGCTGTTGCTGTTTAGCTCCCGCATCAGTTCCATTAAGTTGTCCGAGTTGGCTGAGTCCAGGTTGGCAGTGGGTTCGTCAGCCAGGATGATTTCAGGCTTGCTGACGATTGCGCGTGCCACGGCGACACGTTGCTGCTGTCCACCGGATAATTCAGCAGGGCGGCGTTCCTCCAGACCAGACAGCCCGACCAAACCCAGTATATCGATAGCCTGAGCGCGACGGTGGTTCTCCTCTATTCCCTGTAATTGCATGACAAACTCGACATTTTCACAAGCACTTAATACAGGTATCAGGTTGTAGGCCTGGAAAACAAAACCGATATGATGCAGCCGAAGATCTGCCAGCTCCAGTGCCGTCATGGTATCCAGTCGACGTCCTGCGACGGTGATTTCGCCTGCAGTGGGCCGGTCGAGTCCGCCGACCATGTTTAGCAGGGTCGTTTTACCGGAACCGGAGGGTCCGGACAGGCAGACAAACTCACCGGAAAGTATTTCAATATCGATGCCAGTCAGGGCATTAACCGATAGATTGCCCTGTTTGAAGACCTTGTCCAGGTGATGACATTCTACTGCTGTATTTTTCATTGCCAAACTCTCGTGATCGCCTCTATAGGCACCTTGCGTGAGGCACGCCATGCTGGAAACAGGCTTGCCAGTAACCCCAGTACGAGTACGACTGCATTGGCCAGTACCACATCATAGACTTTAACTGCCGGCAGAAGGGTACTGCTCATACCGGCCCATTCCAGCCCGCTGGCGACGGCGGATACATCAATTCCATCTTTTAGTGGAAGAATAGTCAGCCAGCTCAGAACATTGCCTGCAAGCAGGCCTATCAGTAGCATGGCAATCGATTCAATCAAAATCATCAGCAGGATGTAGGAAGGTTTCATGCCCAGTGCCTGGATAAGGCCGATCTCACGTGTACGCTCGAATACAGCCATCATCAGAGTGTTGACCAGGCCAAAAGAGAGGGCCAGGAAAATAACAATAAACCAGATCAGTACAAAACCATCCATGACACTGAGTAGTGATCCCAAATACGGGTCGAGTTGCAACCATGTTTGTACATCCGCATTGCTAGCTGCTGATCGTGTTTTTTCTAACAGGCTGTCCAGATTACGATAATCCTGACCCAGCAGTGATATTTCCGAAACACCCGGGCCGGATTTCAGAAGTTTCCGCACGGTTTCGATGCCGGCAAACACATAAGTCGTTTCTGTTGCCTGTAGACTGGTTTCAAATATCCCGCCAATACGAAAACCACGCTCAGCGATATTATTGTCCGGATCCTGACTCATCAGTACAACCCGTCTATTTAAATGGGTCTCCAGTCGCTCGACCAACTTCTTACCCAGCAACAGTCTGTTATCATTTACCGAACTGAGATAGCTGCCTTGCGTGATACTTTCAGCAATAAATGAAAGGCCACGTTCCCTGGCAGGATCAATTCCCACAAGGGTGACCGCATACACATCCCGCTCACTGCGAATGACAGCCGGCACTCTTATACGTTCTGACCAGGCGACAACCTCGTCTGATGCGAGAAGTTTCTGCAGGGCAGGGGATTTGCTTAGTGGTGGTAAAAGATATTCTATCGATGGGTCATCCATATATCCCGGTGCATGGATCTGGATATGGCCAGACAGGGTTTCGATGGAACTGTCGATCATCTGGTCTACCATGCCGCGCATTAAGGCCGTCATCCAGATCATTCCCCAGATACCAAGGCTAATCGCTGACAGCATGATAATACTGCGCCGGCGATTTCGCCACAGGTTGCGCCAGGCAATACGGCTGATCATCAACCAGGGAGTCCTGGATGCATGCATCATCTTATGCTGCCTGCATGGCCTGGACAGGATTAAGTTTTCGCATGTGCCAGACGGGATAGAGTGACGACAGCACACTGGCAAGAAAAACTGCCAGGGGTCCGGGAATCACGGTACGCAATGAGACCTCCGGCAGTATTAATGGTGGCAGGTTGAAACGTGCGGACATCTCTTCCATACCGGGGTAGCTGATGCCTGTTTTTGAAAAATAGAATGTCAGCAGTGAACCAGCAACAATGCCGATAATCATGCCCGTCAGTGCAATCAGTGTAGATTCAGTAAGAATAATTCTACCCAGTTTGCTATGCCTGACACCGAGAGCCAGCAGGATGCCAAACTCGTGGGTGCGCTCAAGTACAGACATCAAAATAGTATTTAGCATGCTGAAGGCAACAAGAATAATCAGCACAGCATACATGAACCATGCACTGAAGAAATCTGCTTCGATGACCTGTTTAAGTCCTGGCAGCAATGTTTCCCAATCTAGCAGTACGAGTTTGTCACGGTCTTTTATCAGAGTAGAAATAGCCTTCTTATACTGTTCCTCTCTGTCACGTTGCCCACCGATGATAATGCTGTGGGCATCATTGCCCATGGAAAAAATCTGACGAAAGCTATCCAGTGGAATAGCAATTATCTGCCGATCAATATCGCGGTTTCCGGTATTGAATATGCCCACTACAGGCAGCACTGCTGCGGCCATCGAACCATCACGCCCACTGCCGAGTAATGTCAGTTCATCGCCCGCAGCGAGTTTTAAATTTCGTGCCAGGGTGCTGCCGATAACGGCTTCATTTGCATCGGCCGAGGATAGATAACGACCTGACGAGATGAGTCCCGGTATGGTAGATATCAGCTGTTCATAATACGGTTCAACTCCCGAGATTTGTACACCGAGTGTGCGCTTCTCGGAGGAAACAAGTGCGAAACCGTATGCCCTGGGTGAGACAGCTTCCAGGTTAATGGCCTTTCTAATTTGTACTGCCAGCTGGTCTGCTTCTGGGATAGAGCGATACATCTGAGGATCATCAAGATATCCCGTTGTCTGCACCTGCATCTGGCCGCTGACAAGGGCGAGTGAATTATCTATCATCATGCGGTATTGACCAAGTTGTAGACCCAGCATAAACACCAGCAGGATATCCGCAAAAACCATTGCGCCTATTGTTAGTAGCGTTCGGCGAGGGTGACGCCAGATGTTCCTCCATGCGAGAGTGTATGTTGTACTGGTCATAAAGCTGACTTACCGATACATATATTCATATCTCCAAAGGTTGCTACTGGCGAGCGAAGCCCTACATAGATATTAATCGGGTACAGATTATTGGGCTTCATTCTTTAGCCCACCCTACAAAAGAATTGTACGATGCTTTTCATTTTCTTGGATTACGTAAATTAGACAGAGTAAAAATGTGGTCCGGAATATTGCGGTCAAAATCAAGCACATTTATACTTATTTCAGTCCATTCATCTTTCTTTTCAGTATTTGTCATGCGTTGCCGAACCGCAAACATACGTCCGCTCATCTCTTTAATTACCCGTGTTTTCAGGCTCTTCACCCGTTTCATATCCTGATCAAAAAATTCATGCTCCAGCTCAACGAAATCATCGCGTACGTAAGCAATTTCCTTTCCCCAGACGATGGCTGATTCTTCAAGAGGAATCGATTCAATGACATAAACGTCATGTCCAGCTACAGTGTAAGTACGAAGTAGTGTATGTGTATACTTATCAACGATCTCATCCGTACGTGAGACATCCTTGTTGGAGAAATCCGAGCCCATCCAGCGCTGACTCATCATGCTGGAGGGGATGCGTATCACCCGGTTTATCTTTGGTGCAAAACTCCAGACTTTATTCTCATCGAGAACCAGCGTAGCATTACCCTTGTCACGCGGCGGGGCAGTTACCCGAATCAGTGTTTTTTTTCCACCTCTGGACCAGGCCTGCAATGACATCTTTCTCTCCCAGTTAGGGCGATGGATGGTCATCGTCATTTCAGAGTAGGAGCTTAAGCCTCGATAATGTTCAATAGCCTGCTTTATAATGTCTCTGGCCTGTTCTTCTGGATCACTAACGGCAGGGCCCGGGTAAAAACTGGCGAGAATCAATGTCAGCAGCAGGATAGGGTATACATCTGCTTTTGAAGTAAATAATTTAAATGGCAAGCTCTTAATCTCCTGATAAGAGTTTTAAGGGATAATTCGTCGCCTGAAAGGCTGACATATATTAATGACAGGACGCCTATTAATACTTTATTATTACAAACAGATAAAGAATTATTTATTTGTAGGAGACAGCTATGAAACGAAAAATTTTATCAGCCGCAGCAATTTTATCTCTCCTTGTTATTGGAGGCTGTACTTCAGAGCCAACAAAGCAGGATGCAGGCATGGTTATCGGTGGCATATTGGGCGGCGTACTGGGATCTCAGGTAGGCCATGGTAAAGGCACGACAGCGGCTATAATCGTAGGCACAATGCTAGGGGCAGGGATCGGTGGTTCAGTCGGAAAATCAATGGACGATACGGATCGCCTGAAGGTAAATTATGCACTGGAAACAGTACGCACTGGAGTCCCTAGCAGATGGAAAAATCCGGACTCGGGCAATGCTTATTCTATAGTGCCAACAAAGACCTATGAAACGACATCAGGGCCATGCAGGGAATATACAATCGATGCCATAGTTGGCGGTAAAACTGAAAATATCTATGGCACCGCCTGCCGCCAGGCTGATGGAAGCTGGAAGACCAGGTAGTTCAGGGGGCATGGCTGTCCCATCCATACAGCACTCGCGAGGATCTGGTGTTCGCAGGCCATTCTGGCTGAAAACTGCTTCAAAACAAGAAACTCTCCAGTCTTGTTGACTTACGTAAACAGAAATCGGCTATCGATATAAGCTGTTTCCCAGATGCCGATTACAGAGCCTGTTATCGGTCACGCATACCAGAGATACGTGATGCGTTTCGTAATATGATGTCGGCAACTGCTGTCCAGCCTGAAGACCTGGAAGGCAGCGATTATCGAATTAAAAGGACCGGACGAACCACGGTCCGGTACTTATCCGCTGAGAAATGAATATTGCTAGCTGGTAGAATTGCCATAAACACATAACTGACCGCAGGAATATTCATGGATAAAGATATCGGTCTTTTAGTCGTTCTTATGGAAAGACTGGAGAAACAGCGCTTACCAAGAATTCTTTCATTAAAAGAGAAAGTGGATAAAGGTGAGGCGCTTGATGAAATGGATCTGGATTTTCTGGAAAAGGTGATGTCGGATGCAAAAAAAGCAATGCCATTGATTGACAGGCATCCAGAATACCAGGAGCTAGCGTCAAAACTGGTGGGACTTTACACCGAAATTACGGGAAAAGACCTGCAATTAGAAAAAAAGACTTAATGCATATCGCCTCTCAATGATATTCATGTTGAGGCAACGCTCCTACGAACTAACTCTCTCCTGTTGCTGTATATTTGAATAACCCTCATCTGGTGTCGTTTGCCGAAGCGGGATATTTCATCTAGACTGTCAGACATAAATAAAAAAAGGCGAGGATGCGGATTTCCTGCAATGGGACGATTTCTCAAACTTTCTGGTATTGTCATGGGTACCATCGGTCTGTTGGTAGGGATTGCACTTGTCTTAACAGCTGAGAAAATTGACCGCCTGACCACTACGGATGCGTTCTGTGGTTCTTCCTGCCACAGCATACAGGCCTATATCGCGTCTGAACAGACCTATAAAACATCCCTGCACCCGTACAGCACCTAGCGGCGTGCAAGCCGGTTGTGCCGATTGCCATATTCCTGAGGGACTATTACCTGCCACCCTGTCACATATCATAGACGGCAGTCGTGATTTGTACGGAGAACTGACCAATGATTACCAGCAGCCAGAATTATGGCAGGCGCGCCGTACTGAACTTGCCTGGCGGGTGCGCGACAAAATGCTGGCGGATGACAGTCGCAACTGCCGCAGTTGTCACAATGAGGATGCCATCCGTGCGCAGCGGAAACGGGGACAACGCCAGCATGAGCTGGCTCAACGAGAAAAGGTGACCTGCATTGGCTGCCACTTTAACCTCGTACACGAAGAAGTAAAGCCCCGAGAAAGTTTTCTGGACAAGGTGCGTATTGATATTCAACCCTGAACTTCTTTTTAATTAGAGACAGGAATCACTGATTTCAATAGGAGGAAACTAACATGGAGATGAATCGGCGTGAGTTTCTCAAGACGACGACAACGCTGGGTGCCATTGCCGCACTGGGTATAAAACTTCCTCTGATCGCAGCCGCTGCAGAACGTGCTCGCAGAGACGTCCCTGATATACCCGTACGCTACATCAAATCCACCTGTGCCCATTGTGTGAACTTCTGTGGTATCAACATCAAGCTTGAAAACGATGTGATACGCGCCATTTACCCCGACCCGGAACGTGCTGCCTATTACAATGTGGGCATCTGCCCAAAAGGCGTGTCCGGCATGTTCAACACCTACAATCCCTATCGCATAAAGACACCGCTGAAGCGCACCAACCCGAGAAAAGGAATCGGTGAAAATCCACGCTGGGTTGCAATTAGCTGGGAAGAGGCTTTCGATACAATTACCAGAAAACTCGAGGCTATCCGCAAAGACGATCCACGAAAGTTAATCTGGCAGCACGGCCACGGAAAATACCTTATAGGTGACAAATTCCCAAAGGCCTTCGTCAAAGCCTATGGCACGCCAAACCTGGTCCATCGCACAACAGTCTGTGAGGCAGCGCGGCATGTAGCGGATGAGCTGACCTGGGGTTACCACGGGTTCCTGCCAGATGTAGACAATTGCAATTTACTGTTGAATTTCGGGGCTAATTTTTTCGAAGCAGAGCAATGGGCTCGCTGGCTGGATCACGCTACCACAGATGCCATTGAGCGCGGAATGAAAATGGTAGTCATCGAGCCGCGTATGTCACACACCGCTGCCAAAGCAGATGAGTGGCTGCCGATCCGCCCCGGTAAGGATGTATTACTGCTGCTGGGGATGGCAAAACAGTTGATCGATGCTGATATGATCGACACTCCCTTTCTGACAGCTTATACCAATGCCCCCTGCCTGGTTGGCCCGGACAGCAGCTTTCTGCGTGACGCGGAAGGCACTCCTCTGGTCTGGGATGTCAACAGCCAGTCGGCACGCCCCTTTACTGTCGGAGTACAACCTGAGTTGAAAACCAACCAGTCGATCAAGGGTACAACATACCGCACGGCCTTTCAGGTATTTTCTGATAGCCTTGGCGGTATGACGCCGGAGTACATAGAAAAGACTGCCGGTATTCCCGCACACAGGGTACAGTCTCTGGCAAAGGAACTGGGCAAACAGGCCCGTATCGGTGCCACGGTAGTAGTCGATGGTAACAAACTCCGTTACCGTCCCGTTGCAATACATACCTTCCGTGGCCTGGCCGCAAAACAGTTTGGCATGCAAAACTGGCGTGCCGGTCTGATTCTGCAAATGCTGCTGGGTAACATTGATGCTGTCGGTGGTATAAATCTACACAGCGTCTACAAGAAACCCCATTACCTTGAACCTTCAAAGGCAGAGTATCCGCCCAAACGTATTGATCTTCAGGAAAGCGTGTTCTTCCCACATGCTACTCACAATATTGCGCAGCAGGTTAGTGAAAGTATTCTTTATCCCAGTCGTTACGGTCTTGAGTATCAGCCCGAGATGCAGATTTTTTACGGTACAAACCGTCCTTTTTCTACTTCCAGGGCCCGCGATCAATTCAAGTCACTGGCCAAAACCTATAATGTGGTGATCGATATCGTGCTTTCTGAAACGGCAGAAATGGCCGATATTGTTTTGCCGGATCTTACTTATCTTGAATCCTGGCATTTGTCACCCACTCGCTACACACCATATAGCAAGCACACTGCTATCCGCCAGCCGGTCGCTAACGTCTATAACTTGCCGCAAGATGCCTATTCGATACTCTGGGAGCTGGCCAGTCGCCTTGGTATTCGTGATGAATATATCAAGCAGATCAATAAGAAGTGGAAACTGAAAAAATATCCACTGAATCCCGGTAGTGACTACACAGCACGCGAGGTAGTCGAGCGGCTATGGCGGGAAAAGACTAAGGGAAAGGAATTCGACTATGCCCTGGAGCATGCATTCAAGGGCAAAAAATTACCCGCAAAAGATACCTACCTGAAGGGTGTCGAAGCCAAATTCAAAGGACCCGATCAGCCCAAAATGCATTTTTATGCAGAACAGCTTGTTGGATCGCTGAAAATGGTCAGCGAAACAGTCAAGACGAAAGGTATTCGTGAGATTAATCTGGAAGATTACAGGCTGGCAATGGCCCCACTGCCAGAGCAGGCACACGGATTTCCTGTGCCGCATATTGAGGCAGCCAGCTATCCCTTCTACCTGATTACCTATAAACGCATGTATCGCAATCAATCCGGCAATACAGCACTCAATCCAATACTTAATCATGCACTTGGTGGGGACACCAATGAAAACTTTGTGCTGATTAACCGCGCCACCGCACAGAACAGACAAATCGATGATGGAGCTGTAGTAACCATTGAAACACGGGTTGGCAAAATAGAAGGGAAGGCAAAATTGACCGAAGGTATCCGGCCCGACACCCTGGCAGTCTCTTACCACTATGGCCAGCAAAGTCCATCGTTTCCGGATACTGCCAAAAAAGGCCTGTGGGTTAACAGCATACTGGAATCACACCCCGACGTAGTATCGGGCATGGAGAGTTTCAATGATAGCAAGTGTAAGCTTTACAAATCCTGACAGGGGAGTGGCATTATGAGCAAACTTGTTCGTGTTATCGATATGCAGCGGTGCATGGGCTGTCGTGCCTGTATTGCTGCCTGTCATGTAGAAAATCACTTTACCCCGGGTTCACCCTGGAATGTCATGATCGAGAATGAAGTGGGTGTCTATCCCAACGTGCGCACAACATTTACTACCATTAACTGTATGCACTGTGAGGATCCGCCCTGCAAAACTGTCTGTGATGCTATCGGCATCAATGCCATCAGCAAAAATGAGTTTGGTGTGGTTTTAATCGATTACGAACGGTGCATTGGATGTCGTTATTGCATCGCCGTTTGTCCATATGGTGTCCCTCAGTTTAATGAAAAAGTAGAAAGCCTGTACCCGGGGCAGGAACAAACGCCTTATGAGGCCATACCTGCAGAACAACGTGATCCGCTTCATCGCAAAAAAGCCGGGGTAGTCGAGAAGTGTACCTTCTGCTGGCACAAGCTGGAGAAGGCCGTAAGCGCAGGCAAGACTGATCGTATTGGCAAAGATCCGGAATACACACCGAGTTGCGATCTGGTCTGTCCTGTCAACGCCCGTCTATTTGGTGATCTTGATGATCCTCAAAGTAATGTCAGTCGTTATATCGGCAAAAAGAAGGCTGCCCAGTTGAAGAAAGAATACGGTACACATCCACAGGTTTATTATGTGCTGGAAGGAGGGGGTTTCTGATGTTGCGACCTATCATAGTGGCAGTACTCATAAGCTTATCAGGCTTTGCCATGGCAGAAGATGAAACGAATTCAGACACCCATAAGGAACTGGCGAGACTGGCCGAAAAAATCCGCAGCGGTGAGATCGATGTCGGCAAGGACTATTCAATGAATGAAAAGACCGGACGCTTCCATATCATTCACGCCGATAAATTAATGCTGGACTGCACCACCTGCCATCAGGGCAAAGCCTACCGAAAAGATTATCTGTTAGTTGGCAAGGATAAAGCCTATCCTGCACGTGCCAAGGGACAATATCAGCGCAGTGTCTGTCTTGGCTGCCACCAGAAAGGAGGGATTGCCAGACGATGGTACAACAGCAGCACGGAACCATAGAGAGTCCTACTGATCGCGCAGAGCTGGCAGAGGAACATAGCCGGATTTGCTGGTTCTTAAGTATTCTTTTTCTGAACTGCCCGACCGAAGAATCTCTACTGGCATTGCAGCAACAAATTTCCAGTCAGCACGGGCAAATTACACTGGAACCGGGTTCCGGGCTTGCCAGGGTATTTGAAGTATTGTCTAAAGGCGTGAACAAAGCCCTGGTAGAACGCTTAGCAGTAGAACATACCCGACTGTTCTGTGGATTAAGCAGAGATACTGGTCCGCTACCGCCGTATGAGTCACTCTATCGTAGTGATAGCATGATGGGTAAAGTAACCCTGGCAGTGATGGATACTTATCGGCAAGCAGGCTACGGAACCATTGAGGAAGATGTTGGGCCACAGGATCATATTGCCGCTGAACTTCGCTTTATGGCCATGCTTTTTTATAATGAGACTGTCGCATTATATGAGGGTGATCAGCTTACAGCTGCCGCGCAAAGACAGCAGCAAAATCATTTTCTCAATGAACATCTATTACAATGGGTGCCGGCATACTGTAAGCGCATAAAGACGGAAACAACTGAAAGTTTCTATACGGGTGTAGCAATGATGACAGAAGACGCACTGGAACTCCTAGCCAGCACAGCAGGATAATTGTTTTATGTCCTTGTTAAAGGCTTGTGCCGTTAATTTCAAGCCTTCCACCATAGTCAGGTAAGGGAAGAGCTGATCGGCCAGTTCATCAATAGTCATGTGATTACGTATCGCAAGGGCAGCGGTCTGAATAATTTCCCCGCCTTCCCTTGCCAATACCTGACACCCGACAATCTGCCCACTGCCTTTTTCTGCTACCAGTTTAATAAATCCACGCGTATCCATGTTGGCCAACGCACGAGGTACATTTTCCAGCCCAAGCTTCCGGCTCTCAACAACCCGTCCCTGGTTTTTGGCCTGTTGCTCATCCAGACCGACCGTAGCAACCTGTGGATCGGTAAACACTACTGCTGGCATGGTGGACAAATCCAGGGCCTTGTCACCAGCAGTCATGTTGATGGCAGCACGGGTGCCGGCAGCTGCTGCAACATAAACGTACTGTGGTTGATTGGTGCAGTCACCGGCCGCATAAATATGTTTTACATTTGTCCGCATATGATCATCAATGAGAATATTGCTGCTATTGCTGGTTTCTACTCCTGCATTTTCTAGCGCCAGGGTGTCGGCATTTGACTGGCGACCGGTTGCAATCAATAACTGATCACAAACTACATCGCCTTTTTCAGTGCTTACGGTAAAAGCATTGCCGTCATGATGGATAGTATTTGGTACGGTATGTAATTCAATATTAATGCCTTCGCCTTCAAAAACTGCCTTCAGGCCATCACCGATTTCCGAATCTTCTTTTGATAACAAGGTGCTGCGGGCCATCACCGTAACTTTAGAGCCAAGATGATGAAATGCCTGTGCCAGTTCCAGCGCGACGACTGAACCGCCCAGTATTACCAGATGATCAGGAATGTTCTCGGCTATCAGGGCTTCAGTTGATGTCCAGTAGGGGGTGTTGTCCAGCCCATCAATTGCTGGAATCATCGGTCGTGCACCAACGGCGAGTAAAAAACGATCAGCAAATACCTCTTTTCCCGACCCGTCATTTTTTTTTACAATCAGCGTGCTGGCATCTTTAAAACTGGCCATACCTCGTAAAAGGGTAATGTCTGGATTGTCCTCAATGATGTTTTCATATTTGGTATGACGAAGTGCTTCAACTGTTTTCTGTTGTTGCGCCACCATCTGCCTGCGATTGATGCTGGGAGCATTAAATGGGATACCCGCAAAATTGTGATGTGCCTGCATGTGAGCAATACTGGCGCCACGAATAAGTATCTTTGACGGTACGCAACCTATATTGACACAGGTGCCCCCGATCACATCGCCTCCTTCAATAATAGTCACGCGGGCACCTTTTTCGGTAGCCATAATAGCCGCGGCAATTGCTCCTGAGCCGGTACCGACTATGGCAATGTGCAGGCTGCTATCATCAGACGATTTAGTCATATGGCGCCTCTATTATAGGGTCAAGGTCATAATTGCAGTGTTTCGGTATGAGGGCTTTCATTTACTGCATGCCGGGTGACTATTTCTTTATAGTTGCGGGATAACCGGCATTGGTCGTCGCCTTGATTAATTCCTCTACATTGGTTTTGTCCGGATCAAAGCTGACCGTGGCTGTTTTTGTCTCAAAACTCGCTTCAGCTTTGATGACACCGTCAACCTTATTTAATGCTTTACGAATGGTGATCGGGCAAAAATTACAGGTCATGTTAGGTATATCCAGAACCACTGTTTCGGGTTCGGCAGCGTAAACAGCATTGATGCTTGCCAGCAGAGACAGTAACAGGAAGAAGGGCAGTGCCATTCGTTTTAACATCTTGAATTCCTCATATATAGGTTTTTAAACTCCACTATTCAAAGAAGACAGTACCGTAATAGGGGAAGGTGAGAGTTGCGGCCAGAATCACGGTAACAACCCAGAAAATTATGCGCTGATTGCGAAGCGTGCCGGGAATGGCACATACATCTCCAGTCTTGCAACTCCTCGGTACCAGATAAAGTTTGCGAAATGCCAGGAACAGAAATAACAGAGTTATACCAATAAAATAGGGCCGATAAGGTGTCAGCGCTGTCAGGCTACTGATCCAGGTGCCACCGATACCCAGTGACAATAAAACCAGCGGGGCGATACAGCACAGTGATGCACCTACGGTGGCAGCGACTGCCGTAAACATGCTTACCATACTGGTTTTCGATGTTGGGTCAGGCGTATTTTCTGAAGTTGTGTCAGACATTGTGTCCGGTGTGGCAGTGAATTAGTTTAGACAACTGTAAACCCCGTATGCAGGTACGGTGTCAAGGATGAAAATGATTTTTTATGTATTACGTAGGCCCATAGGTCAATACCCAGGGCAAAACCGGTCTATTTTCCTGCCAGTGTTTCGACAATAGGGCAATGGCGAGTGTCGCCATCACACTGACAGGCCTGAATGAGGTTATCCAGGGTTCCTCGCAGTTTCTGGAGATCTTTGATTTGTTGATTAATGATCGTTCGTTTTTCTTCGGCACGGTGTCGTACATCATCACAATGTCCATCACCCAGTTCCAATAGTTCCGTTATCTCCTGCAGGCTGAACCCCAGTTGTTGTGCACGCTTAATAAAACGAATGCGACCTACCGTCTCCGATGGGTAGATTCGATAACCCTCTACAGGTTTAGCCGGCTCGACAAGTATGCCAACACGCTGATAGTAGCGGATGGTTTCCACATTTACCCCGGCAGTTCGGGCGGTATGACCAATTGTTAAGGGTTTATCCATGTAGGGGTACCTCTATTAATGCCAGTGCTATTACAGTATTGCGTAGCAGAGACTTTTAGCGATAAGAAAAGCTCCAGAGATTACTTGCCCTGAAGTCAGCTCCAGGGTGTAAGCTTTCAGTATAATTGTTTTACTGGAAACTTTCTGAATAGATGCTGATGAATATAAAAGTGGAAGTATTTTCATCCCCCGGCTGTAGCAAGTGTGGCAAGGCCAAATATGTGCTCCAAGATATTGCCAGGGAAATCGGTGGCAACAGGATCGACTGGCGCGAAGTAAACGTTCTTGACGAGATAGATTACGCGGTTCGGCTTGGGGTCTTGTCTACGCCGTCGATTGCCATTAATGACGTTCTGATTTTTTCAGGCCTGCCTTCGGAAAAGAGACTGCGCTACGAGTTGTTAAAAAGATTAAATGAGGAAAGCCAGGAGCAGGGAGCCTGACCGAGATGCTATCTGGATCCATTCGTAAAATACTGTTTTATGCAGGCAGCTATCCAGGACGCGACTCCTGTTTTTACTGTACAATGGCAATATGTAGAAAGTATAGAAAGCCAATCTGTGTCTTTGTGGAGGTGTATTATGTCTAACAAAATTGGGATCACCACCCCGTTACTTAGTGTTCTCGCGCTGCTTCTCGTTCTCACTGTTCCTACTTCTGTTCTTGCTGCTCCAGCTCCCAGCCCTGTTCCTACTGCTTCCGCTCAGGAAGAAACCTCTGCGACGCCACCGCAAGCAGATGTCGAGGAAGATTCTGAGATCAGGAAAGTGGTCTGGCATGCAGATTTTGCTGACCCGCGTCGCTTCAGTGCCATGCTTACCAGTGTCAATAACATGGTCAACACGTTCCAGGAGGCTTTGGTTGACTATGATGTGCGTATTGTATTTGTATCCTACGGCATTCGTTTTCTCACCAATGACAAACTTGCGGGCACTCCGTTTGAAGAGGATGCGGAACTGGCCAGGCACCGCCCCGAACTGATTGACCGTTTAAAATCACTGCAAGATATACAGGAGGTCAAATTGGAGTTGTGCGAGATTACCCGCGTAGCGGTCGGATTACCGAAGGAGAAGTTAATAGAAGGTGTGATATCAGTACCTTCCGGCGTGGTACGCATCGCCGAATTGCAACAACAGCAAGGATTCGCTTATCTCAAGGTTGAGTAAGGGGTGAGCCTTTTTAAAAGGAAGGAAGGTAGATCCTTACGGTAAGAGACAAAGGCTGCTGACTCCTTTTACGTGCCTCGTTCGCTTATGAACATTCTGTTTCTTTGTACCGGTAATTCCTGCCGCTCACAGATGGCCGAGGGCTGGAGCAAACGGCTTGCCCCCAAAACCTGGAAAATTACCTCTGCCGGTATTGAGGAGCATGGTAAGAACCCGTACGCTATCAAAGTTATGGCAGAAGCAGGTACCAACATTTCGAATCAGGAATCTACTCGCCTGACTGACGAAATGCTTATTCAGGCAGATCTGGTGATTACTGTCTGCGGTCATGCAGACGAACATTGCCCGGTTCTTCCTGCAGGAACCCGTAAGGAATACTGGCCCCTAGATAACCCGGCAAAGGCAAGTGGTACAGTAGATGAAATCCTTGATGTTTTTCGTGCTACGCGTGATGAAGTTCACCGGCGAGTGAAAGATTTAATTGCCAGGGAGTGCCCGTCGAACCTGGAGGTGTCGGATGAGTATGCAATCTGAAACAACGGTAAATAAAGCAGATGATCCTGAAATGGGGTTATTTGAGCGTTACCTCACTGCCTGGGTATTCCTGTCCATTGTCATAGGTATCGTGCTTGGGCATTTTTTTAGTGATACTTTTCATCTCATTGGTGGTCTCGAAATTGCGAAGGTTAATCTTCCTGTTGCTGTGCTAGTCTGGCTGATGATTATCCCCATGCTCTTGAAGATCGATTTGTCTGCATTAAAAAGGGTAGGGCAGCACTGGCGAGGTGTTACCGTTACTTTGTTTGTTAACTGGGCAGTAAAGCCCTTTTCCATGGCCATACTGGCCTGGTTGTTTATCGGTTGGCTGTTTCGTGACTGGTTGCCCGCTGATCAAATCGATAGCTACATTGCAGGACTTATCATCCTGGCCGCCGCGCCTTGCACCGCCATGGTTTTTGTCTGGAGCCATCTAATGAAAGGTGAGCAACATTTTACCCTGTCTCAGGTAGCACTCAATGATGTAATCATGTTATTTGCCTTTGCCCCAGTTGTCGGGTTGCTGTTGGGGTTATCTGCCATCACTGTGCCATGGGATACGCTGCTACTCTCTGTACTGGTTTATATCGTTATTCCACTGGCCATAGCCAGTCTATGGCGCAGGGGATTGCTGAAACAGGAAAATGGAGAAATACGGTTGCAGCGATTACTCGATAGACTGCATCCGGTCTCGTTGATTGCCTTGCTTACGACGCTTGTCTTACTGTTTGGTTTTCAGGGAGAACAGATAATCAAACAGCCTTTAATTATTCTGTTGCTGGCCGTGCCCATACTTATCCAGGTATTTTTTAACTCTGGTCTGGCCTATTTGCTGAATCGGGCAGTACGCTCGCCGCACTGTGTTGCCGGGCCATCCGCCCTCATCGGTGCAAGTAATTTCTTTGAACTGGCAGTGGCAACAGCTATTGCGTTATTCGGTTTTGGCTCGGGTGCTGCGCTTGCCACTGTTGTCGGTGTACTCATTGAAGTGCCGGTAATGCTGATTGCAGTTAAGGCAGTCAATCGTAGCCGTGGCTGGTACGAAAGCCGTGATGGGATTATGCCTGGTGAACAGTGCTGTCCACACAATGGTCAGTTCTCCGCCAGTTGATAATTAAGGACAGCGTTGTGCCGAATCCGACAGCGACCCGTGAGGGTCGCTTTTGAACACCGCAAATTACTTATTATTTCTTGGCGAGCAATAACGGCAGTGGCTTTAACCGCAACTCCTCCTGGGTGGCTTTGATAAAACCGTGTTTGGCATATATACTCTGCGCCTCATCGGTTCCTAGAAAGGCCAGGTAACGCATGGCATTATAGGGATTGCGGCCACTTTTCAAAGCACCGATAGCATAGCCAACTTTGTGCTTCATATTATAAGGTGCGGGAATATCCACGCCTTCGATCTTGCGGCCAATTTCCCGCTGATAAATGATTTCCGTCACCCATACCACACCGACATCCGTCTTACCTTCCAATAAACGGATTGGTGTTTCCCGGTGGTGGCGCGACGTAAACCAGGTCTTATCCTTAATGGCCCAGCAGCTTTTACACTTTTTGCCATCAGTCACTTTTTCGTAGATGCCAAGATCTTTCAGCATTTGAGAGCCATAAAACTTGAAAATACCCTCGGTCAGTGGGTTCGGCAGGGTCACTACAACGTCGTCACGGGCTAAATCTTTCGGGCCTTTGATATGTTTCGGGTTACCTTCCAATACTTCCAGTGCCAGCTTGTTATGCGTATAAATCATAAAATCGTTCATCATCTCTTTGGTGTGTAGCTTTTTGAGGTGGTTAACGTTGACGCTAGCGAATAGGTCGGGATTCTTGGCGATTTTCTGCCCTGCAATTTCGCCTTGTTTGAGAATCTGCCCTTTGAGAATCTGCCCGGGTGGTATGGTTTCCACAAAAACCGTCTTAATGTCTGGGTTATGTTTCTGGAAAGCGCTAATCAGATCCTGCATAACCATAAACTGGTTACCCGCTAGATACATGACCAAGTCCGCGTTGTAGGAATCGCCAACTTTGCCATAGTCGATCTTGCCATTAGAATGAAATGTCCGGTGGTCGTCACCTTTGCCGACATCTTTTCCGGCCAATGCGGACGCACTCATAAAAAAGAGTGCACCAAAAAACACAGATAGGACCGTCATACGGCCAACATGAACTTCTCTTAACATATCTCAATCCTCCACTTAAAAGTTATTGCTTATAGGATGAATTAACGTCCTTGTCTCTCGAATCCTACGCCTATTGAGCTATTGCCGCTATCGTTTCTTTTATCCTGACCACGCTAGAACCTCTCCTGAATCAAACGAACTTGGTCTCTTAAGAGGTGGATCCCCACAGGGCAGGCAGCCGGCAAACCTAAACTCGCAGACAGTAAGATTGATGTAAGTACGGGTATCCTTGCTGTGCGGAGACTCTCAAATATCGTTAGGTCAATTATTTAACATAATATACATTATACGCATAAAGAAAATACCCTTCCTCTTACAGTACCGGTGCAAGTAAGTCGGAAGCACGGGCTTTGAGGCGTTCCCAGAATGATTCATTTGCCAGGTTATAATCCGTTTTCTCAGTTGAGTTTGCTAAATCATCCAACAACATCGTTTCTACCTGATGGGCAAATTTTTTATCGACTACTACCCCGGCCACTTCAAAATTGAGCCTAAATGAGCGGTTATCAAAATTTACGGTCCCTATCATCGAGAAACTGTCATCAATAAGCATTACTTTCTGGTGCATGAAACCTTTTTCGAAGAAGTATATTTTTGCACCAAGCTGGTTTAGCTCACTAAGATAGAGATTTGCTGCATGACGCACAAACCAGTTGTCATTTAGACTGGGTGTGATGATGCGAACATCAAGGCCCTTCATTAATGCCAACTTTAGCGATGCCAGGGTGCTCTCATCAGGTATAAAATAGGGTGTTGCTATCCATATACGCTTACGAGCCAGGTTTAATGCATTGGTGAAGAACAGGCTCGCTGTTTCAAGATTGTCGGCAGGACCAGCGCTAAGCACCATAACTTCCTTTTTGTTTTTATTCCTGGCATCGGAAAGATTAATTCCAGCTTCATCCGGCATCCAGATGAGCCCTTTAATCAGCTCGTTATCTGCGTAGTACCAGTCCAATGAGAATATCGATTGAGCAATAATCGATGAAGGACCATCAATGCGCATGTGAGTATCACGCCAGGGGCTGAGTTTTTTATCCTCACCCAGGTAATCATTACCAATATTCAAGCCACCAATCCATGAGCTTTTACCGTCAACCACAACGATTTTCCGATGGTTACGAAAATTTAACTGGAAACGATTATTTGGCCCCTGTTGAGTATTAAAGGGAACGATTTTTACACCAGCAAGTTTAAGGTCCCCTATCCACTCTTCATCCAGTTCTGAACTTCCAAACTCGTCATATAAAACATAGACAGCTATTCCCTCCCCTGCTTTTTGAATCAACTGAACTTTGAACCGGTTGCCGCTCTCATCGGGGCGTAAAATATAAAATTGAAAGAGTATGTAAGATTTCGCCTCTTCTATTCCCTGGTGTAT
>JAADJE010000019.1 GCA_013150915.1 Gammaproteobacteria bacterium
TGGGAGGGATTCCAGTTGTTCGGTTCATGCAGGTAGTCATACACAGCAGGGCGCACATTGTGTAGCGGTTGCAGCACGTTCCCGATGTAAGCACGCATATCGATCTCCCCGGGATCTTCCTGCGTGTAACGCAAAAAGGCCGTGCGATGGTAGCGTGTTTCAGCAATGGCCGTACTGAGTGTTCTGGAGGCATAATAAACGCCGAAGCGTCCGTCGCTGAACCGGCTCTCAAGACCGATGTGCGTGAACGCAGCCATCACCGGCGTGGCACCATGGCCCGATACCCGATCCTCTGCGGCAACCAGTGCGATATCGCCGACCTCGTCACGCAGTCGATCATTCGTCAGCGACTCCAGGTAGTAGACTTCCTCCATAAGCTCCGGGTCCACCAGGTTTTCGAAAAAATTAATCGGTGGATACCTGGACGGGATAATCCGGGACTGGCTATCCCAGGCCAGGTTCGCAGGTGAGACGGTGTCGGGGTACGGGTCGGCAATACTCACCCGCGCTGGGCATCCAGGTAGCGGCGGACATCGGCGAGATCCGCGACGCCACCGCTGAGCATGCGTTCAAGCGCGGACTGGCCTCCGAACAAAGGGGCTTCATTGGGTTTCTTTACCCACTGGTCCGCGGCTGCGGCCGAGGGCAGGAGGATATTCAGCGCTTTGTAAATGCCCAGCAGATAACTGACCCGGTCGAGGGTATCGCGCCCCAGGCGGGCGGCGTGCTTGCTCGCTTTCCATCGGAAAAAGGTCGATGTGGGCGGATCGCCCAACAGCACCCGCTCCTGTGCGGCGGTCAGTTCCCAGCGTTGGCTCAAGTTGAAGAAAGCCTGCAGGGCGGCGCTGGCCACCCGTTGCGGATCCGGTCGGGTCTGTGGCTGCATTGAGGACATTTCATTAATCCCATATGAGAGTACATTTATACTATAGTCCCATATGGTAGTTTCGCAAGGCCTGATAGTGAGAAGTGGATCTCATCCGTGGCACTTCCAGGTGGCAATAAAAATATGATACCTCTCTTGATACCTATCAATTATTGATATATATTATGATACATACTTTTTTATCAGGAGCAGCGCCATAACCGAAACCGCCAAACTCTTTATTACCGGCCGCAGCCAGGCCGTGCGATTACCGAAGGCCTTCCGCTTTTCAGGCAAGGAGGTTTTCATTCGCAAAGAAGGAAACCGCGTGATCCTGTCCGAAAAGCCAGAGTCATGGGATAGTTTTTTTGCCTCGCCGGTGCGCGTGACGGATGACTTCATGACAGAGCGTGTTGACCTGCCCCCGCAAAAGCGGGAGCTGTTTGGATGAAACTGCATATGCTAGATACAGATATGTGCAGCTACATCATCAAAGAACACCCTGTGAGTGTGCAGCGACGCTTCCGGAAAATCGCTATGGAGCAGTTGTGCATTTCTGTCGTTACCTATACCGAGCTGATTTATGGGGTCGAACGTTCCAGCACCAGGCGGGTCAACCGCCCGGTTATCGAGGACTTCGTACGGCATTTAGATGTGATGGACTGGAATAGCGAGGCTGCCGACCAGTATGGAGCAATTCGCACCAAATTAGAGGCCGCCGGCACCCTGATCGGTGCGATGGATATGATGATTGCCGCGCATGCAAAAAGTATCAAGGCTGTACTGGTCACCAACAACCAGAAACACTTTACGAAGGTGAAAGGACTGAAAGTCGAAAACTGGGTGTAACGCCCAGGTAAAGGCAGCCTCTGCCAGTGTTAGAGCACCGACGATCGGCCACATACGGACGTATATTCAAAGGGGTCTGGCCCGAACGATCTCAAGTGTAGTTATAAGCAAATAGACCTGATAACTTCGTCACTATGAAATGGAAACCTTTTACACACCAAGGCCAAGTCTACAACCTGACCCACTTGCACCCGTTTGAGCATGCCTTTACCCGTGCTGAGAAGGACGAAAAACCGGCTGAAATCTTCAATTTTGAATTTATGTTTGGACTACACACGTTCACACGCGGATCTAAAGATGGCCAGCCTATACCACTGGAACTGCGTTACCGTGATTCGCGCGAGACTCGCGAGTTTTGCTTTACCCGCTACGAGCTATCGAAGCAGCTACCCGATATTGTTCGGGCATTAGACACCCATCGGTGCTTTCACACGAGGCATGGGAATTTTTTTATCATCGAGAGAGTGACGCGGGAAGGGAAGATTGTGCACTACGAGGTTTACTTTGATATTAAACGGGAAAAGGGGGGGGGTTATGACGTGCTCTATAGTCAGCGCGTACCCGAAGGACGCACCACAATCGCAACACAAATTAAGAAGTCGGCAAATCGGGTTTTTCGTTATCGCACACAACCGGCGCATCGGAAAACCAATCAAAATTCCCAGGCAATAAAAAAGCGTCCCAAAGGGGCGCTTTTACTAACTAACTGGGCCTCTTGAATATCCCGCGCTCTGGCTGGGACCGGTTTCCCGGTGAGTCACCGCCTGCCCGAAGACAGCCCGTTCACACGGCTATAGCCACGAATGACTAAAATTATTATCGGCCACATTTTAGTAAAATGCAAAATAACTTGCCTATTCCGACCAGAATCTTTCCCAATACATTGTTTTAACATTCTTTTAGGGACATAGCGTTGAGTGACTATTTTGGTCATTTTGCGCCGTTTGCCGAGAAGGTCGGCAACGTTGGAACAATTCATACAGGAAAGCTACGATCTTGCGTTGTGCGGCATCATAATGACAGAAATTCTGCATGAAGTACGCCAGTTTTCCGTTTCCATCCGATGATTTCATTTGGCTCCTAACGCCCGCGTAATAGGCGCGAGCTTGCGAGCGTCCTAATTAACGCGCTTGTTAACATTTGACTATACGTAGTGGCGCAGCTTTCCACCGACAACACCCCTCAAGTACTTTAAACTTACGCTTATTCAGGTGCCTTCTCTTAAACTGAAACTTACTCTCTTTTTTGGAGCTTTGACTCCTATATTGAATATAGGCAAATGCTTCCTTTGTTTCTTTATTATTAAGTCTTTCGGTATTTGTAAATTTAACAAACGCCTTAGCCATTTTCTCCCATAATAGAATTTCGTTTTCTGGGTTTATATCTCTTGTGAAATCAATGACCCACTCCTCGGGACTGGTCCACCTTGGATCGCCAGGAAAAACATTCTTAAAAATATTGGCAAATATTTTCACCCGGTGTTCCTGTTCCTGAGTTAATGATGATCTGCCTATAGGGCCTTCTTTTATTTTTTCTATTTCAATCCACTCGCCATCTGATTCGATATGAGAAAAATCTGGTTCAACTATTGTTGATTTCACCTCCTCAAATTCGTCGTAGTTAACGTCAAAACTAACTAGATTATTTTCAGGAATAGGATTTCCGTAATGTTTTTCTGTTGCATCGCAGGATAAATTAATAGCTTCTTTTGCTGCATCTAAGCTTACACTAAAGAACTCTCGCTTCTCGTTATGTCGGTAAGAAGAAAGTAGTTCGTGTACTTTATTTTCAGACAAATTACAGTCGCATGTTTTTCTGTAAAAAGCTAAAATAAATGGCTCTGGAACGCCAGTGGAGTTATTGTAAAGCTCGTGCTTTCGTTCCTGAGGATGCCTCTTCGACCTCCCGATTTTTACGAGTTCACCCTTAAAGGCAAGGTTCTTGGTGATGTAAATGTATCCTTCTTCCATTTTCTAGATAGCACCTTACTATTGACTGCGCAATAGAATGTTAACCGTATAATAGACCGCTTACGTAGTATTGAGTGATAGGCCGCGTCTGCCTATTGTGCGAATAGCCGATTCTTCACAGCATTATTCGCATCGTATCCATTCCTGATCCAGGTGTCACTGCTACGTCCAGCTAATTCTACGGATAGATCTATTCAGCAGGTAATGACCACATCAAACCAGGATTTCCAGGTTAAACAGCAGCGTAACACGCAGCCCCGGCTGATTGTCCTCCAGCTGCAGTTCCGCCCCGTGCAGATCGGCAACCGCTTTTACCAGGCTCAGGCCCAGTCCGTTGCCTGCGGTGCTGCGGTCCGGTGCCAGCCTTACAAAGCGTTCGAGTACTTTTTCGCGCTGGTCGGTAGCGATGCCCGGGCCGTTGTCACTGATAGTCACTGCAAGATGGCCAGCCTGCGCGGTAGCCTGCAGGCTGATGGTGCTGTCCTCGGGCGTGTACTTGAAAGCATTGTCGAGTAAATTCCCGATGGCCTGAGCCAGCAGGTGCCGGTTCCCGGTAATCTCAAGGTTGGGCTCGACCTGTAATACAAACTGCTTGTGTCGGGCTTCGGCTTCATCACGGTAGAGCCCGCCCAGGTCTTCCAGCAAGACCGACAGGTCGACCACGCCCCACTCTCCCCGGAAGCTGTCTGCTTCTGCCTGG
>JAADJE010000091.1 GCA_013150915.1 Gammaproteobacteria bacterium
CTGCCAGAAAATCTACTTCTTCATCGGTCGATTCACGGCCAAGAATGGCATTCCGATGGGGATAACGGTCAAAGCGATCAATTATGGCCTTGTGTTTTTTCTCGAAACCCAGGTTAAATTCCAGACCAGGCTGGCTGTACAGCTCCATGGCTGTTTTATGAATCAGGGGTGATTCGCTATGCATCAGCGGCATGTAGAGAAAACTTTTTTGTGGCGGTGTTAATTCCCTGTCGATCCGGTTGGCAATGGCCTCCTGAGCCAGGATTAGGGCAAGCCCGTCGGTAGCAAATGCCTGTGGGGTATCCCGAAACATATTGCGTGGAAACTGATCCAGTACGATGATCTCTGCCAACCTGCCCTGTGCATCCTGACGCCATCCCAAAAGTTCACATTTTGCCGCCTGTTGGTAGATACCTAAAAATCGTTCTCGAATCAGCTGATCAAAGGCCGCATCCTTTTCCCACCAACTCTCCGGCTCAATTTCTCCAAACCAGAATTTAATAATCTCCGAATACGTCATCCTGTAAGCCCTGTAATAGTACCTACAGCCTGTTGCCAGTCTGCTGATTGTTTCAAATCTCCGGCCATCTGAATTTTCGGTGCGAAGGCATCCAGGCGTGCCCCCGGTAATGCCAGGGTTGCTGATGACAGGCCATTGATTACTTCGTCGTCCAGTGCCGGTGTGTCATTGCAGACCAGTATCATGTCACAACCCGCATTCATGGCAGCTTTCGCGCGGGAAAATGGGCCGCCGGCCATTTTTGCACCTGCCATGGATAAATCATCACTGAAAATCAATCCCCTGTATCCAAGATCATCTCGCAGCACCTGCTGAAGCCAGTAATCAGAAAAAGTCGGGGGTTGTTCATCCATCTGCGGATAGATGACATGGGCCGTCATAATACCCTCTACCCCCGATGCAATCATCACCCGAAACGGTACCAGGTCATTATCTGAAAGCTGATCAAAGCTACGCGCATCAACCGGGATCATGAGGTGGGAGTCACCGTGAACAGAGCCATGACCGGGAAAGTGTTTGGCTGTTGCCGCCATCCCCGCTTTGCGCATACCGAGCATAAAAGACAGTGCAAGTTCAGCGGCGATGCCCGGTTTGCTGTGAAAGGCACGGTCACCTATGACATCAGAGACACCGCCATCAAGATCAGCAATCGGTGCAAAACTGAAATCAACGCCGAGTTCCAGCAATTCAGAGGCCATCAACCAGCCTGCCGTGGCGCATTGCTGCAGCGCCTGTGCCGGATCATTGTCAAAGAGTTCACCGTAGCGGCGCATTGCAGGTAGATGGGTAAAGCCCTGCCGGAAACGCTGTACCCTGCCCCCTTCGTGGTCGACAGCAATCAACAAGGGAGGATCGCGTAAAGCATGGATCTCGGCCGTTAATGTCTGTAGCTGCTCCGGTGATTTATAATTTCGTGAAAACAGGATCACTGCGCCGACGGCTGGGTGACAAAGGCGTTCTTTTTCCTCCTGAGTGAGTTCCAGACCGGAAATATCGGCCATTATCGGGCCGCGGGGTATTTGTAAAGGATTGGTTTCCATGGCCCCTCAGGAGTTAATTGTAACAATTGTGCCAGGACTTACCCGTTCGTAGAGGTCAATCAAATCGGCATTGCGCATACGTATACAGCCGTGTGATGCCGGACGGCCTATCTCATCCTCATAGGGTGTGCCATGAATATAAATATAACGACGCATCGTATCCACATTTGCCAGCCGGTTTACACCCGGTTCCAGACCGCTTAGCCAGAGTATTCGGGACAGTATCCAGTCACGCTCAGGCTCAAGCTGTGCGAGTTCGGCAGACCAGACCTCGCCGGTCGGACGACGACCAACAAAAACTGTACCCGTTACACAACCCGCTCCGATTGCCGCACGAATGATATGCCTGCCCCGCGGCGTGCATTCACTGTCGAATTTTTCACCCGGACCATTTCTGGCTGTTGATACCGAATAGTGATTAAGTAAATCACCCCGTTTGCGCAGTTCAAGTGATTGCTCAGGTATTGAAATTACTACTTCTTTTTCTGAGTTAACTATCTCTACTGTCCTTTTGTTATTACGCGACTAATTCGTACTTTTATATCTGCCAGCAGTCCCTCGGATGCATCCTCAATCAAATCCAGCACATTCTCAAAACCCGTGTGACCGCCATAGTAAGGGTCAGGGACCTCTTGCTCACGTCGTCCGGGGGCAAACTCCAGAAACCGCCTTATTCTGTGAATTTCTTCTGCTGGAGCCATTTCCCGCAGATGATATTCATTCGATTTATCCATCGCAAGAATATAATCAAACGTATAAAAGTCCCCGTCGTCAACCCGCCGGCCAACCTGGCTGCTCATATCTATTCCACGGCGCCTGGCCGCTTCCTGGGCTCTGCTGTCCGGCGGTGAGCCTATATGATAGGCATGAGTCCCCGCAGAATCGATCTTGATCGTTTCGTCCAGCCCCTGTTCTTCAACCAACTTACGGAAGACTGCTTCGGCGCTTGGTGAGCGACAAATATTGCCAAGACAGACGAATAATACTTTAATCATGTTTACGGAAGCCCTGATGTTTATGCAGCGGTATTGTACCTAATAACTGTACTCAATAGCATTCACAGGTAGCACAGCATGAGTGAAAGTGGGTCTGCATTCTACAGAGAGCCTTGATCTGGATCCGGAAGAATGAAGGGACGGCTTACGGTTTTTAAACCTGATACACCGTAAAACTATTTTTTTTGTACTTCAAACAACCCTCTGGCCCTTTGCAAATCCTCCGGGGTATCCACCCCGTGCCCAGGGTCCTCAGTCGTTTCCATTACTGCAATTTTACCGCCGTGCCACAGTACGCGCAGTTGCTCCAGGGCCTCCACCTGTTCAAGGGTGCAGGGTTCTAACTGGGTGAACTCGGCCAGATAGCCGCTACGGTAGGCATACAGACCGATATGGCGGAAAACCTTGTGTTCATGATTACTGTCCAGATCGCGTAAACAGGGGATGGTCGAACGACTGAAATAGAGGGCATGACCGGCACTGTCTACCACCACTTTTACAACATTCGGATCACTAATCTGAGCAAGATCATCGATTTGAATACTGGCAGTTGCCACGACGGCCTGTTTATCATTCTTTAGCGTTTCAGCAACCTGTGTAATTAACGATGCCGACATCAATGGTTCATCACCTTGCAGGTTTACCACCAGATCATTATCAGACAGACCAATAATCTGAGCAGCTTCTGCCAGGCGATCAGTGCCAGATACATGCCGGTCACTGGTCAGGCAGGCATTGCCACCAAACCCACGAACCACTTCTTCGACCTGTAAATTATCCGTAGCTACCGTCACACTGGCAGCACCCGTCTCCATTGCACGCTCATAAACATGCTGAATCATTGGCTTGCCCGCAATATCCAGCAACGGCTTGCCGGGCAGGCGGGTGGATTCGAAACGCGCAGGGATTATTATGTGGAAAGTCATTTTTTTCAGAGCGTTAATATAATTTTATAATGTAACTTCAGCATAATCAGATCAAAGAATTTTTCTCTCGCGGAATTCGCAGAGGACGCGGGGAGATCAAAATCGTTTTTTCTTGTAAAACGGATTAAAATTTATTTTTGGTTTCCCAGCGTCCTCTACGAACTCCACGAGAGTCATTGTTTTATGGTTTTGATTTTACGTAACACGTAAACCGTCTAGACTAGTCTAGATGTCTCGCTTCGCCCTCAAGCATCACCGGTATCCCGTCCCGAATCGGAAACGCCAACCTATCGGGCTTGCAGATCAACTCCTTCGCCTTGCGGTCATATTTCAGTGGGCCTTTACATAAAGGGCAAACCAGAATTTCCAGCAGTTTTTTATCCATTTCTATCGAACTCCTCAATTTTCTCAAGCACGGCGATAAGTATACCTTCATCCACCTCCACACGGGTAGTTACTGCCCAGTGATTACGTGTGGCAAACTCACTGCATTTTATCGCATCTTTCTCGGTCATAATCACCGGCAAGCCATCAGCAAATGAAATGTCTACCGGCGTATAATCATGATGATCAGGAAATGGATGAGGAATGATCTCCAGTCCAGCCGTACGCAGACTGCAAAAAAAACCTTCCGGATTACCTATGCCTGCTATCGCATGAACAGGACTCTTCCAGAAGGCACTCAGAGGTAAACGCATAGCAGGGTTATCCAGCCTGCTGCATTCGCCGGGCAATAAATCCATTGTGAACGCCGTCAGTGCAGACTTTTTCTCTCTGCTGATGACCACCCCAATGGACTTGAGCCGAGACTTATTTTCCCGCAAGGGCCCGGCGGGCAGGCACAGGCCATTACCGGCTATCTTGTCCGATGAGATTATGGCAATCTCCAGATCTCGCCCCAATGCCAGATGCTGTAAACCATCATCCGAGAGGATGACATCACAGAGGCCTCGCTCAACCAGCCAGTTAGCGGCGGCCACTCTATCAGGATCAATCACCACTGGGCAACCCAGGCTACGGGCCATCATTGCAGGTTCATCGCCGGTCATTGCGGCACGTGTCTCTGCGTTGACCAGTAGGGGAAAACTTTTCGCTCTACCGCCATAACCTCGGCTGATTACTGCCGGCCTTATCCCCTTTCTGGCCAGTTGATTCGCGAGCCAGATGACAAGTGGCGTTTTACCCGTGCCGCCTACGGATAAATTTCCAATGACAATGACAGGCTTCCCTATCCGGTACGCCTTCAGCAAGCCTGAGCCATAGGCCTCCCGGCGCAGTATCATCACGGTACAATAGAGCAAGGAAAGTGGCATCATTAACCAGGCATATACCCCCCTCTTCTGCCACTGTGATTCAATCCAGATGGAGAATTTCACAGTGCCACCCCACTAAAGTCCTGCATAACAAAATTACCGTTATTTTCCCGGTGTCCCATCCTCGTCAGCTTTAGGGTGCCGCTATTAATTCTGGATAGTTCAGATTTGACCCAAAAGCTGTCATGTTTAGGCCGCCTCTGACTGATTAGGATTATTCATGAATTAGTGCTGGTACTCTTTGCTTCCAGATCGGTAAAGTTACGGAGGTAGAGTTCCGCGTAGGCGCTATTTTTCTTCAACAGCTCCTCGTGCGAGCCCTGCTCCAGAATTTGCCCTTCATGCAACACAATAATCTTGTCTGCGTGTTCAATCGTACTCAAACGGTGAGCAATAACCAGCGTGGTACGCTTTTCCATCAAGTACTGCATAGCCTCCTGTACATGATGCTCCGAACGTGTATCCAGTGCGGAAGTTGCTTCATCCAGTACCAGGATGGGCGCATCCTTGTAGATAGCACGGGCAATAGCAATGCGCTGCCGTTGTCCACCCGATAGCCTCACCCCCCGCTCTCCTATCTGTGAATTCATTCCTTCAGGCAAACTGCTGGCAAACTCCTGAACATTCGCCGCGTCAGCGGCCTTGGCCAGTGCCTCCTGAGAAATATCACCTTCACAACCATAGGTGATATTTTCAGCCAGACTGCCGTCAAATAATATTGTTTCCTGGGGGACGATAGCCAACTGTTTACGTAAGTTTTTCAGGCCCAGCGTACAGACATCAATACCATCAATAAATATCTGTCCCTGCTGTGGATCATAGAAACGAGCCATCAATGATGCAATGGTGGATTTACCGCTTCCGGATGCACCAACCAGCGCGACGACATTCCCCGGTGCTATTTCGAAGGAAATATTTTCAAGTACCGGAGCGTCATCGGGGTGGTATCTGAAGCCCACATGTTTAAACTCTATGTGACCCTTTATTGTATCCAGCACAGCCTCACCGATGTCTTTTTCTTCCCGCTCATCCATCAGCATGAAGACACTTTGCGCCGCGGCAATGCCTGTCTGCACCGGTTCATTGATTTTTGTAAGACGTCGGATTGGAGGCATCAGCAGTAGTACGGCTGTCAGAAAGGCGATGAAAGAACCCACCGTTGCAGAATTCTGGTCGGTGCGATTAAGCATGAAGGCAATCAGTCCCGCCAGTGATAGCGCGATAAACATTTCCACCACGGGAATCGCCATAGCAGAGATTTTTGCTTTTCTTAAATACTGCTGCCGATTTTCTTCATTAGCCAATTCAAAATAGTGGGTTTCTTTTTTATGTCCACCATAAGTTTTGAGTATCCTTTGTCCTTCTATGGCCTCCTTTGCGACATGGGCAATATGCCCCATTGAGGCTTGTATTGAGGTACTGACTGCACGAAAGCGCTTGCTCATGAAACGGACGAAAATGCCTACCAACGGGCCTATGACCAGAAACATCAGGGTCAGGCGCCAGTCCAGATAAACCAGATAAAGCAGAAGCAGGGTAACCGTCAGGCCATCCTTGACCACTGTCGTCAGTGCACTGGTGGCAGCGGTTGCCACCTGCTCAACATCGTAAATCAGCTTGGCCACTAATTTGGCGGAATGGTTTTCATCGAAGAAAGCCGTTGGTAAATGAATCATACGCTGAAACATTTCTCGACGAATATCAAAAATAACCCGTCGACCAACCCAGTAGATACCAAATTGTGATGCAAAGGTTGCAGCACCGCGAATAAGAAACAGTAATATTAAATAGATCGGAATCATCCGAATGTATTCGGAATCCCTGGCGATAAAGCCCTTGTCGGTAATGCCCTTAATCAGGTAGGGCAGCCCCGGCTGGGTAGCGGCGACAACTATCATGCCGATAATGGCAAAGAAAAAGACCTTACGGTACGGTTTAACATAACTCAGCAGACGCCGGTACAGCTCCCAGCCGGAATAGTGGGTATCAGCAGTTTTGGACACCGGTATCAACCCTCTCCAGGTTGAGATTCAGTCGCGAAGGTAATTCGTGTAAGACCCAGCCGACCGGCCACTGACAGTGCCCGGATAACCGCTTCATGAGGGGTTTTTTTGTCTGCACGTATGATAACGATCATTTTGTCTCTATCCTGGTTCTCAGCTGCTGATCGAATCACCCGCTGCAATGCATCCGTACTGGTATTCAGGATCTGGCGAGCCACCTTATCATCGGGGCCCTTCACTGCATAAACACCCAACGAACTGATTTCAATGATTAACTTCGGAACCTTCTGTGAAATCGCTTTTTCACCTTCCGCCTGTGGTAGCTGGATCTTTAACCGGGATTCCTTGGTGAACGTGGTAGACACCATAAAAAAGATCAACAGCAGAAAAACAATGTCAATCAGTGGGGTTAGATTAATCTCCAGTTCATCATCGTCAGTAGTATTTTTAAACTTCATCTATCAGACCTCAATACTCACGGTCGCCCTGGATGATTTCAACCAGTTTAACAGACTGTTGTTCCATTTCTACCGTAAGTGAATGTACCTTACCCTTGAAATAACGGTGGAACATCAATGCGGGAATACCAATTGAGAGACCGGCAGCAGTGGTAATCAGTGCTTTGGAAATACCGGCAGCAAGTATCGTAGGGTCGCCTATGCCCTGGCTCATTACATCCGGGGTAATCGAGGTGAAAACCTGGATCATGCCAATGACGGTTCCCAGCAGGCCGAGCAATGGTGAGATGGCCGCTATCGTTCCCAGTGTATTGAGATACCTGTCCAGCTCATGGACGACGATACTTCCCTCTTCTTCGATCGCTTCTTTCATGATTTCTCTACCGTGATCACGATTGATAAGGCCAACGGCAAACAGCCTGCCCAAAGGGGAAGACTTGACCAGCAATCTGAGCAAATCTTCGCTGACCCGGTTTGCTTTTTCGTGATCCAGCACCTGTTTCAGAAGTTGGTCTGGTGCCACATTACGTTTTTGCAGGGTCCAGAATCGTTCAGCAACGATAGCCAGAGCGATAATTGAGCAGAGTAACAGCGGCCACATCAGCAGGCCGCCAGATTGAAAAATTTCTAACACCAGGTTTATATCCAGAAAGGGGTTTGAACAGCGTATTAATGTATCAAAAGGGAGGGGTTTCAGAAAGGCCTATAGCGACTTTACCGCAGCTCCTGTTAAATTCTGATAGATCCCAAATTTTCCTGTTTGACTGCCTCCATGACTGGGCAGAAATACCCGCCTCGGTTACTCGTACACTGATAGCACCACATTTTCCAGTTATCCTGCTCTTTATTTGTCTTGTTTTCAGTCGATACAGTACTTTTTTCGCAGGATGATGATAGCGATTCATCCAGCCGGCAGGGAACAATACCAGCCCTGGAGAAACAGCATCGATAAAATCATCACTCGATGATGTATTGCTTCCATGGTGCCCTGCGATCAGTATGTTGGCCCGCAAAGTATACGGGTAACGTAAAATAATTTCTTTTTCGCCTTCTTTTTCTATGTCAGCCGAGAGCAGTATCGAAGCAAACGATGACTGTACCTGCAGCACACAGGAGGCATTATTACCCGTTGTCGTGCCCTCAACACCCGGATGTAATATACGAAACGACACACCCTCCCATTGCCATTGCAACCCCGCTCTGCAGGGGGTCGTATGTGTGCCAGAGATTACTTCATTACTGATCACCTCCTTGACCTCCACCCCTGCCAGCACATTCCGTACGCCACCAATGTGATCATTGTCACCGTGTGAAACGATAAGTGTATCGAGTCTATTGATTGACAATGCCTTCAGAACAGGCAGTACAACGGCATCGCCAGCATTAAATCCTTTGCTGAAACGAGCCCCTGTGTCGAATAACAATGCGTGCCGACCGGTCATGATGACAGCGGATAGTCCCTGACCGACGTCCAGCAGAATCATCCTGAACTCTCCTTCACGTAATTCGTCATGGAGAGGAAAGAAAAAGGCCAGCAGCCCGACCAGAGCCAGCTTTCTAATCTTTAATCCTGCGGGGAGCACGAGAACCAGTACAGCGAAACCTATACCTGCCAGTGCTGTCACAGAGTGCTCGACTGAAAATGGTAATGCCTCAGTAGTCATTGCCAGTGACTCCAGCAATGTCCAGAGTAACTGTAATACAAGCTCTGCCAGCCGAAAAAGAGTTTGCTCAACAAAACCGGCGCCAAGCAACAAAAAGGATAAACTGGCTAGCAACACCAATGGCACAATTAAAAATGCGACCACTGGAATAGCGACAAGATTGGCCATCGGACCTGACAGGGGGATCTGCTGAAAAAAAAGCAAGGTGGCAGGTGCCATCATTAACGATAACTTCCATTGCATGTTTACTGCCTTAAACAGACTACTTTCAGTCCAGTCATTTCGATGGCTGCGTTGCTGTAAAATATACAAAATCATCGCCACCGCAGCAAAAGACAGCCAGAAACCGGCCGACAAAATCGATAATGGATCAAGGATAAGAACCAGTAGCAATGTCAAAGACAAACTGTCCAGCCCTCGAACACGACGTTGTAATATAATTGCCACCATCAGCACCGTCAGCATTAACAATGCCCGCTGAGTGGGCAGGGAAAATCCTGCCATAAAACTGTAGAAAGCGGCACAAAACATTGCCGCGACAGTGGCAACCGTATGGGAGGGAACCCACAGGGGTAATTGAGGAACAGCCGCAAACAGGAATCGAAACAGGAAGAAAGCTATCCCGGCTACCAGGCCGATATGAAGGCCCGATATCGCCATCAAATGTGATGTGCCCGTGATTTGCAACACTGACCACTGTTTTGAAGATATCGCCCGGCGATCGCCGGTCGCCAGTGCCGTAATAATGCCGCGAAAAGATGAATCAGGCAGGCTATTTCTTATCTGATCCGCTATGTGAAGGCGCATACGATCAATGACTGCTGACCGATCCAGGTCAGGTAATCGATGATTTACCTTAGGACTATTAGCCTTGTTTTTTCGTATGTAGGCCGTAGCAACGATACGCTGACTAAATAGCCATTTTTCATAATCGAAGCCCGCCGGGTTGGCAAAACCGTGTGGGGGCTTCACCCGCAGCAGTAAGCGCCATGCCTCACCCGGTTGCGGGTCAATGGCATCTCTGCGGTAGTCACTGACACGTATTCTTCCTCGAATTTGCCTGCCCTCTACTGGCTCGGAGCGAAACACATTAAAGTTAAAACGAACGACCCGTCCTTCCCTGACCGGCAACCCCTCTACAAAACCCTCTACAATAATATTCTTGCCCGCCAGCTCCTGCGGCAGGGATTTTGATAATTGATGATCGGCAAAAAGCCCGGCCCAGACAAACCCCGCAAGAAAAAACACGACTGGCAATCGCCATTTATTCAGGAACAGTAGAAATATCAGAACAACAGGCAGTATCCCGGCCACTGACCAGGCAAGATCCAGACTCGGCAAAGAAAACAGGGCAACTGTGCCCGCCAGAAAGGAAAATGCAGAAAGGGGGAGGCGTGAGAAAATAATGGCTGGCGTCCTTGCCTGCTTCAGGTGATTAAATATCCGTATTTAGTTTCCCGAATTAGATGTCGAAAGCGTTTGCAAATCAAGCAAAAGATTAATCAAAGTCTCCTTGAGATTAACTGTGGAGGACACAGCGCTTCGCAACGACAACAATATCACTACTGTCCCGTTAACCTGATCTTATTTTGCTGTCGTTGTCGTAGTGCTTGGGATGCAGGGAACCCAACGGTGCTGTCATTCCGGCGCAGGCCGGAATCCAGTGGTTTCAACGACTTACTGGATACCGGGTCAAGCCCGGCATGACAATGTGGCGTTAACGGGACAGCAGTGCAACAATATTTATTTTGACCGGAGGGCCTCGAGGTCAATTCGTAATCTACTGATGTCTTTGCTTTTGGATGTCTCTGTTTATTTCGTGCTAATATCTCTGTCCTGGTGAACCGTGCTGCATTAATCGGATCGCTCGAGACTCGAATGGCTATTCGCTCACATGCGATGGGCGAGGCCACAGCATAAGGAGGAAGGCAATGCACCTTGCAAGAAGATATATTCTGTTTCCAGCACTCACCCTATTGGCGCTACTGCTGACGATGACCGTCGCCTCGGCCGCACCGCAGGCCCCTCAACTCAAGGACACCCAGGCACTGCAAGGATTGAGCAGTGCAAAAGTGGTGTTTATGCTCAACCTCAAGGAACCCCGCCGTCTGGCCCATGTACTCGACGTTGTGAAAAAAACCGATAAAGGGATGCGTGCGCAGGGGGTGAAACCTGAGATTGTTGTTGTCATCATCGGCCCCTCCGTCGCCTTTCTCACGAAGGATCGGCGCGGTATTCCCTACATGAAACAGCGGGCCGTGGCCAAGGTGCAGAAAAATTTACGCAAACTCAAGACCCTGGGCATCCGTATCGAAGCCTGCGGTATAGCGCTTAAGGGCATGGATATTGCCCCTGCCGACGTGATCCCGGAAGTCCAGCCCATCGGTAATGGGTTCGTCTCCGCTATCGGCTACCAGGCACAGGGGTACAACCTCATCCCTGTATACTGAACGCTGTTTACGTCACCGACAGGGCAAAGATCCCGGAGACTTTTCCAGACCGTGTATGCAAGGGTAATTTATATTTTCAGCTAAATACGGATTTTCGGGTGATATACTTGGACGATGCCAAGGAAGTTTATTAAGCGTTACCTGCCAAGCCGTAGCAGTTTCAATGAAACGCCACAATTGCGACTATTTCATCGCTTTTTCGGTAACCCCTGCCTGTGGCACCTTAACCGACGCACGGTCTCTGGTGCTGTAGCGATAGGTCTTTTCTCTGCCTATTTACCCATGCCCTTAGAGATGGTTTTTGCAGCAATGCTGGCGATTATATTCAGGGTTAACCTGCCTATTTCGGTATCACTGGTGTGGATCTCAAATCCAATAACATGGATACCCCTTTACGGTGCCGGTTATATGCTGGGAGCAAAGATACTTAGCATAAAAACGCCTCATGAACCGATGACCATGAGCTGGCTACTGTCACAGGTATCCCCATTATGGCTGGGTTCACTAATTCTGGGAGGCTTACTTGCTCTGGCAGGTTACCTGCTAACAAGGGCCCTGTGGCGAATACGCATTGTGCGAAACTGGGAGAAACGCAGACTGCGCCGCTGCGTCACCAAAGATGATTGTGCTTGATTGAAACTTAGAACTTTACCCCCTCAAAACCCCATCTTCCAGGCTACAAACTCGGTCCATTCGTTCAGCCAGACCCTGATCATGCGTAACGATCACAAAAGCCGTTCCGTTTTCTTCATTCATCTCCAGCATCAGCGTATACACCGATTCAGCCATTCGTCGGTCAAGGTTACCGGTTGGCTCATCGGCCAGTACACACTGTGGCTTTGTCACCATTGCTCGTGCCAGTGCGGCACGCTGACGCTCGCCCCCGGACAGCTCACCAGGCTTGTGCAGCAGCCGATGTGACAAACCGACCCGGTCAAGTATCTCTGCAGCCTGCTGCATTGCCTGCTTACTGTCATCACGGCGTATCAACAGTGGCATGGCAACGTTTACCTGTGCGCTGAACTCCGGCAGCAGGTGATGAAACTGGTAGACAAAACCGAGGGTGCGGTTACGCAGTCTCCCACGTTCGGCTTGCTTGAGAGAATTGATGTCTATGCCATCAACACTGACTATTCCCGAACTGGGCTCATCGAGACCGCCCAGCAGGTGCAGCAAGGTACTTTTTCCGGAACCTGAACTGCCGATAATGGCGACCTGTTCGCCTGCTGCAACGGAAAAATTGATACCCTTCAGCACCTCGACATCCGCCGGACCTTCGGTAAATATCCGGTGTAAATCCCGGCACTCCAGTACCCATTTATTACTCATAAAGGATTACTCATAACGCAATGCCTCCGCCGGCTGCGTTCTGGACGCGCGCCAGGCAGGATACAGGGTCGCCAACACGGATATGATGAATGACAATACGCCAATAATGAGCACATCATTCCAGTCCAGGCGGGAGGGGAAACCAGAGATGTAATAGAGGTCAGGCGGCATGAACTGAACCTGGAGGAAACCTTCTATGGCGCTGACGATAGTCGAAACATTCATAGCCAGAACAATGCCACCAAGCAGTCCCAGCAAGGTACCGACAAGGCCAATGATTATACCTTGATAAAAAAACACAGCCATGATGTTTGCCGGGCTCATCCCCAGTGTACGTAAAATTGCAATATCGGCCTGTTTATCCGTCACCACCATAACCAGAGTTGAAACGAGGTTGAAGGCCGCAACGGCAACGATGAGCATCAGGATAACAAACATGACGTTACGTTCAATCTTCAGTGCACGGAAAAAACTGACATGCTCCTGGGTCCAGTTTCTTATCCGGTAACGCGCCCCCAGTTGTTCAGCTAATTTCTGAGAAAATAGTGGTGCCGCATCTATCTCGTCCAGTTTCAGTCGCAAGCCGGTCACTTTTTTACCCAGCCGGTAGAGCTTCTGTGCATCGGCCATATGAATCATTACCAGACCGCTATCATATTCATACATCCCTGCCTCAAACACACCGACAACAACAAACCGCTTCATACGCGGTAAAATACCCGCCGCCGTAACTGAGGCCTGGGGGGCCACCAGCGTCACCTTATCACCCACCCACACACCCAGGGACCAGGCCAGCTCCTGACCCAGGATAATGCGATATTTACCCGCAGCAAGCTGCTCAATCTTGCCCCCTTTCATCTCGTTGCCGAGGCTGGAGACAGACGCCTCCTCTGTCGGCAATATTCCACGCACCATCACACCACCGCTCCGGCCCTTCTGCATCAGAAGGCCCTGGGCCAGCACGTAAGGAGCACTGCCAACAACCTCATTATTGGCCGTTACCTTTTGCTGAACTGACTGCCAGTCAGTCAACTCGCCGCCCAATTCTGAGACGGTAACATGGGCCGCGACGGACAGGATTCGGCTTCTCAGTTCTTCACCAAAACCATTCATTACAGACAGTACCGTTATCAGTGCCATAACCCCCAGTGCCGTGCCCAACATGGAGGCCAGCGAGATGAACGAGATGAACTCGGTACGCCGTTTAGCGCGCGTATAGGAAAGGCCGATGAAGAGTTCTAAGGGGTGGATCATTGAAGGGCAGTTGAAAACTTAAAGTGGAAAGTCGAAAGCTTAAAACCTAAAGCTAAAAGAAAAAACGAACCAGCACGGGTCTTCCTTTCCACTTTCCACTTTAAGTTTTCAACTGTCTTCATCCCTCCGCCTCGGGACGCATATGTGGAAATAACAACACATCGCGAATTGACGGGCTATCGGTGAACAACATCACCAGACGATCGATTCCGATACCCTCACCAGCGGTCGGTGGCATACCGTGCTCCAGCGCACGAATATAATCCGCATCGTAGGACATCGCCTCCTCATCACCCTCATCTTTTTGTTTCAGCTGATCGCGAAAACGCTCAGCCTGATCTTCCGGGTCATTCAGCTCGGAAAAACCGTTGGCAATCTCGCGCCCGCCAATGAATAATTCGAAACGATCGGTGACACTTGGGTCATCATCACTGCGGCGTGACAAGGGAGAAACCTCCACGGGATAGGCGGTGATGAATGTCGGGTCTTTTAGCCGGTGTTCACTCGTTTTTTCAAATATCTCGATCAGTAGCTTGCCCACTCCGTAATTATCATGCAGCGGAATCTTCAGACTTTCCGCATGTTTGCGCAGGATGTCTACATCATCAAGCTGTGTAGCAGACAGCGCCTTGTTATATTTAAGCACGGCTTCTTTGACGGTCATGCGGGCAAAGGGCTTACCAAAATCATAGTCATCCCCCTGATAACTGACCACGGTATTATTATCCTGGATGGTTTCAGTGATGTGACGCAACATGTCTTCTGTCAAATCCATCAGCTCATTGTAATCCGCGTAGGCCTGGTAAAACTCAACCATGGTAAATTCGGGGTTGTGACGAGTGCTTAGACCCTCATTGCGAAAATTCCGGTTGATCTCAAATACACGTTCAAATCCGCCCACAACCAGTCTTTTTAGATAGAGCTCCGGTGCAATGCGCATGAACAAATCGATATTCAGCGCATTATGGAAAGTCTTGAATGGACGTGCCGCTGCGCCACCGGGAATAGCCTGCATCATCGGTGTTTCTACTTCGAGAAAGTCCCTGTCAACCAGATACTCACGAATTAGCGAAATAATGCGCGTGCGTTTACGAAAACTATCACGAGATGCCTGGCTCATGATCAGGTCGACATAACGCTGGCGATAGCGCATCTCCAGATCGGTCAGGCCGTGGTGTTTTTCCGGTAGCGGCCGTAATGACTTGACCAGTAGCTGAATACCGTCAACACGGATGGTTAATTCACCGGTTTTGGTTCGGAACAGTACCCCCTCCACACCAATAATGTCACCGATGTCCCACTTTTTAAAACAGGTATTGTAGAATCCCTCCGGAAGAAAATCCCGCTGCACGAAAAGCTGAATACGACCAGACATGTCTTCAATATGTGCAAAACTGGCTTTCCCCATGATACGCCGTGACATCATGCGACCAGCGACCTTTACCCGTACGGCTTCTTCCTCAAGTGCCTCCTTTCCCTTGCTCTCGTAACGGGCCAGAATTTCAGCTGCCATGGTGTTTCGGCGAAAATCGTTGGGAAACGGGTTGCCGCCATTTGCCCGCATTGCGGCAAGTTTTTCGCGACGCTGTTTGATCTGTTCGTTTTCGTTTTGAGTTGTATCAGTCATAAACTTATTTTCAATAATATTTGTGTGTCATACCCTAAAGTCCGGATTTCAAACTGGCCTCGATAAACTGGTTGAGATCCCCATCCAGCACGGCCTGGGTATTCCCTGTTTCAACACCGGTACGCAGATCCTTGATGCGAGATGAATCCAGTACATATGAACGAATCTGACTGCCCCAGCCAATATCCGACTTGGATTCCTCCACCTCTTTCCGCTCATCCTGCTGTTTCTGGATCTCCAGTTCATAGAGCCGCGCTTTCATCATATCCATGGCCTGTGCCTTATTACGGTGCTGCGAACGGTCGTTCTGACATTGTACAACGACACCGGTAGGGATGTGTGTCAGACGTACAGCTGAATCTGTCTTATTCACGTGCTGACCTCCGGCGCCACTTGCTCTGTAGGTATCGATACGCAGGTCTGCGGGGTTTATCTCAATTTCGATGCTGTCATCAATCTCCGGCGACACAAAAACAGAGGCAAATGAGGTATGGCGGCGGTTACCGGAATCAAATGGCGATTTTCGTACCAGACGATGGACACCGGTCTCTGTTCGTAAGTAACCAAAGGCATAATCACCGGTATATTTAATGGTGGCACTTTTAATTCCCGCCACGTCACCTTCGGAAACTTCCATCAATTCGGTCTTCAGGCCCTGACGTTCTCCCCAGCGCAAGTACATGCGCAGTAGCATATTCGCCCAATCCTGTGCCTCCGTGCCTCCGGAACCTGACTGTATATCCAGCCAGGCATTATTCACATCCATCTTACCGGAGAACATACGGCGGAATTCCAGTTCTTCCAACTTGCTTAGTAATCGATTCAGATCGCTCTGTACATCCTCAAGCATGGATTCATCATTTTCCTCTTCTATCATTGAGAGTAATTCAGAGGATTCTTTAATGCCATTTTCCAGCATCAGGATAACATCGACCACCGCTTCCAGTCTGGCACGCTCCTGACCCAGTGACTGCGCTCTTTCCTGATCATTCCAGACATCTGGATTCTCCAGTTCACGAAGAATTTCGATCAGTCGCTCTGATTTGCTGTCAAAGTCAAAGATACCCCCTCAAAGACTCCACACGGTCTTTCATGTCTTTGAGCTGATTGTGCAGTGGATTAAGGTCTTCCATTTTGAGTCTGGGTAAGAATAGAATTTGTTGTGTATACCTGATCGCTAACCAGGTATGGACTGGAAGTGAATTCTATCAGGTCAGCGACGGGATAAGAAGCAAGGCATCAGCAGGCTTAGAACTGATTCTTGCCTATTGCGTTAAGATAGTTCTCAGGTATAGAAATTTCTGTCTTTTCGTCATTTTCCGCTTCACCGGATAAAATTACGGCCGGTGGTCGCATGGCTTCCTGTATAAGCGCCTTAATATCTTTCTGTTCACTAATAGCCAGGGCCTGGAACAAGACATGTACAATATTATAAAAAAGTTCCGATTCGAGATCGGGTCTGGCACCGAAGATTTTTTCACAACAGGACGCTATTTTGCGTATAAAATCGGTTGATGTGGAACGCCTTGCAGTCATGCCCCGTCCCTTGAAGCTTTGCACGGCCTTTCCTGTCATAGACTGGATGACTTTTAACGGTTTTCTTACAACCCTGAAGGGCATTTGATAATCAAGCCCCACAGGAGCATGGTCGATTAACCACCCAAAAACATCCGGTGACATGTTATCCAGCGCATCATCAAGAGCAATAACAGCCTGGTTGATATCTTTAAGCTGCCCAAGAATCACCTCATCACTGAGCTCGCTTTCACGAAGCCCACCCAGTGCAAGATGCCAGGCCACCTCGCTCTCCAGTGCACCGTAAAATGACTCCAGATTACTTTCTGTACTGCCCAGAAAATCTGCGAGCTTCTTCCGGTATTCAGGCTGTAGATCAAAGTATATAATCATCCTCTCACCCAGATAAAAAACACTGTTCTACAACGAAAAATTGTAGAATAATTTTCGAACCTTCCCAATTCCTGGAAACAGTATAGTAGGCATCAGTATGATTAGTAAATGTTTCCAACATCAAGATGAAGAAGCCCGGCACATAAACAACACAATCACCAAGAACCTCTAATGCAAAACCAGACACAGAAAGAATTAACACGATCCGGCATTGGACTGCTGTTCCTGATTGTTATCATACTGTCCGTCTACTTTACCACTACCAGCAGCGATGGAAGACTTTTACTGGTGATTGCTGCCGTTATTGGCGGTTATATGGCGATGAATATCGGTGCGAATGACGTTGCCAATAACGTTGGCCCGGCCGTTGGCTCACAGGCTTTGACGCTTGCCGGGGCAATTATCATTGCAATCATTTTCGAAGCGGCCGGTGCCCTGATTGCCGGTGGTGATGTCGTCAGTACAATAAAAAAAGGCATTATTGACCCGAGTATGATTCAAGATACGGATACCTTTATCTGGCTAATGATGTCTGCCCTGCTTTCGGGTGCGCTCTGGCTCAATCTTGCCACCGCAATGGGTGCGCCCGTCTCCACCACGCATTCTATTGTTGGTGGCGTACTCGGTGCGGGCATTGCGGCAGGCGGCATGGATATTGCCAACTGGGACAAAATGGCAGAGATCGCAGCAAGCTGGGTTATCTCGCCCGTTATGGGCGGCCTGATAGCCGCCGCATTCCTGTACCTGATCAAACGTAAAATCACCTACCGCACAAACAAACTGGCCGCCGCAAGAATAATCGTTCCACTGCTGCTGATGGCCATGGCCTGGTCCTTTTCAAGCTACCTGTTACTGAAGGGATTGAAACATATCTGGAAAGTGGATTTTCTGACAGCGGCAGGAATTTCTGTGGTCATTGCTATTGCAGTCTATATCGTCGTCAAGCCTGTAATTATACGGTCTGCCGATACTTTAAAAAACAATAAGGAAAGTATAAGTCAACTTTTTACTATTCCACTGATATTTGCTGCCGCCTTCCTCAGCTTTGCACACGGCGCAAACGATGTTGCCAATGCCGTTGGCCCGCTTGCTGCCATTAAGGAGGCCGTCGGTGGCAGTGGCGTCACCAGTAAAGCCAGTATTCCACTTTGGATAATGATGATAGGCGCCGCCGGTATAGCGATCGGTCTCGCCCTGTATGGGCCAAAGCTCATTAAAACGGTTGGATCAGAGATTACAGATCTGGATAAAACCCGTGCGTTCTGTGTTGCCATGGCGGCATCCATCACCGTCATTATCGCCTCACAGCTCGGCCTGCCTGTCAGTTCAACACATATTGCTGTTGGCGGCATATTCGGCGTTGGCTTTCTACGTGAATACCTGAAATCCAGTTACAGCGGAATGATTGAAGAGATCAAGCATCACCATGAAGATGATGATACGGTAGCCGTCGAGAGATTCCTTGATGAATTTGATGAAGCCTCTCTGGAAAGAAAAAGTGTGATGCTGAAACAGTTAAAAGAAAATTCAGCCAAGGCACATTTGATGAAAAAAGAGCGCAAACAATTAAGTAAAGTCTACAAAACGGAACTTGTTAAGCGCTCTCATCTTAAAAGGATTGTTGCGGCCTGGATTATTACCGTACCCGCTACTGGCGGAATGGCTGCATTGATCTACTTCATGATCCGCGGAATGATGTTGTAGAAACAGAGAGGTCTTCAGCCATCATAATGCTGGATTTTCTATGTCTATCACAAAGGCAGAGGCTTTAGACTTATTATGAATATTTTCGGGCTATGATGCTGTGTGATGAAATGACCATCGGGAATCATCTATCATGAGAAATACCGGCTATCTGCTTAAGAGTTTTTACATCGTATTTCTGTTTTATTCTTTCCTGGGCACCGTGTCTGCAAAAGAAATATTACTCTATGATTACGAGGTAATTAACATATACCCTCACGACCCCGCTGCCTTTACGCAAGGCTTAATATATAAAGGCGGGTTTTTGTACGAAAGTACGGGCCACTATGGCCATTCCAGCTTGAGAAAGGTTGATTTAATAACGGGGAAAATTATAGAAGAAAAAACCCTCGACAGAAAATTCTTTGCCGAAGGTTTAGCCAGTTTTGAACAGAACTTGGTGCAACTAAGCTGGAAATCGGGTACCGCTTTTATATACAAAATAGATAATTTTGATCTCATAAAAACAGTTAACTACTCCGGTGAAGGATGGGGACTAACCACTTACAATACACAACTCATCATGAGTGATGGATCGCCAGTATTGCGGTTTCTTGATCCAGTTACCTTCAACGAAAGCAGGCGCCTTTCTGTATCCCGATCTGGCTACCCGGTAACAAATATAAATGAACTTGAAATGGTGAAAGGAAATATTTTCGCCAATGTTTGGCTCACCAATAGAATTGTAATTATTTCGCCACAAACAGGTCAGGTTGTTGGTGTTGTCAGGCTTGCGGGTCTACTTAATAAATATGCACCAGGAGTGAGGGCAAACGTTCTTAATGGTATTGCCTATGATCCAGAGGGCGACCGCCTTTTTGTGACAGGAAAGTTATGGCCAAAACTGTTTGAGATAAGGCTTATTCCCGCTAGAAAACTCTAATGATCTCAAACGCGTATATGAAAATATTCATACGCGCACTTGCCATTATTGTGATAATACCGCGGTAATTTTTTCTATAGGTTTTATTCTTCTAAAGCGTGGTATCAATATTTCTGAACTGTCATTTTCAAACATAGATATCAGCAATACAGAGCTCATCTGGGACAAACAGCTTTTAAGATGTCAATGCCGCAAACAACTTAGGCAGTTTTTCTGGTAAGCGTTCAATTTTGTCGATGACGGTGTACTGTTTGCCAAAGATATCGGCGACGTAATCATCGGCATATGGGTCGAGATTGATACAGTAGGTGTAGATTCCCTGCTGATCCAGTTCCTGTACCGCCCTGTGAGCATCCTGAATCAGCAACTCCGGGTCATCGACATCGATGTCTGACGGTTCGCCATCAGTGAGTACCAGTAGCAGTTTTTTTTCTGCCTTCTGTGCACCGAGGTAATGTGCAGCATGTCGCAGGGCCGCACCCATACGTGTGGAATAACCCGCTTCCATAGCAGCCAGCCTGCCCTTTACCGTATCGTCCCAGCTCTCGCTGTAACCCTTGATATGCTGATAACGCACTTCGTGCCGGGTATTGGAGGAAAATCCAGCAATGGCAAAAGAATCACCCAGCTGTTCGATGGCCCAGCCCAGTAAGGCGACCGCCTCCTGGCTCAATTCAAGGATGGTCTGTTCACAGCCATCGGGAGTGTCAGCCAGTGAGGCAGATAGATCCAGCAGCAGCATCACGGCAATATCCCGACCGTCATGTCTGTAGCTCATGTTAATGCGCGGATCAGGCGTGCTGCCACTTTTAAAATCGATTAATGAGCTAATGGCTACATCCAGATCCAGGTCACTGCCCTCTTCCTGATAACGGATACGCACATACTGCTGTGGTTTCAACATTTCCAGCATCCGCTCCAGTCGCTTCGCTAGTGCGCGATGTTTATCCAGAAGTTTGTCTATCTTAAGCGCATCACCCGCAGGGTGCAGACTCTCATACAGGCTGACCCAGTCGGGCCGATAGGTCTTCGTTTTATAGTCCCATTCGGGATAATGACGCGGCGGCAGACCTTTCGGTTCATGTTCTTCCGGTTCCAGCTTTCGCTTCTCTTCGAACATTTCCTCTTCATCACCTTCTTCGATGAATATCCACATGTGACGGTTATCATCACGGTAATCCACAACCGTATCGGTAAAGTACATCTTGGCTAGCTGGTCGGATTGACGGCGGGTACGGGCAACATAGCTCACAGCGAGGCCGGCCATTTCTGCCGTACCGGTATCCTCAGATTGCATCAGTTGATGAAAACTTTCGACACAATCGAGCAGGTCCTGGTTTTTATATTCGTGTGCCGAGTCAAGGATGGCCCTCGACAACATTGTCAGACGATGGCGAATACAGGATTCTTCCTCCTGCTTGCAATCCCCTTCCCCGGGGACTGGATGCAGGGCAAGAAACAGTTTACGCAAGCCCGGGTATTTCTGCATGGCGAGGTATTCAACACGTGAATCTTCCAGAATTTCTATTGCTACTCGCTGGAACGGGCTGTAGTTGTCAGCAATGATAGCTGTCGTCCAGCGTCGGTGGGAAGCGATGTGTGCAAGCACCGCACGGTAACGGTTAATCCCCTTGACCTCACCTTCGTCATCATAAACATCCGGCACACGAATCCCGTAGGCATCGTAATAGGGCATCGGCTTGCGTAGCTCATCGTAAGCCGAAGAATACGGCACAAGATGCTCGGAATCCCGCCACAGGCCACGCATATAGAGATCAAGCTTACGCTCATTGTCGATAAACAGCGTGCCGTGGCGCTCACGCTGCAAAATGGCACGGCTATCGGCAGACTGCAGGCAGAAATAATCCTTCTGCCGCTCAGGATGATTACTGTAATTGTTGATGCCGTAGTCAATCCAGTTTTTGAGCCCTTCAAGAGAAAGTTCATTCAGCAGATAGGGCATCTGATTCAATAGATCAGGCAGGCCGGGACTGGGAATACTCGTGTGAAATCCATGCACGGAACCAGTCGTGCGCTCCATCATATCGTTAACGATTTCAATATACTTCCGCAGCTGTTCTTCACTGCCCAGGCGACGCGAGGCCTGAGCGATGGTCTGTAGAAACGGTGGGATAGCCTTGCCATTCGGAGTGCGCGACATATCCCAAACCATCTGTGAAACCAGTGTCAGGGTCCGCTCTCCCAACCTAGCGGCAAGCTGCGGCATTTTTTCCAGATACACCAACACCGGCTCAAAGCCACGACCAATCATACAGATCAGTGAAGCCCCTTTCAGATAGTCCTTTATGCCTTGCTCAGATAAATGTGTCTTAGCATCGATCATGCAATCTTCAAAGACCTCATCCAGGTCTTTGAAACTGCACTTCAAAACATCACGATAGGTTTGTAATTCTTCAGTATTCATTGTTAGCCATTTTCTGAGCACAGAGGATAATTATTTTTTTCTGATTCTTCATTTGGCAAACACACTGTCCTGATTGTTAGCGTCCTCTGCATCCCCTACGGTCAACAAAAACTCTCAGACAAACACAGCGTCTATAGCATAATCCAGGGTAGCCCGGATATCGGAGTCGTCGGTGATGGGCCGTACCAGTGCCATACGGCAGGCATCTGCCGGACTGATGCCTTTTTGTATCAGTAACGCGGCATAGGTCAAAAGGCGTGTGGAGATACCTTCATCCAGCCCATGTCCTTTCAGGTTGCGCGCTGATTCTGCGATTTTGACCAGTTTCAATGCCGTATCGCTATCGATACCGGTCTCTTTTTCAACAATAAGGGCTTCAACTTTGGCTGTAGGATAATCGAAGTCCATGCCAGTGAAACGCTGTTTGGTAGACTGTTTCAGGTCTTTCATCAGACTCTGATAACCTGGGTTATAAGAGATCACCAACTGGAAATCAGGATGGGCGTTGATCAGTTCACCTTTTTTGTCGAGCGGCAACTGACGACGATGGTCGGTCAACGGATGAATCACAACGGTGGTATCCTGACGGGCCTCGACGATTTCATCAAGATAGCAGATAGCGCCAATACGAGCCGCCGTGGTTAAGGGACCATCCAGCCAGCGTGTGCCGTTGGCATCCAGTAAATAACGCCCGACCAGATCAGAGGCCGTCATGTCTTCATTACAGGCCACCGTAATCAACGGCCGTTTCAACTTCCAGGCCATGTATTCAATAAAACGTGACTTGCCGCAACCCGTCGGCCCCTTAATCATCACCGGCAAACGCGATTCATAAGCTGCTGAGTATAAATCTATTTCATTGGCCTGAGTCTCATAATAGGGCTCCTGCTCGATTTTATATTGTTCGATATCAATGTCAGTCATTTTCAAACACCTTGTGAAAAATCTTTTACTTTTTTGAGAGAAAAAACCCCCGCACATGGCGAGGGTTTTTATCACTTAAACATTCACTTTTTCTCACTTGTGAACACCCAGTTTGTCTCTCCAGCCGGGGAACAGTGCATCGGCGTCGTGCTCGAATGATTCGAATGCGCGGGCAAATTCATTATGCTCTTTGGCGTATTCGATCGGATCAGCACCCTGCTTCCAGCAATCGTATGCCTGGTGAAGTGATTTCGCGCCGGCAGCCGGGCTGTCGATATGTCCGTATGCCCCACCACCAGCAGTGTTGATGACATTACCGTGACCCAGGTTCTCGAAGAAGCCAGGCAGACGCAGTGCGTTCATACCGCCCGAGATAATGGGTGTTGTTGGTTTCATGCCGTACCACTTCTGGTAGTAGACAGGCCCCTGACACTCATCACGCTCAATCATGTAAGCAATGATTTTGTCGTCCTGAGAGCCCTCCATCTTGCCGTAACCCATGGTTCCTACGTGGATGCCGGAAGCACCCATCAGGCGCGCCATTTTGGCCAGTATATAGGCTGTATAACCACGCTTTGAGGAAGGTGATGTTACTGCTCCGTGACCGGCACGATGATAGTGCAGATACTGATTTGGATATTGACGACGCGCCGTCGTTACCATGCCTGGCCCACCGACATAACCATCAACCAGGAAAGCAACGTGGGCCGCATTCTCGGCGAAGCTTTCCAGTACAAAGTCAGCACGGGCACACATTTCATGGTAGTCATCAGCGGTGATATTGGCAGAGAACAATTTAGCTTCACCCGTTTCGTCCTGTGCACGAGCCATAGCCTCTGCAACCAGAGGAATAACCTTCTTCATCGGACAGAAAACCTGGTTGCCCTGAGGCTCGTCATTCTTGATGAAGTCGCCACCCAGCCAGAACTGGTAAGCAGCATGTGCAAAGGGCTCTGGACGTAAACCTAATTTAGGTTTGATGATAGTGCCGGCGATATAACCGCCGTTTTCGATTGGACGACCCAGGATACGCCACATGTCAGAGATATCTTTTGAAGGGCCATCAAACAACTGCAGCATCTTGGGTGGGACGTAGAAATCGAACATTTGAGAGTTCTTGATGTCAGCCATGCCCTGATTGTTACCAATAGCCAGCGTCAGGAATGAAACGATCATGGCACGGCCATCGATGACGTTACGGTCGAATAATTCATTAGGATAGGCGATCTTCATGATGCCCCTGGCTTCGTCGATTTCATATACCAGTGCGTCCACACCTTTGGTGAAATCGTCGGTAGTAGAAACTTCTACATTGGTGCCGGTTGAAGATTCAGCTGAAAAATGAGCCGCTGCTTCCAGATAACCATGACCTTCTGCTGGTTCCATGGTGTATGCAACCAGAACATGGTTACCGTCAGCAAGCAGGGTATCTTCGTTCAAGCTCAGGTCTGAATAACGACCTGTTTGGTCTAATAAAGCCATTGAATGGTCTCCTTTTATAAAAATCAGTCTGATTCAGGCATCGGCGCCTCTCACCAGAAGTCTGTCGGGCACAGGTGATCACAGCTAGATCAAATCCTAAGTCCGACAGGCCCCCAGGGACGGCTACTATAATTCCGTTCAAACATAATTAACACTCAATGTTTTTGATTGTTATGATAAGCTATTACTTATGATAAAAATTCTACTTATTCAAAGCGAATAGCCTCATGGCCCTGAACATCACCTTCCGACAACTCAAGGTATTCGAGTCTGCTGGGCGGCACCTGAGTTATACTCGCGCGGCGGAGGAGCTGCATCTGAGTCAGCCCGGGGTCTCCATGCAGATCAAGCAACTGGAAGAAATGATCGGCTTACCCCTGTTTGAACAGATCGGCAAAAAAATGCATTTAACCCCCGCTGGCCATGAAATATTCACCTACAGCCAGAGTATCGGGCATTTACTGGACGAAGTAGAAGTGGTGGTCAAGGACCTTAAAGGTGTTCAATCGGGAAAACTGGCTATTTCCGTCGCGACTACCGCCAGTCATTTTGCTACTCGCCTGCTGGCGGCCTTTTCACAAAGATATGAGCGTGTCACCATTAGCCTGGATATCACCAACCGGGCCAGTTTACGTGACCAGCTGGACAACAATGTCCCTGATCTGGTCATCATGGGGCAGCCACCGGAGGGCGTAGAGGTTAAATCAGATGCTTTTATGGAAAACCCACTGGTAATCATCGCCCCGGCGAATCATTCACTGGCAAAAGAAAGCAATATTCCATTGAAACACTTCGAGGATGAACATTTTGTTGTACGTGAAGCTGGGTCAGGTACACGTATTGCAATACGACGTTTTTTTGAACAACACGGTGTGTCATTTCATACCGGTATAGAAATGAGTTCTAACGAAGCCATCAAACAGGCGGTGGAAGCCGGGCTGGGACTCGGTATCGTTTCGATCCACACACTGGAACTTGAACTGGAAACCGGTCGTCTGGTGCTTCTGGACGTTGAAGATTTTCCCATCCTGCGCCACTGGCATATCGTACAACGTGCAGGGAAACGCCTTTCACCGGTTGCAATGGCATTCAAACAATTTGTACTGGAAGAAGCTGAACAATTTATTCGTTTGCCCGGATGATACGCGTACAGCCAATAATCAGGGATTTTATAGTGTAGCCCCGTACCAGCATGCCACCGATATCTGTATCAAAGCAGTTCTCCCTGCACTGTTGGAATAACATAGCCGCCCACGCTTACCTCACGAACACCGCTGAGCATTCGTGCGTGCAGCATGATCAACGATGGGCGTCGAATCTCGTAACCTTGCTCGATGCGTACGGACAGTCCGGATTCGGGAAAAAATTGATGCTCCAGCAGGTAAGCGCCGAGAAAGGCGGCACCATTCCCCGTCGCCGGGTCTTCACGCACCCCGTTCGCCTCAAAGAAGAACCTCGCACACAGGTCGTTCTGAGACTGATGTGTCTCATGGCAGAAGAGGTAGACAAGGGGTGGAAAACCTTTGGCTGCCAGTACAGTATACGCCTCAAGATCAAGCTTGCTGCATCGGAGTGCATCGAGGCCACGCAGAGGAACTATCATGGCCGACGTCCCGGCAGAGATCACCTGGATGGGCGCCCTCGTCTCGATGTCTTCTGGCGATAGACCAAGTGCCTCTGCGACCGGTTCACGGGCGGATGTCGCGCCAAGCGACATCGTCGGCGCAAGAAACCACGCCACCTCTCTTCCATCAACGGAGGACTCGAACGTAACGGTGACCTGCCCCACGGCAAGTCGCAAGCGCACCTGAGTACAGGGCTTAGGAACAATGTGGTGGCGGAGAACCCATGCCGTGCCGAGGATCGGGTGTCCGGTAAAGGCAATCTCCCGTACCGGCGTGAAAATCCGTACGCGGTATCCACCATTATTTTCGGGCACTGAGGTCACGAAGGTCGTTTCCGAGAAGTTCATCTCCGCTGCAAGCTGCTGCATCGTTTCATCGGGTAGATCTTCTGTGCCAACCACAACCGCCAGCGGATTCCCCGAGTAGAGTCGCTCAGCAAACACATCAACCATGTAAAAGCGGTGCGTCATATTTATATGTATCTCCTGTTTGTATCGCATTTAGGGGAGGTGGCCGAGAGAGGCGTAACATCACCGAAGGCCCTGCGAACGCAGTGAGTGAATTTGACCCAATTGTCAGGCATTTTACATCGCAGGAAGCCAATTCGGTTCACCCGACTCGGCATCTACAAAAATAACAATATAATCAGAATCAAATAGGGCCATATTCTGTTCAGTTTTTTTCAATACAAAGGTAACTGACCAGTAGTTTTCCAGTCCAAAGATAGTATGGCCAAACCCACCTCTTTCTAACCTTATTTTATATTCTCCATCAACCGGGGGTAATTCGCTTTCCTTATATTCATCCACAATTTGTTGCTTTGCTATGGCTAAGGCCTCTGACTCTTTGATTTTCATTACTTAAACAGGCCAACTTTTAAGGGGGGTTACGGGATCTGGATACAACTGGCAGACGGGCATAGTGGCCTTAATGCTCTACGCACCCTCCTGAACATAATCGAAGCCGTATTCGATACTAAACTCGGCCTGTGCCAGCTCCTTACCGAGGTAGGCCGCATGATCGAGCTTCGATACCCAACCGTTGCGAACCAACGTAAGATAAACACTCCGGGCATTGCGACCCTCTATGATGCGGATCAGCCGATCCCTGTAACTATAGTGCTCGACCAGCAGCATATCGCCCTCGATATTAATCACGAAATAACCCGCCTTATCGAGTTTAATGTTTTTCGGATCGGTGCCGGTGGCTATTACGCACTCGACCTCTTCCTGATCAGGCATCTTGTCCGGGGGCCTAAACGTGAACGCTGTCGTCGAAACGGCCGTCCGAGCCAGCTCCGCCACCCGGGCATGAATAGTGGAAACATCTGTGCAGCCAATCATGTCGACCGGTTTCACCTGTTTTCGAAAAGCCAGCACCTCGGCCGCAGAAGTATTCGGCAAGACCGGGCGCATGCCGGGTGAGCCCAGTATCTTGTTATTCTTATCCATGCCATTCTCAAAAAGAGCCATCATCGTCGCACCCGTCAGGTGTCTGGGTGGTTCATTCCCGGCACAGACAAGGAATTGGATAGCGGGATTCGACAGTATATTCTTGATGATCTTCTCGATCCCGATGTTCTCGGTCTCAACCTTACCAACGATATTAAGCCCCTGCGGTGAATCCTGGCTGGCTGCTTCGGCCAATGCGACACTGCCGAGCGTCGCCACGGCAACCGGGGCTACTGGATCCGTAACGAAATAGGCACCCGGTACATAGGGCCAGGTTTTTCGCTTTGCCCGGGTACTCGCGAAGGTACGAGTCAGAAAGAATCCAAAATTTTCCATCCTGCTCGACATCAGTAAGCCTCCATTTCTAGCTTATATTTCTAATAGAATCTCAGGACATGACATAGAATTGGCGCAGCAGGATGAACCCGTTCTCGGGAAGCCGCCAGCCTTACAGTAAACAGATCAGGCGATAACCCTTCCTTTGCCATCCTTAGCCGCCACGTCGGTGTAACTCGCGTATACTTTCACTCATATACTTGCCAAGTAGCGAAAGTGATTTGAGCCCTTCCTGTGTGCCAGGCTCGCTGGCCAGTCGCATAATGCCGATGAGACCACCTTTGGCCGGTGGAGTAGTCGCGTACTCCCGGCTCATCTGTGTGAGTCCATCGGACAGGCCAATCAGGAGATGCTGGATTTCTGGTCTATCAAGCATCAGGAGCAAACTCATTAAACCCTCATTACGCGTGAGGCGATCGAGCAGCATAATGCCCTCGCTGAATGCTGCAGCCAGCCGGTTAACCATGTCATCCGTCATTGCGTCCTGAGCAGCGGCGACGAGCGAAGCGAGTTCAGCGATTCGCTCCAGGTCGTTCTCGTTGACAGTCGCGTCGGGGGCTGTTTCTGTCTGGTTAGTCATGTTGTGGTTCCTCAGAGTAGACCGCGTACGGTGGTCCAGTACATTTTATTATAAGACATCTTGAACCAGTGCATTGGTTTATTCGCAGCCCTCAAGTTAGGCGGATTGAGATAGTCGAACATCGCGTAGGTTGCCTTATCGCGGCCAGCTTCAATGAAGCAGTACACCTTGCCATCGTATTCGGTTACCGGCGTGCCAATCTTCACGATCGAGGCGATGTTCTCTGCGATCACCTCGGCCTCAAAGTGTGCGGCCGAGCCGGTCTTGCTGACTGGTAGATTAGTCGTATCACCCACTACATAAACATTGTCGTGGCCATCCATGGTCAGCTGGTAACGGTCGGTCGGAATCCAGCCATTCTGACCGAGCTTGTTCTTCTCAATGACTTCCATACCATGGTGTTCCGGGATAGAAACGAGCATGTCAAATTTGTACTCCGAACCTTCCATGCTCTTCACTACCTTGTTTTCTACGTCCACTTCATCGACGTTGAACAGCGTCTCGTACTTGATACCCATTCGCTCGAACTCGGGCTTGGCCCATATGGCGACATTCTCGATGCTGTGGATACGGTTGATCGGGTAATGGTACTTGATCTCAACCTTGTCACGGATACCTCTCATCTTGAAATAATCATGCAGGGCAAATGTGACCTCCACCGGGGCTATCGGGCACTTATGTGGCACACCAACAACGATGGCAACCTTACCGCCCTGGAAGTTACGCAGGCTCTTGAACATCTTCACTGCACCTTTTTCCGTATAGAATGTCTCAGCGCCTTCCTGCAGCCCGGGAACTTCCCTGGACATTGTGCGCGAACCTGTCGCAATCACAAGGATATCGTAATCGTATACCTCGCCGCTTTTGGTTCTCACCCGATTCTGGTCGAGTTCGAATTTCTCGACCGGATCCACATGGAATTTGATGCCAGTTTCGAGCAGGCTCGCCTCATCACGATAGAGTTCATCCGGCATCATTTGTCCAAATGCGACGTAGAGCAAACCGGGCTGATACATATGCTGGTCGGAGGCCGATAACAGCGTGATTCTGGCCTTTCGTGCGCGGATCTCGGGGGCCAGCCGCCGCGCGAGGTTATTGGCTACAATGGTACCACCGGTACCACCACCAACGACTAGTATTCTCATTACATTCTCCTATCCAATATTCTCAGGACGTTCCTGGCCACCGGCCAGACGTATCTCATCGCTATTTAGCCTTGCGAACCTTGATGTGCCAGATATCGCCGACTTTCTCACTACTCCCCATCTCGTGACCGATTTTGTTGACCCATTCTGGAACATCATTAGCCGTGCCACTGTCGGTCGACAGCAGTTCGAGCGTATCGCCCACATCTGCCTGCTTCATGTAGGTAATGAGTTCCATAAGCGGCCCCGGACAGTAGGTATTGCATGCATCGATAATCTTGGTTTCACTCATTTATTAATACTCCTATACGCCTGTTAATATTGCTATTGTCCGTGGTCAGAAAGTGAGCAACTGCCCGCCCTCGGTTTCATTCAGAAATTTCGTCAGGCCCGTTGGTGGACCAAACTCGGGGACGAGTTCACGCTCAGTGATTTCCAGTAAATCCATCGCCATCGAGCACGGTAGCAACTGTGCGTCGCCAAGCTCGGCCGCCTGTTGGAATAGCTGCCTGAATGGCGGCACACCCTCTTTCGCCAACATGGTTCCAAACTCGCCTTCCGCCGGTGCGTCCTCGGTCTGGCCATTGATGAAATAGGCCAGGGCGTTCATCGAAAAAAACACGGTAACCGCGTCGCCGGTCGCAGCAGCAACAGATGCAACCATCGAAGCCATCTGCAGTTTTTCATGTGTACCGGAGACACAAATAATATGGACTGACCTGGACATTATGCTATACCCCTCCCGAGGTCGTGTTGGTCGGGTGTGCAGAAATTCCTGTGCACGCCCTGGTTAGGCAATCGATTGCTATCTTACTTCTCGCTCGTCAGACTCAAATGTGTCGATAAGGCGACCGATCTGACTGACCCGCCGCACATAAAGCACGATTCTCTGTCTCTATAAGGTCTTCCTGTCACCTAGTGGCATGGAAAGGCCTGTGAATGGCGCGTATCATGGGCCGCGTTATGCGCGGCAGAAATATTTGTGAACCCCGCGCCAAACAATATGATCGTTCCCAACAGGAACGCACTGGTGAGCTGCAGTGGCTTCGAAATTGTTCTCG
>JAADJE010000030.1 GCA_013150915.1 Gammaproteobacteria bacterium
ATCCCAAGGGCGTGCTGACGACGGAGACCATCGCCGACACGCCGGACTTCATCACCACCGCTTACACGGTTACGGACAAAGACACCGGCTCGGCCATCACGCCGGTCAGCGGCTGGTACCTCATCCCCGCCGGTCATTCCGTGACCATCGAGAAAGAGGTCACCACCCCGGAGTTGACACTTTATAGCGACGACATCTCCAACGTGGACAACTTCCCCAGCTACACCGCTAACCACCACGACAAGACCCTCAGCTGGTCCGTTGCCCGCCACCTCGGCATTACCCTTGTCCACGACGCCGGCGAAGCAAACATCGCGGCCATGCCCCAGCGCAACATAACGGTGGGCAATGGCACAATCACCTATCAGATAAGCCGTTAGTACGCCTGTCATCAGCAAACAGCCAAGGCCGCAGTCGTGAGGGGGCCACCGGGCGGCCTCATCACTTTTGCGAGGCCAGGCAGGAGGGGGTAAAGATCTAAAGAGGGTGAAATGCCTGCAAGCAAAAAACAAAAAGCCCATCATATAGATGGGCAGGTTCATGGTTGTGGCCATGAAAGGTACGTCCACGAAGAGGTTGACAACTGTCAGGTCAAGTCTGAATAACTGCCTCTTGATGGTATGACGGACGCTTTTTCATACTGACTTCAGCTGGTCTGCTCTTCGGCACCTTCTGACTGCCGCCCGGCCCGAACCGCGCCGATGATGTACACGGCAATGCCCAAGACAACAAGCAGGATATATTTTTCGTTGGGCATTCCCCCGCGCAGGGTCAGCAGACTGTCCAGCACCCCCAGGATAATCATGACGACGCCCAGCAATTTAGTCTTCACGCCCCGCTTTTCGCGCTGAATCACTATGCGGTCCCCTCTTTGCTATCCGCCTGCGGCTTCCTGCCACCAGCAGCGCTTCGAGCCCACCAGAGTAATGCTCCCGCAAACAGACCGGCGATCACCAGGGCCATGATGATAGGCATTGCCCCCGTTGATGGCTTTAACAGCAGCCAGTACCAAGTGGTCATGGTGTGCCGCGAACCTTTCTCACTGTTGTTGCTGCCATCCCAAGCGGCAAAGGCAACCGGGATAAAACGGCCTTCGACAAACTGCAGGTCATTTTCTGGATCGGCGGTGGTGAGAGGCCGAACCATCACTACGCGCCAGGTGCCATCCTTGTAGCTCCCCTTTGCCTGAAGTCCGACCTCGGCCGCATCACGTGCTTCGATGTCCTGAAAGCCCCGGCTGTTGATCATGGCAACCGTCTCGGCCGTATCCTTTGTGCCACTCTTCCAGTGCCAGATGTTCACCGGACGTGAGGCGTCACCCATGCCAAAATAGGGCTTTTGCATTTTCTTCGGTATCTCAACGGGCAACTGCACCGCGACGCCGTCTTCCTGGATGGGTTTATCGGCAATCTTTTCCGCCCTTTCATCGCCGGGAATGCTCTTGGTCCTATCATCCCATTCCATCAGCATGGCGATGGCCTTGTCGTTGTAGAGCGCGCGAACGGTAATTGTGTCATTGGAGGGCTTGAAAAAACGCTCTTCGCCGATAATCTGCGGGACAAGAAGAAAGGTGGTGGGTATGGTTTGTTCCCAGCGTTCGTCATCTGGAGAGTCGGGCAGTAAATCGCCTTCCAGCATGTCAGCCTTGATGACGGTATTCTCCGCATTGACCACCTTTTGAGTCTTAGCCAGTGATGCCACATAGTTGGCCACGTGCCAGCGCTCTTTGATGCTGAGCATTTTTTTGCTCTTCGGGTCGGCGAAAGACGGCATTTCGGTGCCAGCTATCCCCGTAGAGATGCGGGTAAAGATATCCTTGGGATCATTACTACCGCGGAAGGTCCAGGGCTTGGTCAGGTTACGGGGCCAGGTTCGTTCACTGACGTCGCCCTTCAGCCTCTTGATGGCGCTGCCTTTGCCGGTCTTTCCATGGCACTCGACGCAACGATCCCCATCCTCAAACAGCTCTTTGCCCTGCGCGATGCTCTCGGGGGAACTTGCGACCGGCGTTCCATAGTCAACCTGCTGCTCTGGCGCCTCTTCAAATTCAGCAAACACCTTGACGTATGCCACCAAGTCCCACATGTCCTGCTCACTAAGCAGCGAACTCCATCCTGGCATGGCGGTTCCGGGCATGCCATCTCGAATCATACGAAAGACATCCTCATCATTGGGGATCATTTCATCAAATGCAGTCGTCTTGATCTTATAGTTGCCGGAGGTAAAGTCACGAGGCGGAGGATTCAGACGCTCCTCAGCAGCACCTGTGCCATCACCTTCATCACCATGGCACCATGTGCAACGCTTGTCGTATATTCCCTTGCCTCTGTCGACATCACCTGGCTTCGCAAACGTTGGACTGACTATTAATAGTGAGGCGGCGATCACTAATAGTTTGAGCAAATTGATCTGTCTCATTGGGTTCCCCGGACGTCGACTATTCATGTTCCCACGACCTTGGCTGGCGCCCCGTGTACTCATACAAGAACAAAATCACCTTCCAAATTTCATCCTCACTTAAGAAGTCTTGCCAGATGGGCATGGATGAGATCCACGGTGCAGCTTCCGCGGGCAGGCCAGGGCCCCCAGTGGCGATACGCCAAAATACGAAGGATTCCTGTAATTGGGCGATGGTGCCTACATCCTGGAAATTGAGGGGGGTGGGATTCAATCCCGCTGCGTAGGGGCCCTTTCCATCCAGTCTGTCACCATGGCAATACTGGCAGTTCTGGATATAGATCTCCCCGCCTTGTTTGACAAGCTTGTGGAATTTATCGGGATCTTCCTTTTCGAATTTTCGATAGGGATTCTCCAGCGTTGCCAGGTCAAAACGCTTGCCAAATGCCTTTACCGAGGACGGCGGCGCCGGGTGGATGGTGCGCAGCTCCACCGGGGCCTCGAAACTCGGCATCAAGCTGGCATACGTATATACCCCGGCCAGTAATGGCACGATGACGAACACAACGTTTCGTACCATCTTTTTGGATGGGTCTTCAACCAATGCCTTGATAGGGCCGATGAGCTCCTGAGCACTCTCCTCGGTGAAGGTGAATACCATCAACACGCCAGCAATCACGAAAAACATGTACATAGTGAGCAGGCTTTTTGGAATTACCTGACCCAGGATCACGTCAAACGTAAGGACGAAACCAAGATAGATTCCGAGCACCACAAGGACGAGCTGCAACAAACGGGGTATGCGTCTTTTCTTTGTCATGATTATTTTAATCCAGCCAGGTAGTCCACTAGCATCTCCAGCTCTTTCCCGCTCAGCTGGGTACCGTAGGTATCGGGCATCATGCCCTCCATAAAGCCCTCACTAATTTCGGCATTGGGATCCAAGAGAGCCCGCCGTAAATGATCCTTGCCACGCAATGCACCTATGTGTGTTAGATCGGGCCCCATTTCACCCGTCTCACCCGCAACCTTATGACAGGCGCCGCAGCCAAATTCGGCGATGATGGCCTCTGCCGATTCAAGCGGGGCACGCCCCCCACCTTCAGATTCCTCATCACCACCTTCTTCGGGCACATCTGTGGGAATCGATACGGTAATATCACTGCCACTGATATCCTGAAGATAGGCAATAACGGCTGCGATCTCCGCATCTGACATACCTATGCCTCCGCCTGAAACATCAGGCATTGGGCTCTCTGTATCATTGGTCCCCGACTTACCAAAGCCAGCCACAACAAATGCCGAAGGTTTTACAAACGATTCGTGCAGATACTCTTCGACGTTTGTCGCCTCACCCTGGTAACGGGGGTCACCCAGGCGCTCATGCGCCACGGTGCCTATCTTGTCCAGCATAGGCGCCCGGCCCATTTCGTTATGGCACAGGGTGCACGTTCCCTTGCCATGGAAGATCTTGTCACCCAAGGCAACAAACTGATCCATGGTCATGGCTCCCAGATCCAGTTTCTCCTCTACTGGAGGAGGTGCCGGCTCGATCTGAGGAATACCAAAGTTGGAATAGCCTGCAAACGCACCAACCATCAACAGGCTAAAGATGGCAACTTTAAGAAAGTTGTTCATGTACCCTGCTCCTTCCAATAGCCTGCTGTCGTACTCTTGCGGCTGCTTATAGTGCTCAGCCAAAAGACAAAGATAACCATGGACATGAATATGATCGTACCAACCGAAATGACATTAGCCGCATAACCCAGGCCAGGAGTAAAGGCGTCAGGAGAATTGTCACGGAAGATATTAATTACATGCCAGTGCTGGCGAATACCGGAGCGGACATAACCCATCAGCCCCATGAGCCAGGTGAATGACACCGCCAGCAGAAACAGGGCGTACTGTGAGCGTGCGGAAACTCTACTTCTGCCCCAGTGCAATGGCGCAACTTCCTTGGCGCCTTTATACATAAATACATCAATGACCACGCTGGTGATGATGATCACCAGGGTAGTCATCACTTGGGGAATAGAAGCCGCCACTTTGTAAACCGTATTGGTGAAATAGCCGTAGTAGATACCTAGGATAAAGATATTAATAATACCGGCGGTGAATAGTGCAATTTGAAAGGCATTGCCCGTCGCTGCCCAGGACACGGTGGCAGTCTTATTTGCACGGCGGTAAAACATAAAGCTCAAGAAGGTAAACAGAATCAGAAGATTCACGGCGGTATTCTTCGCCGGCATAATTCCCAGTGGCCCCAAGATTGCATGATAAGGGCCGCCAAGGCTCTTCAATTCCGCATTGGTGAGTACCAGGGTATGCGGCGTAAACCACACCAGGAAAGCACCGACAATGACAACGGCGAGATACTTCATATAAGGGGTGTAGCGATGGGCGCCCTCACTGCGCCCCAGCCCGCACCACAGGTAGTAATTGGCCGACAAAAACAAGGCACCAATCAAGACCGCCTGGATGATAAATATCCAGGCAAACACACCGCCCATCAGGGTAATACCCATCTGCTGGCTGTAAGCATACATTTCAGCCGTCAGGTAATAACCGGCGAAGGGCAATGGCAGCAGGGCGGCGATGGCAATAAAATTGGCGTTATAACCCATCCAGTCGTAATGGGCGCGCTGCTCCTTGCTCCTGGCACTGAGGAACTTAAAGGCGGCATAGGCGCCAACAATCGAGCCACCGTAAGCCACATTGGCGATCATGCGGTGGATGTTGAGGGGGTTCCACAGGAAGTTATGAATGGCAGCCCAGGTATCGCCGCCGAACACACCAGCAGCATCGACGCCGGCCGGACTCATCATGAAGGTTGTCCAGGCATTCGCCAGGAACATGAGCATGGCGCCGGTTGCATTCAGCAATAAGCCAAGGGTCAAATGTACCCATTTCTTGAACCCACCCTGGAGCCAGTGCCAACCATAGTAATAGATATACAAGACTGCGCTTTCAGCAAAAAACAGCAGCGCATACGCAAACATGCTCCCTTTAAAAATAGTAGACAGGTATGTAAACAGATCTGGATAAAAGAGGATCAGGGAGAAAGCCAATAAGCCACCTAAAATAGCGGTTAGCGAATAGGCAGTAATACTGACCTTGATAAATTCATAGGCCATGTTGTCATAGCGCTGATCTCGTGTCGCCATACCAATGGCTTCGATAATAAACACGAAGATGGGAACGGCCAGAACAAAAGCTCCAAACCAGAGGTGAAGCTGGGCCGCAAGCCAGACCACCACTCGACTGTTCACGCCGGGAATAGAGGGATAATCAGCCGCGGTTAATTTCGGCGCGGGAGCATAAGTTACTGCATTGGCATCAGCTACCGTATCAACATCCGATGTGACTGCCGTTTCATCTGCAAGCGCCAAGGAGGCATCAAAGCCAGGTATAAGGCTGGGCAATAGGAACAATGCAAAGACGGCAATGAACAACGCCCCTAATATTATTCTTGAATTCCGCTTTTGCAAGGTCTGCTCCTATTATGTATTCAAGTGCGTTACCTTAAGAGTGAAATGACAGAGACAACCCCTGAAGACTCATCATGGTAAAATCCAAACCAAAAAATACAATGCTAAAAACGATGAAAGCGCCGAGGAAAGGCAAAAGATATGTCTTCATGGCATTACCCCCCTAAAAACCACGTAAAGAAAACGAGCAATGCAACCAACACCGACGTAAATAGCGCCGGCCCAGCCCATGGGTATTTTTGCGTTTCGTGACTATCAGAATTCATAGTTTCCCACTCATTTACCAATTATCAATTACCGCGCTTCAAAACCTCGCTACTTGTACAAGCAGGGCCCACCTTACTTATTCTAAAGAACGTAGACGTATAGAATTAATACGATAAAGATGACATTCACCAGCATTCCACAAAATATGACACCGTCGGAAATAATCGCTTTGTTCAAGTATTTCATAGCAAAACCATTCCTACTTATTTGCCTTTAGCCTTGCACTTGCAAAATTTTCGAACATAGGCCACTAACTTATCAACATCTGCCTCAGCGATGGTTTTTCCCCAGGGCGGCATCAACTCTGATTTGCTAACGGCGGCACCACCATCCATGACCACGTTCTTAATATCAGCATCAGACAATTTTTCCATATCAGCAACGCTAGTGAAATTTCTTGGATCGGTTTTGAAATCTTTTGTTACGTTCGGACCATCACCCTTTCCGGTCAACCCATGACACTGAGCGCAATAAAATTCGAATAGCTGCTTGTCTTCTGCGGCCTGAACCGTGCCACCAGCAAGCAGGGTCAGGCTAACCAGCGTGGCAATCATGACTGCTAATGTTCTCATGAGTCAGTCCCTCCGTTTATCACGTTATTTAAAGATCGCCACATATGCCGCCACCTTTTCCATAGCCTTAGGGTTAAGCACACCTGCGAAGTCCGGCATATCACGGACCGGTTTGAATACCTTAGTATTCATTAAATAGGCGTAAACCCAGTCGGGATTTAATCGCTTACTGGCACCAACCAATGAAGGACCACTCAATCCACCCTTAATCTTGCCCTTCCTGGCTGGATACTGGTGACAGCCACTGCAGGGCATTTTTTTGGTAAAGATTAATCGGCCCTTTGCGCTCTTCTTGGGCTTAATCACGCCCGCTTTAACATCTGCCGATGTCAGCCCCATCAGATAATCCGTCACTGCAGCGGAATCTCCAGCTGAAAGCTTAGGATGGTCAGCGGGGTTTTTTTCAGTTAATGAGTTGTACTTCATGGGACGGATGGGTTTTGGATCCTGAAGCCAGGACAACAACCATTCCTTCTGAAACTTACTGCCGGCATACCACAACTCCGGACCCTTCTTTGCCAGCTGATCAGAAATGGTTTTCTCTCTGGCAGGTCCTACGGTGTAATGACAGTCGGCACAATCTTTCTGAAAGATTGCATCCCCTCCTGCATAGCTAGATGTGGCCATCACGGCTGCAGCCAAGATGGAAACAGTAACCGGTAGTCGCTTCATGGCACCCTCCTTATCTGCCGACGCACACATATGTGAGTGGTCTTTCAGGTGAATATATCATGCGTTTATGTATAACAGCTGAAGATCGCAAAAACTTTTTTGGCGACTCCCCAGCTTTACCAACATCACTATTGATACCCTCTTCTTCGCAATTTTTCAGATACTGATTTAATAGATATTCGCAGCTGCGCTGCATGCCCTCCTTCCTTAATATCATATTCAAACTTTAGGCTTCTCAATAGTATAAAAGGAAGAACTTTAAGCGCAAACAGACATAGCCGACGCCATACACTCCCTGGCGAATAATCCATCATCTTACATACCCAGAGGACACATTAATCTTGACCGTCCCGAGCATGGCAATGATCAATTAAAAAAACACCAACATGGCAACTTAAGTAAGCCACCCCTACTCATGCAATAATTATTCAAAAATATCTGGCTATGTAGCGCGAGGTGCGCCACATAGCCCTTTTGCCGTTAACCATCAACATAGTGCAACAACCTCTCTCCCCCTTACTACGCTTACCACTCCTTATCTTCACTAAATAAACACCTCCGCAGCAAGCCGCGGGGAATCGAAGCCCAAGAGATTAAAATTATCTAGACAGTGCTTGTGATCTCTCTTAAACACTTGCGTCATCAGCAGCGCTCGCATGAAATAAATTCCATCAGCATGGCAATAAGCGCTAATTGCCCGAGCCGATTCTCTGGTCGAATGTGAGGAAATTATCGTATTCAGATCTTTCTTCCTTGATCTGGATCAATTTGGATATTTGCTAGATAAGTGCAAGTGAAATAACTGTATTAAGAGCTAGGTTATAGAACCCTAACTCTCGCAGAGCAAACTGTATTCAGATGTTGTAGTTTTTTTGAAGTCGTATAAGTGATCAAAACTGTCTGGAATAGAAAGCACTAGTGAACAAGTGCGGAGTGAGATAATCATGCGGATGCCGTAAACTTTACAGATATGCCCTTAGACAGAATTATTTAATTCTTCTGGCGATATATTATTTGCGGCTATCTTCCAAAACTCTGAATTTCTTTATAGGAGCCTGGTGCTGTACTGTTTTTTAATGCTACTTCAATCGGCCTATCCTTCAAGGGAGTTTTGGCGAGGCGAATCAAGGCACCATCATTTTGCAACAGCCTCTCGATATCCTTTTGCCGCCAATCACT
>JAADJE010000068.1 GCA_013150915.1 Gammaproteobacteria bacterium
TTAAGGAAAGAAGATGATCCTTTTGATGAGTTTGACCACGCTGGATATGCCTGACCATGTGTTCCAGCCGGCGTGTTTGCCGTCGCTTCGCTTTGGCAATCACGCGGCTAAATACGAGCGTTATTTAATGACCGCTTCTGGCCGATAGCACTCATTTATTTTATTTCAATAATTGTCTGCTATGGGGAATTAATAAAATATTTCAGAATGTAGGATATGTCTGCCATGTCTCGTAAGCGGATATCCCAGCCAGCACTATGCTAAGGTTCTGCACAAATTTTGCTCTCAAATTCCCTTTTGGGTTTCGAGTACGGATGAAACAGAATCGCGCCGTGACGGCGCTCCTACGATGTTGCCTTTGATGTTGACCTTTGAATCCCGTTCAGGCTTGCCGAGAAGCGGAGATTGAGCATCGCAGGGAACCCGAAGGGCAAGCATGCGAGGGCCCTTTATGGGCGAAAAACACGGATCAATTCAGGAAAAAAATAAAAAATGAAACTCTTAAAACCGAGAAGAAAAATTTACCATCGTTCCATAACGTCCGCGAGCCACTTGTTCGTTCAACCCATTCGGGTCTGTACGATAGATCATATAGGCCGCCAGTCCTGACTGCTTGCCTAACGGCAGGTGATAACCCAGTTCAATATCTGTTTCCCGTTTTGTACTGCCAAGATCAATACGTTCGGTTTGCCTGAGCGTATTACCGGACACAAAATCGATGCCTGTTGGTACAGAGAGTGACACTTCACCCCGATTGACATGCAGGGGACTTGATAAGGTCAGACTGACCCGATCATTTTTTCTTATCAGGCCGGTAGCTGATATACCCATGGCATAGCTGCTACTGCGTATACCTGTAAATTGCTGCAGCAGCCCTTTCTTTCTATCATTGACCAGGGTAAACCCCTGGGAATAGATGGAATGAATTGAAATTTTCCGATTCAACTTTAGCCTCGCCGTAACCCCCACTGCCAGGGTCTCTGAGGTATCTACACTGAAAGCCCCGGCCGAAGCACCGCCAAATAGACTGCCCTGCTCGTTAAGACCAGAGAACTGCAGCCCCAGTCTCAGTTTCTCGTGAGGCTGTATACTGCCCTCAAGTAATACAGACTTGCTTTTCACTCCAAAGTCTCTTTTATCATCCATGCTGACGACACCTAACTTGACATCTATACCACTCTTAGTCTTGTAACCTGCCAGTGCCATATTGGCGCTGGCAGCAAAACCGGCATAGGGGGCAGTGAGATTGCGTCGATCAAACAGGGTGATTCCGCTAGTCTCTTCAGCCAGCCCAAAAAACTGGCGCGGATCAAGATTCAAATTTAATGCGTAGTAGGCGCCATTTTGCCCTCTCTGATAAAGCGACATCGACCAATTCTCAATATTCTCTTTATCTTCCAGCTCAGGCACTGCATACAGACGCTGTGCCGGATTGCGATCATACCAAATGGCCATTTGCAATCTATCTGTCACCGCTAGTCTTGCCATTTCGGTTGTACGACGTAAATTCTGTATCATCCTCTCCAACGATAAACCTTCGCTATGTACCGTTATCAGATCAGTAAGATCAATCTGGTACGGTCGGTTATAGCTATCCACTACAACCGCTTTTTTAAGCGATTTATTTCTGATAATAATTGCCGCCGCCACTCCTGCGCCAACAACCAGTCCAGCTACCAGTGCGCTTGAACCACCACTATCGCTGGAGGTGCCTGGAATACTCAGATCACCCTGTGGTTGTAACGCCGCTGCTGTGTTTAGTCTGCCACGACCATAGACCGTATCTGTCCCTGGTACACCAAGGTCATCGGCTGAATTAAAGATAATTTCTGCTATTTGCTGAGCACTAAGACCTGGGTTCTGAGTCAATATCGCCGCAGCAGTACCCGATACATATGGCGCTGCAAAAGAGGTCCCGATAAAATTTGAAAAACTGGAGTAGCCCGGTGCAACAACATAAAATTGCTGACTGTTCCCGGCTCGATTGCTGTACGACGCTATCAAACCGTTTCTGTCCAGCGCACCGACGGCAATTGCTGAACCTCCAAACAACGCGGCCAGACTTGCTGGAAATGTGGGGTTAGGCTGCCCACCGTTACCCGCTGCAATAACAAACAACTTTCCAGCCCATGCGGAACTCTGCATTGATGCTGTGAGTGCCTGGCTATAGAAATTTGTCAAACTACCCAGACTAAGATTGATCACTTTTGAATCACTATTGCTCGCGACAGTTACACCGGCAATCACCAGTGCTTCGGAGGATAAGCCACTACTATCAAGTACCCGTATCGGCATGATCTTGTTCTGCTCATTAACACTGGCAATAATACGTGACACAGTGGTTCCGTGCTGCAGGGGCATTTCATCAAAAGGGTTGTCATCACCATCGATCAAATCCACCCCAGGAACAATTCTACCCACAAGGTCTGCATAACCGGGGTTGACCCCTGAATCAATGACGGCGACCGTTTCTGCATAAACCTGTGAAGGCAGCAGTAGGCCTGCATAGAGGATTAAAGATGATACCGCTGAAAATAGGTGCCTACATAATCCCTGCTTTTCTTCTGTCATTGGGGTTCCTGGTGCCATCTCGATTAGGTTGACGCGATTAGCATACATTGAAGCATCCTTTTTTGCCGCAATTCTTTGACGAATATTTCGTCCTTTTTTCTGTTTATTTCTTCTTTTTTTGTACTGACGAACAGGTGGTTTCTTATACTCCATGTACGAGTTTATGAATTGATCAGAGGTTCCTTAACGTTGGTACCGCCCCCTCAACCCACTAAATCGTAATCGTAATCAACAATTAGTGGAGAATGATCAGAAAATCGTTTCTTCTTGTAAATGGATGTCGCCACAGCTTTTTCTGCAATACCAGGCGTAGCAATCTGATAGTCTATACGCCAACCTGTATTATTGTCCCAGGCCCGCCCACGGTTCGACCACCAGGTATACTGTCCTTCTCCCTGCTCCAGCAACCTGAATGTATCCACATATCCCGCTTCATCAATCAGCCAGTCCATCCAGGCACGCTCATCGGGTAGAAAACCGGAATTATTCTGGTTACTGCGCCAGTTCTTTAGATCGATCTGCTTATGCGCGATATTCCAGTCACCGCAAATCAGATATTCCCTGCCGGAGGCTCGCATATCAAGCAGGAGTGGTTTCATTCTGTCCATCATATCGTATTTGAAGTCCTGTCTTTCTTGCTTGCTGGAACCGGAAGGCATATAGAGTGAAATAATACTGAGATTGCCATAGTCTGCCTGGATGTATCGACCTTCAGCATCGATATCCGGCCAACCCAGGCCATAAACTACCTTGTCGGGCTGATAACGACAGTACAGTGCGACACCACTGTAGCCTCTCTTTTCGGCATCGTGAAAAAAACTGTGCATACTTGGCGGGTGATACAGTTTATCCGTCAACTGGAATTCCTGTGCCTTGGTCTCCTGAATGCAGACAACATCTGCACGTTGTCTCAACATCCAGTCATAAAAACCTTTCCTGGCGGCCGCACGTATACCATTCGTGTTGACAGTTATTATTCTCATGCTTTCGCTCTCTCCCTCGTCCCATCTTACCCACTGTTCGTAAGTAAGGCCATTTTCATTCCGTCTCCTTGCCTATAGAATACAACAGTCAATTCAATATAAAAATATGGGCCATCACCATGCAGGATTTCCGTAAAGAGTTTCTTGATTTCGCCATTCAAGCCGGTGTATTACGTTTTGGCCAGTTCACCTTGAAGTCAGGTCGAAGTAGCCCCTATTTTTTTAATACAGGCCTGTTTAACAGCGGAAATGGTCTGGCCCAGCTAGGTCGATTTTATGCCCGCGCCATTAGTCAATCAGGTATAAAATTCGACATGATATTTGGCCCTGCTTATAAGGGCATACCCCTTGCAGCCGCGACGGTTATTGCCCTGTCAGACTACCACGGACTGGACATCCCCTATGCCTTCGATCGCAAGGAGGCAAAAAACCACGGTGAAGGCGGCAATATCGTCGGTGCACCACTACAAGGCCGGGTACTGATCATTGATGACGTCATTACATCAGGCCTGTCCGCTACTTATTCGATAGAACTGATCAGGGAAAACGGGGCTGAAGCTGCAGGCTTTGTTATCGCGCTCGACCGTCAGGAAAAGACAACTGAAAGTGAGACATCAGCATTACAATCACTGCAGCAGGATCAAAACCTGCCGGTCTTCAGTATCGCCACACTGGAAGATCTGGTGGAGCTTCTGCAGCAGGATTCAGAAAAATCTGAAATATTGTCAGAAATAGAGACCTATAGGGAGAAATACGGTTGCTAAACCTAAACCAGGACAAACCATCCGGCCCTGAATCATAATGGAAATCTACCTTGTTGGCGGTGCTGTGCGTGACGGCTTGCTCAAGCAGGCTTCCAGGGATAATGACTGGGTAGTTACCGGTGCAACCCCACAACAGATGGCTGATCTGGGGTATAAACCTGTCGGCAGGGACTTTCCGGTTTTCCTACACCCGGAAACAAAGGAAGAATACGCGCTGGCACGAACCGAGAAGAAAAAGGGGCACGGCTATCATGGTTTTGTTTTCCACACATCACCCGATGTCACACTAGAAGAGGATCTCGCACGCCGGGACCTCACCATCAATGCCATGGCACAGGATAGCGATGGCAATATCATCGACCCCTATGGCGGTCGTGATGATTTAAAAAAAGGCCTGCTGCGTCACGTTTCGGATGCCTTTATCGAGGATCCAGTCAGATTATTGCGTGTCGCCCGCTATGCAGCTCGCTATGCAAAGCTCGGTTTCACTATAGCCGAAGAAACTCAGCAACTGTTAAAACAGATCGTCACTTCTGGAGAAGTAAATGAGCTGGTTGCCGAACGTGTCTGGAACGAGATCAGCGGTGCATTGGATGAAGAGACCCCTTCTGTGTTCTTCATTGCACTCAGGCAGTGCAATGCGCTAGCCGTATTATTACCTGAAGTTGACCGCTTATTTGGTGTTCCACAAACACCCGTTTACCACCCGGAGATTGATACTGGGGTACACACCATGATGGTTGTTGATATGGCCGCACATTTTGGTGCCGACACTTCCGTCCGCTTTGCCGCCCTCTGTCATGACCTGGGCAAAGGAACGACAGCGCCCTCCCGCTTACCTAAACATATCGCCCATGAGACACGCGGGCTAGCGATAATCAGGAACTTGTGTGAACGATTTCGCATTCCTGCTGCTCACAAACAAATAGCAGAACGGGTATGCGAATATCATACCCATTGCCATCATGCTGCTGAACTGCGAATATCGACTATACTGAAGGTCCTGCAGGCACTGGATGTATTTCGACGACCACAGAGACTGGATAATTTTCTATTAGCTTGTGAAGCAGATGCGCGGGGCAGGACGGGGTTTGAAAACTCAGCCTATCCTCAGGCAGATATTTTCAGGGCCTGCTTCATGGCGGCGAATCAGGTCGACATCAAAGATCTGGTCAGCTCAGGGGTGGGTGGTAAGGAAATACAACGTCAACTAAAAAGCAGACGAGAACAGGCAATCGGTAAAGCACTTGAGTTTTTCAAATCAGGTGAGTAAAGACTAAAGGATACCTCTATTGGGTATTCAAACTCTTAGGAATCACGAGATAAGCTAGACAGACAAGGCGATACTGCTAATAATTGCTATATGGCTGATAAAAAAGACAAAACACCATCGGAAGAGAGCGCGGAATCTGAATTAACCACCAGCAATTCGCTTGAGAAACCTTTGCTCGATGAAAAACCGCCTAAAGAAACGGCGGATATCGACACTTCATATCTCACACTTGATGAAACATCGGGGCAATCTAACGATACGCTAGAAACTGTACAGGATCTTGAAACACCTGCCATTGATACCTCTCACCTGTCCCTGGAAGAGGACGACAAGACAAAACCTTCAAATCGTCCCACTGAAGATTTAAGCCAGGACAACAATAAGACAGATGAAGGGACTCCCTCAGATGAACCACAGGCTGATACTTCAGTAGATAAACCGGAACCCGCCGAAAAGTCGCTTTTTGTTAAAAACCCACTGGCAAAAAAAGCAGCTGGACCGTCTGTAGATTTACCTTCAGAAAAAGAGGCTCAGGCGCCGGCAAAGAGGGATGAGACTGAGCAGGTAATGCTGGCCACAGGGGTCTCTGACGCAGAATTTGATAAAGAGATTCAGGCTGATACTGCAGGCAAGGCCCCCTCTAAAAACCCTAAAAGTGACGAAGACAGGCATTCTGAAGGCCCCATTAAATCCATTCTGGAAACAGTAAAAAAACCCGAAAGTATCGTCCGGAAAGCCTGGTCAGACAGCTCTACCCGACGATATCTTATCGATAATATCGAATCTTTTCGGGCTAAAGATGAAGATCAGAACATGGAAAGTGTCATCGAAAATGTTTACGGTGGTGCTATCGAAAAAAAAATTGCACCCGGCAAGTTTCTTAAGGAGAATTTATTATTCAGTTTTTTACTTCTCATCTTCCTGTTCCTGGTAGGATGGAAAGTTGCTGGCATCTTTTTCCCTGAATTTATGCCAGCACTCAATGATCAGATTATTGAAACTGTACAGAAAACGACAAATAAAAAAAGCGTCACCAAACCTACCAAAAAGAAAAAACTCATTGCAACAAATGTTGCAAATAAAGAAAAAATAGATGTGGTTCTTTCACATTGTCTGATTGAACCCGACGCACGCATTGTGTTTACCCGTAACTTTGCCCGTGTCGGTTACGAATTCTCTCAACGACCTCCTCTGACTCTCTCCTATGAGGAAGTAAAATATTCCATTCGTTCCTGGGAAAACATGAATATGGAATTCTACATCAAGGATACCGTTTCCCGCTTTCGTGAACTTGCGAGACTCGCCCTTCCCATTATGCAAAATGCAAAAAAAATAGTTTCTGACTACAATCAGTCACTGTCACGGGTCAAAGAGCAGGTCAATACGCTGGAATATCGCATCCGTAACATCCAGACCCGCGGCGGCAATCAGACAACCAACACGATTAACGAACGTATACCCTTACTTAGCAAATTAGATGAAATTAATGCAAGACTTGTAGATGAGCCGGATCAAAAGAGGTTCGATAAGCTACTGAAGAAAATGCTATTAGTTGAAAATATTTTATCCGGGCGCGAGAAGCCGAAAAGACTCGAACCGGATCAACTCACGGAAGATGACCCCGAATGGTTGCTGAGCACGGCTGAAACACCATCAAGTGATATCGCAACCCCGATCATTGGTAAGGTACTGCCTTCTATCGAGATACCCGCAGATAAACTTAGAAAGGTATTTCCCAAGCTAACGGCCTTCCGTCTGTCTGAACTCGAAAACGCACTGGATGACCTGCTAACATTAACTGCGTTAATCGTTTATCTTCCTGAGAACAAACTTATTCCTTATAAACTGGAGCTATCAGGCCTGAATCGGCGACTGAACAAAGTAATGAAGAAAGAACTTCCCGCATGGATGAACGTTGACCGATGTCTGGCCAAAGGGCGTGCAGAAGTTTCTGCTGCTTCCGAATAACAGATCATCCACAAATCGGTTAGAATATTCCGTCTTGAACCACTACAACAGAATCTTCCACAGGCCACGATGTTTTCTGATCTCTTCAATAATCCCACTCTACGTAAAAACTGGCTAAAAATTCGCTATCTGATCGGCGTACTGATCCTTTTTTTACTGTTACGTTACATGAATACAGACTATCTACTGGTAGGTTTTCTGGTATCCCTGTTTGGAGAAATAATTCAGACCTGGAGTTTTGCATCCTTAATCAAGAACGTGGAGCTGACTGTCCGTGGACCCTATGTCATTGTCAGGAACCCCATGTATCTGGGTCGTTATTTCCTGGGTTTGGGTTTAGTTATCCTGCTCGACAACATCTGGCTTATTCTTATCTACACTGTGATCTACGTTTTATATATGGTCAACCGCGTCAATCGTGAGGAGGCCCGACTTGTCGGCCTGCTCGAGGGTTATGACGATTACCGTAACAAGGTTCGCTCCTTCCTGCCAACTAAAGGGGTCAGTGATACAAACGCTCTCTGGTATTTTAGCTGGGAGACACTGCGCACAAACCACGGTGATCAGAACTTTGTCGTCTTTTTACTGATTTACGCCATCATCTTTTCTTATGTCATTTTCTTTAAGTAACGGTCCAATGAGCGGTAACGTATAGCTTCAGCGATATGTTGCTGCTCGACCTCATCAGATTCGGCCAGATCTGCAATTGTCCTGGCCACTCGCAGCAGTCGGTGAAATGAACGTGCCGACAGGCCAAGCCGGCTGATTACATCGGCCAGGCAACTGCGGGCAGAACTGCCAATCTTGCTTTGACGATCCAGCTGCTGGTTTGTTAACTGCGAATTCATCACACCTGACCTGTCCAGTTGCCTCTGCCTCGCCATCGAAACACGCTGTCGTACCACTTCACTGCCCTCTGCCTGATACTGATCGTCCAGCAGGACATCTACTGGCACAGCCAGCACCTCAACCTGCAGATCAATTCGATCCATCAATGGCCCTGACAATCGTGACCGGTAACGCTGTATCTGTTCTGCGGTACAGCGACAACGCCCTGAGGGCTCACCAAAATATCCGCAGGGACAGGGATTCATGGCCGCAAGAAACTGGAACCTTGCCGGGTATTCTGCCTGGCTCGCTGCTCGTGATATTGAAACAACACCGGACTCCATCGGCTCACGCAACACCTCCAGCACGCGTCTACCGAACTCAGGTAATTCGTCGAGAAACAATACCCCGTTGTGTGCGAGTGAAATCTCTCCCGGTTTGGGTTTCGAGCCACCGCCAACAAGCGCAACAGCAGAAGAAGTATGATGCGGGGCACGAATTGGACGCTGGTTCCATCTGCTCATATCGATACCCTGCTTCCCGATAGAATAAATTGTAGCCGTCTGTAATGCTTCATCCCTGCTCATCGGCGGCAAAATACCCGGCAATCTGCTGGCCAGCATGGTCTTGCCACTGCCCGGCGGTCCTGACATCAGCAAGCTATGGTTTCCAGCTGCAGCGACTTCCAGCGCCCGCTTCGCCTGGTGCTGGCCACGAACTTCGGCAAGGTCTGGATACGCTGTACATGCAGTACTGGATATATTTAGTTCAACCTGCGGCAGGACGTGTTGCCCGTTTAGGTGCGCAATAAGTTCCAGCAATGTCGCCGGTGCCAGTACATCACATTCTTCGACCAGGGAGGCTTCCTGGCCATTTTGTTTTGCCACAACCAGAATCCGGCCCTGTCTGATGACCTGTAGTGCTGCAGGCAATATTCCACTTACAGGACGCAGCTCTCCACTCAATGCCAGTTCGGCTGAAAATTCATATCTATCAAGGTGAGCCTGTGCAATTTGGTCCGATGCAGCCAGTATTCCAATAGCTATCGGTAGATCGAAACGCCCCCCCTCTTTTGGAATATCTGCAGGAGCCAGATTGATCGTGATACGTCGGGGTGGAAACTCAAAACCGGAATTCAATAATGCCCCACGAACCCTGTCCTTACTTTCTTTTACTGCCGCTTCGGGCAACCCGACAATGGATAGCGATGGCAAACCATTGGATAAGTGCGCTTCCACAAACACTTGTGGAGCCATCACTCCATCAGCCGAACGCGAGTAGATAATTGCCAGTGACATAAGAGGAGTCCTTTCCCGTGCTGTCTTCCATGGTCGACATCTAATGTCGAGTGAGGTGTTATTTCTTCAACTGCTTTTCGAGTTGTGCTACCTGACGTTCTAGCTGATCGAGCTTCTCTCGGGTGCGCAGTAAAACACGTTTCTGCACCTCAAATTCCTCACTGCTAACCAGATCCATTTTTTCGAAGGCACTGTTTGCAGCTGCCCGCAAATTTTCACGTATTGCTGATGCAATACCGGCAGGCAAAGCCGCTTCGAAGAAACGGATAAAACTATCCGTGGTTGAGTTATTTTTGTCCATACAGGATCAGATCATCCATACTTTACACAATTAAATCAACTGCTATGTGTCATATCACCGATCCTCTCACTGTATGCACCAGAATGGTGAATTATTATTCAATCACAGCAATAAGAAAGTGCGGAGAACCCTATAATTAACAGCCTGTTAACCACAATACATTGTTTTTACGTATGTTTTTACAGAAATAAGCATTGGCATGATTTCTGCATTATAACGTTACGAGATTGCTGTATTTTAACTATTGTCTTGAACCAGCAGGCAACAGCACTGAACCGCAGTGCCTGATTATTTACCAAGGAGCACCAAAATATGAAACTAATCACAGCCATTATCAAGCCATTCAAGCTTGACGACGTGCGTGACGCCTTGTCTGAAATTGGCATTACTGGCATGACCGTCACGGAAGTTAAAGGCTTCGGTCGTCAAAAAGGGCACACCGAACTCTACCGCGGTGCTGAATATGTTGTTGATTTCCTGCCAAAGGCCAAACTTGAGATTGCTGTTAGCGCAGATGTAGTTGATCAGGTGATTGAGGCCATCGTAGGTGTTGCAAGAACTGACAAAATTGGCGATGGCAAGATCTTTATAACGCCCATTGACAAGGTTGTACGCATCCGAACGGGTGAAACTGACGCTGACGCGTTATAACCCGACTTTGTGAAAAACTAGAGAGGAATTTATTGTGGAAGCAATTGAAGGTATTAACAATCTAAGCTATGCGCTGGATACATTTTATTTCCTGGTTACCGGCACGCTGGTAATCTGGATGGCAGCAGTTGTAGCAACTAACATAAACAAACGGTCCGACAGCTTCTGTTACTCCGGTATATCTGGCTTCTTCTTTCAGATGCTATTCGTAGCAACCGCCATGTCAACGATCCTATTATTAAAAATGAAAAAGTGGCTGGCTGGCCACTCCTGGCGTCCTGCTCCAGGCGGTACTCACACCTCCTTGTACAGTGGCTTAGTCGTCGCTCTCCTGGCAGGGTTGCCTACGCTGGCGTTCGGTCAAGAGGCCGCGGCCGCGGCGGCTGAGGCGGTGCCTACGCTAGACTCCGGGGATACCGCCTGGATGCTGACATCCACCGCTTTGGTACTCTTCATGACCATACCCGGACTGGCGCTGTTCTATGCCGGCATGGTTCGGAGCAAGAACGTGTTGTCGGTCATGGTGCAGTGTTTCGCCATCACTGCTTTGATCACAATCCTGTGGGTAGTGTATGGCTACAGCCTGGCCTTCGGTGATGGCGGCAGCATGCAACAGTGGATCGGCGGACTGGGTAAGTCATTCATGAACGGGGTCGGCGTGGACTCCCTGAGCGGTACCATCCCGGAAACGGTGTTCTCCATGTTCCAGCTGACCTTTGCCATCATTACCCCGGCCCTGGTTGTCGGCGCTTTCGCCGAGCGCATGAAGTTTTCCGCTATGCTCTGGTTCATGGGGCTTTGGGTAACCTTCGTGTATGCGCCGATCGCCCACTGGGTGTGGGGTGGCGGCTGGCTAGGCGACATGGGAGTACTGGACTTTGCTGGCGGCACGGTGGTACACATCAACGCCGGTGTCGCCGCCCTGGTTGCCGCATTGATGTTGGGCAAACGTAAGGGCTATCCTAAAACCACCATGGCACCAAATAACATGGTCCTGACGGTGGTTGGTGCATCGATGCTGTGGGTCGGCTGGTTTGGGTTTAACGCCGGCAGCGAGTTGGCGGCGGACGGCACCGCGGGTATGGCCATGGCAGTCACTCAGATCGCCACTGCCGCCGCCGCACTTTCCTGGATGTTCTTTGAATGGATGAGTCACGGCAAGCCCAGCGCTCTGGGTCTCGCTTCAGGCGCCGTCGCAGGTCTGGTGGCAATTACACCGGCCTCCGGTTTCGTTGGACCCATCGGGGCACTGGCGATCGGTGTTGCGGCTGGCGTGGGTTGCTACATTGCCGCCGTCAAGGTGAAACGCGTCCTGGGCTACGATGACTCGCTCGACTGTTTCGGCGTACACGCCATCGGTGGCATTATCGGTGCCATGTTGACCGGTGTCTTCGTGAGCAAGGGACTCGGTGGTGTCGGTTTTGCGGAAGGCGTAACCATGGGCGCCCAGATTGGCAAGCAGTTCGTCGGTGTTATGGTCACAATCATCTACACGGGTATCGTGAGCTTCATCATCCTGAAAGTCGTGGATGTGGTCATCGGCCTGCGCGTCACCGAAGAGCAGGAAACCGAGGGTCTGGATATCGCGCTACATGACGAACGGGGTTACAACCTGTAAGTTTAATTTGTAAACCTGAGTTTTTTCTTTGTTTAAGATTGTTGCGGGCGCCTTTTGGCACCCGCTTTTTTTTGACCGTTCTCGCACGCCCCTTTTTCTGTTTATTACCACTTTAACCGACTGAAAAACCCGGTTACTCTTGAGACGCGAAAAAATACCTCTGCGTTTAACTGAGCTTGATCCTTTCCACCAATTTAAGGCAAACTCCCCCACAGACATTTTAGAGGAGGATCATCATGAAAATGGTCATAGCTATAATAAAGCCATTCAGGCTGGATGATGTCAGGGATGCTCTCGCCAACATAGGAATTAAAGGCATTACAGTCACCGAAGTAAAAGGTTTCGGCCGCCAGAAGGGTCATACTGAACTTTACCGTGGCGCTGAGTACGTTGTCGATTTCCTGCCAAAAATAAAGCTTGAGATCGCCATTTCTAAAGATCAAGTCGATTCTGTCATTGAAGCGATTGTCAATTCCGCTGGGACTGGAAAAATTGGTGATGGAAAAATATTTATCAATGATCTGGAAAGAGTCATCCGTATTCGTACCGGCGAAAGCGGCCATGATGCGCTCTAAAAATCAGGTGCCCGGGGAAGGATAAAAGACAAAAGTGGATCACCACAGGTTTTCCTCTAACGTTCCTAATGCACCCCCTAAGCAATTGATTATTATTGTATAAGGATGCCATGCTTCGGCACGTGATTACAGAAAATATCCGAAGGGTGTAATGATGATTTTATTGAATTGATCAGGGCTTCCCTAAGCTTTTAGCTGCCTTTTACATCTCGTCAATCGGAACCCGGTATTCAATATACGCCCCAGATTTCAGTTGTTTCAGAAACTGGTCATATTTTTCAGCAACTTTTCGCTTACCAATCTGTTGCCTGATAACATCACGACGTTTCTGCTCACTGACATCCAGCAACCTTCTTTCCTCCAGCTGAATCAGATGTACACCAAATTGACTGACGATAGGCTGGGAGATCTCACCCACTTGCAGAGCATCCATTGCCTGCTCGAAACCCGGTACAGTCTCCCCCTTGTTCAACCATCCCAGTTCTCCGCCTTTTACGGCACTTCCAGTATCCTGTGAAACTTCTGCGGCCAATTCACCAAAATCTTCCCCCGCGAGGATACGTTTGCGGATTTTCTGCATTTCTAATTTAGCATGTTCGATATCAACCTTGTTCTTCGCCTTAAAGAGGATATGTCTTGCACGTGTCTGATTTACCAACTGTTGTTTACTCCCCTTTAGCTGGTTTAACTTCAACAGGTGTATTCCCCCCGGACTAACCAGCGGTTTGCTGATATCCCCCTCTTGCATACCTTCCAGAGCGTTGGCAAAAAGAGCAGGTAATTGATCCTTGGTTTTCCAGCCCAGGTTGCCACCTTTCTCACTGTCTGGGGCGCTGGAGTATTTTCTTGCCGCCGTGTCAAAACTAATCTTGCCTTCAAGAATGCGGCGTCTCAGGCTTATTCCACGTTCTCGGCCTTTTTCGAGCTCAGTAGGAGAGGCCTCTTCGTTCACAGGCAACATAATATGCGAAAGATTGTAAGTACGATTCGACCTGGCTGCCGCCACATTTTTAAGAACCCCATCAACTTCACTGTCCAGTACTGAAACCTGGCGCCTTACGTCTCTTTCAATGGCGCGTTGTACAAGAAGTTGGTTCTTCAGATCTTCTTTGAATGTTTCCTCGCTAATACCTTCTTCTTTTAACTTCTGTAAAATCTGTGGAACGGTAAGATTGTTTTGTTTTGCAAGCCTTTCCATCGCTTGTTGTAGCATGGCATCCGTAACATTTATTCCCGTATTCTTTGCGTGCAATTGCAAAAGCTTCTCGAACACCAGTTGCTCCAGAACCTTTTCCTTTAAGATTTTTTCAGACGGACTTTTCTCTCCGGAAGCTGCAAGTTTACTCTGCATACTGCTTAGTGCAGATTCAAACTCGCCCAGGGTAATAATATCGTCATCAACAACTACCAGTACGCGATCCAGCATTGTGACCGATTCTGCCAGCAGTACAACTGGGAACATAGATCCAAGCAGAAGCATAGCGGTAAGCAGGCTGAGCAGATATTTCAGCATAAGAAATATAATTCCCGTTGTGTCATTAGTGTTGTGTGGTCAAAACTTTTCCAGAATCAGCCAATTATCAAAAACCTGTTCTGATCTTTGTTAAACCATTTAATTCAAACTGAACCAGGAAGGCGTTGACATACTCGCTGTTATTATCGATTCTTCTTTGTGCGTCCACTCTGATCCCCCAACAACATGCATTATAACCAACACCTATACCACCACGTAGAAAATCATTGGCTTCAAGGTCATAACGTGCACTTGCGTTTAGCTGCCAGCGTGGTGCCAGCGCCCATGCAATATTGGCGTTTAGCTGCTGTGAACTGATGTTCCCATTTTTCCTGTTGTAATAACCCAATTTGATGCCTCTGCGTGCATCTTTTGTGTATCGCATATCGGTATTGAACACACCAAGCTCACTTTGCTCGGCATTGTATTGAAAAAAGTTGTACATATAGAATTTTTTTGACAATCGGGTATACAGTTCAGCGACAAAATCTGATCGGTTAAAGGTTTGAGTGAGTGCAGAATTCGTCGACAGACCCACCTGCCGGTCGTCAAAATAGTATATCTGTCCTACCGTCCCTCTCAATAATTCATCACCACTATCTGCAGCAATTAGTCGCGATGTCAATGATGCTGTTAACTGATTTGCATCGCCGATTCGGTCAGGTCCGGTAAAGCGATTTTCCCTAAACATGGTGCCCATACTGAATGTATTTTGTCCCGTGTCAAACACCGGGATATCGGTTTGATTCTGGTAAGGCACATACAGATAGAATAGACGCGGCTCCAGTGTAGTGGTGAAGTCCTTGCCTTTAATAAATGACGACTTCTCAAAGTAAAGGCCTGAATCAAGAGAAAATATTCCCAGACTTCGATCCGGGGTAGCGTTTTGGCCAGCAGCGACATTTGTCAGGTCATAGGCGGTATATCGAAAAGTCGCCTTAGGTTTAAAGAATCCATACATCTTACGGAAATCATAGGCAATACTTGCGCCCAGGTCTGAGCGTGGGCCACTGATCCTGTCCGTTCTCTGGAAATCTGTATAACTGCCATACACATCAAACTTGAAACGGTTTAATTTGGGGATATTTGTTGAGAAGGTAATCGACGGTTCACGCTTATAGGGTCTGTTTGCTTCTGGAATAGTGTCATCAATGGTCTGAAACTGTGAGTACAGCGCATTCGCACGGAAATAGCGCCCGGAATAGTCAATTCGTCCCTCCTGTCTCAGGTAGGTGGCAGAGGTTAACAACAGACTCCTGGAAAAATCCTCAAAATAGTTTTCATCTGAAACTGTTGCGTAATTGGCTGATGCATTCCATCTACCCGAGAATCTTTGTCTTAAATCAAACCTGTATCCGTATCGGTTTTTACCCGTTTCCTTATCGTCCGCCAGATATGCACCATTAAAATTTCCTCTGCCTCCTCTCGTCTTATAACGGTATTCACCCTGCAACTGAGCGCCACGTTTACCGTAGTAATTTGCGCTGACGGTAGCATCCATGCTGGGTGCAATATTAATATAATAAGGAATTTTGATGGATGTACCCAGACGGTTTGTAGAGCCTATTGAGGGCATCAAAAAACCCGTTTTTCGATCATCGTTTAATGGAAAGCTGATGTAGGGAAACCAGAAAACAGGTACATCAAATAATCGCAACTTCATGTTCCTTGCTTTTCCTATACCAGCAGATTTATCCAGCTCAATTTTAGCGGCACTCAATACTGCAATTTCCTTATCTTTAGGGCAGGTTGAATAGGTTGCATCGTTCAGGATGACCACATCATGTCCCTCAAATTCGATACTTTTTGCCTCACCATGAGCACGAATATATTTTTTCCCACTGGGTGCTTTACCCGCCGTCTTCGATGTGAGGGTATATTTCACATCGTTAGCACGGCCTATCATGGTCTCCACCTCCATTTCCATTTGCTGTGCCTGAAATATATTGCCCGATGTGTCCTGTATACGAATATCGCCTTTTCCAGTAAAGCTGTCAGATGTCTTGTCATAACTAAGCTGGTCAGCACTGACCATCATGCCGTCTTTTTCCAGCTCCGCATTACCGGTAAACAAAATCGTTTTATCAACTATCTCTGTTTGGTCTGCCTCAACGGCAACAGCGCCAGGTTTTAGCGCACTATCTGCCGACTTGAAATCGACCGTATCAGCCTTACAAACACCCGTAAAGGCTTCACGATAGGCATTAATCATGGAATTTCTGTATTCATTTATGCTGAAGGCATTTGCAGCAAATGGCAAAAAAAATGACAGAAATAAGGTGGTTTTCAGTGCAATTTTGTTATGCATTCGATTTAATATCCCAATAACAGGCTTATGAGTGGTCGTACGATGTGTAAAATCGCATAGAATGGATACCCCTTCAAGCCCTTGTTCAAACTGAAGGCCATTATTATACAGATGGATTAAAGACTATTGGATAGAAGAAAACAAATAATTCATAACTGGATCGAGTCTCTTTACCCTACTGAGAAATTTAGCCTCGAACCGGCCTCCAGTGATGCCAGCTTTCGACGCTATTTCAGGCTCTTTATAAACCACACCGGTCACGCTGATGGCCTGATCGTGATGGATGCACCACCGGAGAGCGAGGAAATCACCGTATTCTGCCGTCTGGCCAGACGTTTTCTCAAGCTCGGCATCAATGTCCCGCATATTTTGCATACCCATAAAGTACAGGGTTTTGTCCTGATGACAGACCTGGGTAGTCGGCATTATCTCGACAGCCTGAATGATAACACTGTCGAGCGACTTTATGGTGATGCCCTCGGGGCCCTCGTGACACTGCAGACAGGCACCTTTGATGACCCCACCTTTCTGCCGCCATATTCAGCACAACGGCTACGCCAGGAGATGGATCTCTTTCGAGAATGGTATTTGTCAACACACCTTGGTCTGGAAATCACCGCAGAAGAAAATAAAACTATGGATGAGGCCTGGCAGCTACTTATCGAGTCCGCTCTGGAACAACCTCAATTATGGGTGCACAGAGACTTTCATTCGCGTAATTTGATGGTTACTGACATCCATAATCCGGGTGTCCTCGATTTTCAGGATGCGGTAACGGGCCCTATTACCTATGATCTGGTTTCGTTACTGAAAGACTGCTATATCGAATGGCCCAAAGAACGCATCGAAGACTGGGCGCTTGGCTACCATGACCTGGCCTTGCAATCCGGTTTGCTTGAAAAAGAAGATGAACAACAATTTTTACGCTGGTTCCACCGCATGGGGATACAGCGCCACCTGAAAGTTGCCGGTATTTTTGCCCGTTTGTCACACCGTGACGGGAAAAACCTCTACCTGAATGATATTCCGTTAACCCTCCGCTATCTGCTGTCAGCCCTACAGGATGACCCGGATCTGGATCGGCTTTACCAACTGGTAGCAGCAAAAATACCTCAATAACATGGCCGAAAAGAAATATGCAATGATACTGGCGGCTGGACGCGGTGAAAGGCTGCGGCCCCTAACCGATAACACGCCGAAGCCCTTGCTCAAAGCCGGCCCCAGACTGCTGATCGAGCATCACCTGCATTCCCTGTCGACGGCAGGCTTCAGTGATGTGGTGATTAATATTGGTCACCTTGGGCAGCAAATTATTGATCAAATTGGCGATGGATCGCAATATCAGCTATCAATCCAGTATTCAGATGAAAGGAACCGTGTACTTGAGACGGGTGGCGGTATATTCAAGCCCCTGCCGTTACTGAAATCCGAAAATTTCCTGGTCATTAACGGTGACATCTGGACGGATCTTGATCTTTCTACATTACAGGTGGAGATCGATAGCCTCGCTCATCTGGTACTGGTAAGCAATCCCGTGCATCACCTGCAGGGGGATTTTTCTCTACAGGGGAATCTGCTACACGAAAGAAATAATACGGAACCGTCATGGACATACAGCGGCATTGGAGTTTTCAGTCACTCACTGTTTCAGAAATGTGAGGAAGAACGCTTTGCTCTTGCTCCTCTATTACACGAGCATTTAGCTGAAGGCCAGATTACTGGAGAAGTCTACAATGGCTTGTGGTTTGATATAGGTACCAACGAGAGGCTCGTTGAGCTTAATCATTTGCTTAAAAACAGGGGAAAGAGGAAAGGTTAAAGAGGAATGGAAAGTCAAGGACGGAGGACGAAGATCAAAATCAATATCTGGATTCCGGCTAAGATCATACCGGAATGACGTCGTTGGGTTACAGGGTTATTGTCCTTATGTAGGTTCGAATTCATTCGGACAAGCTCTGTGCGAATAAATTCGCACCTACAAGAATAATCACATCACGGCAGCATCACCCAGAATTTGGCTTTCCATTCCTCCTTAACCTTTCCTCTTTCCTCTGCTTATCACCCCATCCGCCTGTAAATCCGCATGATACGATGACCGAACCAATGGCCCACTAGCAACGCTAGAAAAACCCATTTCCTCGCCTAGCACACGGTATTGCTCAAATTCTGTCGGATCTGCATAGCGACTCACCGGTAAATGATAACGGGAGGGCTGAAGATATTGACCAATAGTTAACATGTCGCAATGATGCTCCCGTAAGTCACTCATCACCTCAACGACTTCATCAAAGGTCTCCCCGACACCCAGCATCAGCCCCGATTTTGTCGGCACAGTTGGGTGCAATTTTTTGAAGGCCATCAGCAATTTTAGTGACCAGTCATAGTCAGCACCCGGTCTGACCTGACGATACAGCCTCGATACAGTCTCCAGATTGTGGTTCATGACATCGGGTGGGGATTTTGACAATATTTCCAGGGCAATATCCATACGACCACGAAAATCCGGCACCAGCACTTCAATCCGAGTTTCTGGCGATTTATCCCGTATTGCTGCAATACAGTCCACATAGTGCCCAGACCCCCCATCTCTGAGGTCATCACGATCTACCGAGGTAATGACCACATAGCGCAACGTCATGGAGGCAACAGCTTCAGCCAGGTTTTGCGGTTCATTTATGTCGACGGGATCAGGTCTGCCATGCGCGACATCACAGAAAGGGCAACGCCGGGTGCAGACATTGCCGAGTATCATAAAAGTAGCCGTACCTTTGCTGAAACACTCACCAAGATTAGGGCAATTTGCCTCTTCGCAAACGGTATGCAGACTCTGCTTGCGCAGTGCCTTTTTCAGGCGAATTACTTCATGTGTCACGGGTACCTTGACGCGGATCCAGGCCGGTTTACGAAGAAGTTCGCCTGTTGGCGCAATCTTTACCGGTAGGCGTGCTGTCTTTGCTCGCCCTTTTTCTGCCCCCTCCGGCAAGGATGCTGACAAACTGTCTGTTTGTTTACTGCTCATCATTATGGTAGGTACAGTCATTATCGTCATCAAAAACCGAATTATATCCCAGTGCCGCAGACAACACCTGCACGAACTGCCTGCCAACAGTATCAATATCTACCACCGAACCCAGTGTCTTCATGTCGGTCATTTTCATTCCGACTAACCCACATGGAATAATCCTGTTATACGGTGTCAAATCCATGTTTACATTTAAACTGAGTCCATGATAAGTACACCCGTGTTGAACACGCAGGCCAAGGGAGGCAATCTTCCTACCATACACATAGACACCAGGAGCATTTTCCATTCTCACAGCCAAAATATTATACCTGGCCAGCAAATCAATGGTGCTTTGTTCCAGTTGACTTATCATTGTTTTAAGGCCGGTACCCAGTCTGGGCAGGTCCAGCATAAAATAAATAACCATTTGCCCTGGCCCATGATAGGTGGCCAGACCACCGCGGTCTGTTTTTACGACCGGGATTTCGCCTGCATCTAAAATTTCCCCTTCATGTTCCCTGATGCCTAACGTAAACACGGGATCATGCTCAAGCAACCAGACCTCATCAGTTGAGTCTTTTGTTCTCATTCGGGTATAGTGCTTCATCGCCTGCCAGCAGACCCGATAATCCTGCCTATGCTTGAATTGCCGTATCTTCAGAGTTCTGGTGATTCCGTCTTCATTCATCTGAACAACTATTACAGCGTCATTAATATATCTGGATGATCGTGCATCGTTTGGTATATCGCTTCCATCTGCTCCCGGTTTTCAATCTTTACTTCACAGGTAACGGCGTAATATTTGCCGCTATGGCTCTCCCTGCATCTCACCTCAATAATCGCATCTGGCCCAGTATGACGGCTAACCATCTCTTTCACCATGTGCTCAAAATTCTCTGCCTGGCGCCCCATCGCCTTGATGCCGAGGGTGCAGGGAAAAGAAAGTCTCCCTGATTCTTCGTCTTTCTTATCTGTCATCGCTTTACCTGATTCTTTTCACTGCAGTCCCGTCAACGCCACATCGTCATGCCGGGCTTGACCCGGTATCCAGTAAGTCGTTGAAACCGCTGGATTCCGGCCTGCGCCGGAATGACAACACCATTGCATCCCAGGCACTACGACCACGACAGCAAAATAAGATCAGGTTAACGGGACAGAAGTGGTACGGAATATAATAATAAACCCTCTGTGCCCTTTGTGTCCTCTGTGGTAAAAAAACTTTTATCTACGAAACCTTGCCATGTCTAAACCTCGACTTGAACTCATCATAAAGTTTTATAATCTGATGGTAATATGGGCCAGGTTTACCTTCGCCTACAGGGTTCCCGTCCAGTTTAACGATTGGCAGTATCTCTTTTGTCGAACTACTAAGCCACAGTTCATCTGCCTGTTTAACCTGTTGTTCCGAAATATCAGTCTGCTGGCACTGCAAACCGTGCTTGAGGGCAAGTTCAAGCACCAGCTTGCGGGTAATGCCCGGCAAGATACTGTGTCCCAAAGAAGGTGTCAGCAGTTGTCCATTATGCACAACAAATAAGGTACTCGCTGCACCTTCTGTCAGAAACCCCTCACGAAAAAGTACCGCCTCGGTCGCATCACGCTCATGCGCGTATTGCCGTGCCAGTACATTTGCCAGCAATGAAACAGACTTTATATCACAACGATGCCAACGCTGGTCGGGATAACTGACTGCCGCCACGCCGGCCTCGCGAGTCCTCTGGTTCGGGTAAACAATGCCCTGCGCATAGGCAAGTACGGTCGGTGAAATCGTGTCGGGAAAGGCGTGATTGCGCGGTGCGGAACCACGGGTTATCTGCAAATAAATAGAGGCGTCATCTGTGCCACCACCCAGCAGCCTTTTGAATATTAAGGTCATTTCATCATCATTCAATGACACTGAAAGTCGAATTTCAGCCAGGGAATATCTAAGGCGAGCAAGGTGATGCGGCAGGCGGAACAGTCTGCCGCCATAGACAGGGATAACTTCATAGACCCCGTCACCAAAAGTGAACCCGCGGTCAAAAATAGAAACCGAGGCTTCTGCTGCAGGCAGGTATTTACCGTTTAAATAGACTTTTTCTACTGCCATTGTATTTAGGGCGCCTGGTTTAAAAATCTGCAAACCAGAGCATAACCGTGCCGATCAATTGATCAACAATGCCCCCTTCCGGTACCTCTGCAACAGCTGTTAGTGGGTATTTCCCCAGCGAGGTGCCCTGTACACTGAATTCGATATCTCCCAGCACCTGTCCACTATTTACAGGGGCAATAACATAAGCGGGAACCGTTACAGTTTGTGTGATCTTAGTGCTACCCCGCCTGGGAACCGTCAGGTAAATACTGTCAGCTGATTCTACAGATACAGCATCACTCACCCCTTTGTAGACATCGATTTTGCGAATCATTTTGCCTGCTGGATAGACCTTCTTGGTAATATAATTCCTGAAGCCATAATTCAGTAAATTTTGCACCATGTCAGCACGCGCCAATTTACTCTTCGTACCCGTAACCACGGCTATTAGCCTCATACCCTCTCGATCCGCCGACCCGATCAGGCTATATCCCGCTGATTTAGTATGACCTGTTTTGACGCCGTCCACAGTTGGATCACGGTACAACAATAGGTTCCGGTTTCCCTGTGTGATTTTATTCCAGGTAAATTCTTTGACAGAATAGTACTTGTAGTATTCAGGGTACTGGTTGATCAATGCCCGTGTGAGTATTGCCAGATCGGCCGCAGTGGTTAAATGACCTTCAGCTGGCATCCCCGAACTATTAACGAAGTGAGTGCCTTTCATGCCCAGCTCTGCAGCCACCGCATTCATCAAACCAACGAAGGATTCTTCAGTCCCCGCAACGTACTCTGCCAGGGCTACAGTCGCATCATTACCCGACTGGATAATCATCCCCTTCACCAGGTCTTCCAGTCTTACCTTGCTATTGACCTTGATGAACATTCGGGAACCCTGCATACGCCAGGCCTTTTCGCTGACAATCACCCTGTCATCCAGACTCTGGCGTCCCTCTGCAAGCTCTTTGAAAACAATGTAGGCCGTCATCAATTTTGTCAGACTGGCAGGCTCAATCTGCTTATCAGGATTACCCGCACTCAAGACCGCTCCACTGTCATTATCAATAAGTAGCCAGGATTTTCCTTCGATTACAGGTGGTGCCATATTTGCGTTCGATATGGCCTGCTGATCTTTTGAAAATGACGTAAGGGATGTCATAAGCAGGATCGCACCCAGAATTACTGGATATATGTTCATTTTTTTATATCTTCCTTTTCAGTGGTTTCTACAATGTAGTGTGCATTCGGATAACCTGTCCGTTGCAGATCGGCCAGTATAAAGTCGGCATTACCTGGTTGCAGTAATGGGCCAATTCTTACTCGATATAATTCAATCTGGCTTTGAATAAAGCGGCTCACCTTCGCAGTACGGTAGCCAGCCCCACGAAGATGTCTCTGAAGGCTGTAAGCTGCATCCTGATTACTGAAAGCGCCAAGCTGTATGAACAATAGCGGATCAGAAGCGGCTTGCCGGGTTTCTATGGCCTGATCTGTGCGGTTAAATGAATTTTCACCTACTGCAACAATTTCAACGGCCGCAGTTCCTGATTTAACCACATCCAGTTTCATTGCAGCGGCATAGGAAAGATCCATCACCCGATCATGTTTAAATGGACCTCGGTCATTGACTCTGACAACAACACTGCGACCATTTCTGAGGTTTGTCACCCTCACATAGCTGGGTAAAGGTAGAACAGTATGTGCAGCAGTCATTTTGTACATATCATAGGCTTCACCGCTTGAAGTCCGCTTGCCATGAAATTTTTTACCGTACCAGGATGCCGTCCCTTTCTGTCTGAATCCCTGACTGCTTTTCAAAGGCACATAACGCTTGCCAAAAACAACATAGGGCTTATTGCCGGTCGCACTCAATGGCTCCATATGTGGAACAGCATCCTTTACTTTTGCCAGATCTAAAGTAGATTTTGGTGGGCCATCATCCAGATAATAACCGCCTCCGGTTTTTTTCTTGCCGGATGAACCACAGCCGGCGAGTAACAATATCAACAACCAGGATATCGCAAACTTCCATTTCATTTAGTTGCCTTAACACGTGACTTTATTTCCTCTCCCAACAACTGAACTGCCGTTGCATAGAGCATGGAAGTATTGTAACGGGTAATGACAAAGAAATTATCAAATGCCACACGATATTCTGGACCCTTTTCACCCTCCAATTTTATTAGACCCGCCGGGGTCTGTGGATCAATCTGTTCCTGTAATGCAAACCCTTTCTGCAGAAAATCATTCAATACCCGATCAGTTTTTCGCTTTTTTACCACCATTTTGTTGGCCTTGCTCCTTACACCTCTGGTTGACCAGGATATGGGTTGGCCAGGTTCCCAGCCATGTTCAGAATAATAGCTTGCAATACTACCAATCGCATCCTCAACACTGTTGACAAGATCACTGTATCCATCACCATTGAAATCAACGGCGTAGGCCCTATAGCTGCTGGGCATGAACTGAGGCAAACCAATTGCCCCTGCATAGGAACCGGTCACCGCTAACGGGTTCAGCCTGTTCTCGTCGCTAAGTAAAAGAAAATTTTTCAGTTCCTTTGTAAAATATTCGCTACGGCGGGGATATTCCAGGCCCAGCGTAGTAAGCGCATCGATAACACGAAAACCGCCGGTATTGGTACCATAACGTGTTTCCACTCCCAATGTGGCAATAATTATTTCAGGGGGCACACCAAATTTTTTCTCTGCCCGGGCGAGTGTATCAGCATGTTTTATCCAGTACTCCGCCCCTTTGCTGATGTTCTTTTCTGTCAGAAATATCTTACGGTATTGGTACCAGGGCATGGACTCTGCCGGTTTATCCATAATCTCAATAATGCGCGGCTGTATTTCAACTTTCTGAAACAGCGCCTCAAGATCAGTCACACTGTAAGCTGTTTTACTGGCGACCTCGTCAAACATTTTACCAAGCCGTTTGTAATCGCTAGTCTGTAATGAAAATGCAGACAGACTAAGGAATACAGTACCGGACAGAGTCACCGTAAGCGTTTTGAGTAATTTTTTCATTACCGGATAAACCAGCGGTTAGAATAAGCGGACATCAGAATACCAAAACCAGCCAGCAGCGACACCATTGACGTGCCACCATAGCTTATCAGGGGCAAGGGTACCCCGACTATCGGTAATATGCCGGTCACCATCCCTATATTAACAAATACGTAGATAGCAAAAGTGACGGCCAGTGAGCCGCACAACAGTCGTGTATAGGAGTCCTTGGCTTCTATTGCGATATACAGACTTCTGCTGACCACAAACAGGTACACCAGTAATAATATCATCGAGCCCATAAATCCGAATTCCTCAGAAAATACGGCAAAAATAAAATCTGTCGACCGCTCGGGGATAAAATCCAGCTGTGACTGGCTGCCATTGAGCCAGCCCTTACCGTACAACCCACCGGAACCCACCGCTATCGCGGACTGGATAGTATGGTAGCCAGCCCCCAATGGATCCGACCAGGGATCAAACAGAGTCAGAATACGCTGGCGCTGATAATCATGAATCAGAAACCAGCCCAGGGGGGCCGCAGCCGCCACCAGTGCGGCAAGTACAGCGATAATCCACCAGGACATGCCAGCAAAAAAGATCACCACCAGACCTGAGGCGGCAATCAGGATTGCTGTACCAAGGTCCGGCTGCTTGATAACAAGAATGACAGGTATAACAAGCACCACAAAGCCAAGTATTACAGTAGGAAGAGATGCCGGGAGTGGTTTTCTGACCATCACCCAGGCCACCATCATCGGCACAGCGAGTTTCATCATTTCTGCCGGCTGGAAGCGCATAAAACCAAGATCTATCCAGCGTTGCGCCCCTTTACCAATGACTCCAGCACCGAGTACGACCAATAACATGATCAGTCCAATGCCGTATAAATACGGTGTCCAGCGTAAGAACTGATCTGGCGTGATGCGTGCAACTAAAAACATGACAGTAAACGCCAGAACAATACGTATTGACTGTCGCATCAGCAAATCAGGATTCTGGTCACCCGCACTGTAAACCACAAACAGACTGGTCACTGAAAGAGCAAGCAAACCAGTCAATAATGCCCAGTCGATAGAAAAGCCTTTTTTGCCGTTCATGACGGATCCCTTTTCTGCTTCGGTTTTTTCCCAAGAAGATAAAAATCTATTACTTTACGCGCAATAGGTCCGGCAGTTGATCCCCCATGTCCCCCATTTTCTGCAATAACGGCAACGGCAATTTCTGGTTTCTCAGCCGGCGCATAAGCAATAAAAAGTGCGTGATCTCTATTTCTCAGGGCTACTTCTGATTCCTTGTAATGCTCATTTTCCTTGATACCGATCACCTGTGCTGTACCCGTTTTAGCGGCTATCTTGTATGGACTATTGATGCCAATTCGCCTGGCCGTACCCTGTGGCGTGTCCGTAACATCAATCATTGCCTGCTTAACGACTGCAAGATCTTTATCGCGCCAGATTTTGCTGTTCAATTTCACCGGTTCATTACGCTTCTTTCGGGCAAGCAATGCGTCTTCTTCAGACAGTAACAAATACGGCTTCATTCGTATTCCATTATTGGCAAGTGCAGAGGTTGCAGAAGCCAGCTGTAGCGGTGTTACCAGGACATAGCCCTGCCCAATACCGGCAATAACGGTTTCACCCCGGTACCACGGCTGATTCCTGGTCGCCCGCTTCCATTCCCTGGAAGGTAAAAGTCCACTGGATTCACCGTTCAGATCGATTCCGGTTTTAGTGCCGAAACCAAACAGTGCCAGATATTCATGCATGTAATCAATACCCAGACGATCTGCCAGGTCATAGAAGTAAACATCACAGGACTGGACAATTGCATCATGTAGATTAACCGATCCGTGGCCACCGCGTTTCCAGTCACGAAACTTGCGCCCCCCTTTAGTCAACCTATAGTATCCCGGACAGTAAGTTTTTTTCACCGGACTTATCCCGGATTTCAGGCCGAGTAAGCCCATAAACGGCTTGATCGTTGATCCCGGCGGGTATCGCCCTCGCAGGGCACGGTTCAACAACGGTTTATCGGGCGAATCGCGCAAAACCGCATAGTCTGCCGTGCTGATTCCATTTATAAAGGCGTTGGGATCGTAGGATGGGGTGCTGGCAAAAGCCAGTATCTCACCCGTAGACGGCTTGATGGCCACCACTGCACCACGGAAATCGCCAAGTGCCTGCTCTGCAACACGCTGCAATTCGCTGTCGAGAGTCAGATAAATATTTTTACCGGGTACTGATGGCGTACTGGAGATAGTTCGCACAACGCGGCCATGGGCATTGGTTTCAACCTGGTCAAAACCAATTTCCCCCCGTAGCAGGTCTTCGTAATAAGACTCAATCCCGGTTTTGCCCAGAAAATTGATACCACGATATTTCTCCTTGTCCACCCTCTCGAGATCACGTGAGCTGATACGTCCGACATAACCCACCACATGGGCAGCACTTTCCTTTTTTGGATAATTCCGCTCCAACCTGGCGCGCAGATCCACGCCCTTAAACCGATAGCGGTTGACGGCAAAGCGTGCCGCCTCTACATCCGTCAACCGGCTACGTAAGATTATGGTATTAAATTGTGCATTGCGTTTGACATCACGATAAAATAGCTTGAGATCATATTCCGTCAGTTTCACCAGTTTGCCCAGTTCGTCCAGCAAATTATCCATGTCCTTGACCTGGTCTGGTACGACCTCAAGGGTATAGGATGGGATATTTCGTGCCAGTGGGATGCCGTTACGGTCAAAAATAATCCCGCGTACAGGTGCCCTCGGTACCACACTAATTCGATTGTTTTTTGATAGGGTACTATAACGGTCGTATTCAATTACCTGTAGATAAAACAAACGCGCCAGCAGAATACCAATCAAAACAAGCAGCAATACCCCCGTCACAATTGATCGCGCGGTAAACACCCGCGTTTCAGAAAATACGTCCTTAATTTCTAAGCCCGGCATACTTACTGTCGTCGTAGATCTCTTAGGACTATATATATAAATGGCCAGACCAGGGCACTGGTCAGCGCCGGTATCCAGTAAGCCCATGTAATGGGAAATTCTCCTGCGACACCTCTGACCCATGCGGTTAGCGTCAGATACACCATGGCTAACAAGAACACCACAAACGACTGTTGCCATATTGGGAACACACGTATGCGCAAATGAAAAATATTTACCAGATAGGCAATTATTGCCAGCACCATAGCATTTTGCCCCAGTAAACTGCCATACATTACATCCATGACAAGCCCCAGTAGCCAACCGGTAAAAATACCGATACGACTGGGGATTGCCATGCACCAGTAGATCAATACCAATACCAGCCATTCAGGCCGAAAAATGATCGCCATATCAGGCAAGGGCACACTGCTTAATATCAATGCCACAAGGAAGGAAACCAGTACCCACAGGCTACTCATCAGTCAACTTCTGTAAAGGTTTATCTTTTTGAGTTCTGGTTACCCCAGGCCAGATAAGCAGAACCTCTCGCCCATGATCCAGCTGTGTAACCGGCAACGTATTAATAGTCAGAAATTCATCACTTGGCTTTTGTTTCACGTCAGTGACTGTCGCAACAGGATAGCCGGGAGGGAAACGGCCACCCATCCCTGAAGTGATCAGCAAATCACCAATACGGATATCGGCATCGGCCGTCAAGTAAGGCATGGCCAGTCTGTTACGTACACCGGTGCCGAACAATACACCTCGCAACCCATTTCGCATTACCATTACGGGTACGGCGCTGCTCGGGTCTGTCAACAACGTGACCGTACTCTGGAATTGACTTGTATGAACAACCTGGCCGATAACACCGTCACCATTAATGACGGGCTGTCCAACATAAACATCATCACGACTGCCTTTGTTGAGACTAATCCTCTGGGTATAGGGTTCAAGGCTAACCTCGACAAGTTCAGCCAGCAGCACCCGCTCCGCAATTTGATCCGATTGTCCAAGCAGACGTTTGAGACGACGATTATCGGCTTCCAGTGAATGTAATTTTTTCAGGCGGCTGCGTAACAGCAAATTTTCCTGCCGTAGCGATTCATTGTTGGTCTGTAGATCTTCACTTCTTTCCATAGAGCCTGTCAGCTCCTGGATTATCTCCCGCGGGATAATCGAAACAAACATAATCGGGTAGACAAGGGTCTGCAGAATATTCCGCAATCTTTCAAGTTGCTGTGTGCGGTAATCAACCAGCATCATGGAAACAGACAGCGCAATCAGGACTATGACACGCACAGTCGCAGGAGTGGCACCACCCAGGCGTCTAAGGAGTTCTCTCATTTACGGCCCGTCGGCAAAGACAGGAAAGTTATAAAAGCATTACAGGAATATTTTTCGCAATACCGGTATTCCCCTATGAAGTTTTTCAAGTCGCCCTGAGGAGTTATTTATCGTTCCTGGGCAAAAACATCACCAAGACGATCCATTTCTTCGAGTGCGTGCCCACACCCACGTGCGACGCAGGTTAGAGGATCTTCAGCTATAACTACCGGCATGCCCGTTTCTTCCATAAACCGGCGATCAATATCACGCAGCAGTGCACCACCACCGGCCAGGATCATCCCTTTTTCAGCAATATCAGCACCGAGCTCGGGTGGTGTTTTCTCCAGTGCCGCTTTAATCGCCTGTGAAATCTGATCCAGTGGATCGGAAATGGCATCATATATTCCCTTGCTGGTCAATGTCACCGAACGGGACAGGCCTTCGGCCAGATCCCTGCCCTTGATCTCCATTTCAAGTATTTCAGACCCCGGTGTTGCTGCACCGATCTCCTTTTTGATTCTTTCAGCTGTCGAGTCACCGATCAGCACCCCATGCTGACGACGAAGATAGGTAATAATTCCCTCATCAAACTTGTCACCCGCCACACGAAGGGAATCTGACAAGACAAGTCCACCCAGTGAAACGACCCCCACTTCGGTGGTACCGCCGCCTATATCAACCACCATTGAACCGGTGGGGTCTGCAACCGGTAGGCCAGCACCAATGGCTACCGCCATCGGCTCTTCAATCAGGTACACCTCACGAGCACCGGCACTCAGCGCCGATTCCTTAATAGCGCGCCGTTCAACCTGCGTTGAACCACAGGGGACACAAATAATGATACGCGGACTGGGCTTGAAAAAACGTGTTTCCTGTACCTTGCGAATAAAATACTTGAGCATGACTTCGGTAACGGAAAAATCTGCGATAACACCGTCTTTCATAGGGCGAATAGCTTTGATATTACCCGGAGTACGGCCAAGCATCTGCTTGGCTTCCTGTCCAACCGCCAACACAGACTTACCCGAGGGACCTCCCATGGGGGAATAACGAATAGCAACAACTGAAGGTTCGTTTAGTACGATGCCCTTGTCACGGACATAGATAAGTGTATTTGCTGTGCCCAGATCTATTGCCAGATCGTGGGAAAAAAAACCTAACAGTCTCTTAAACATTATTTTTGATTTACCCAATTGTGTGTACAAACTTTCCAGCACCCTGCCAGGTGCAGCGCTGCACACTTATCAGTTACAAGGACAGACTTACTGTATAAATAAATATAGTTGTCAAATTTGAGTACCACTGAAAACAGGATTTCATCAGCAATACATCCGTCGAGATTGTACTCTAGCAATGACGCTATTTCTATTCAACCATCGATGATTATGCTACCTTTCGGCAGCGGAAAAGTAGTCGTTTACGACTTGAGGAGAGAAAATGCCAATAAACAATGATGATGTGGAGAAAATTGCCCACCTTGCCCGACTCGGCATCAGCCCCGATCGACTGGAGACCTATACAAAAAACCTGTCCGGGATTCTTGAACTGGTTGAACAAATGAATGAGGTAGATACCAGTGGTGTAGCACCCATGGCCCACCCACGCGACACTAAACTCCGCTTGCGCGATGACGTTGTAAGCGAACACAATGAACGGGACAAATTTATCAAACTGGCCCCGGCAAGTGAAAACGGCCTGTTTCTGGTCCCCAAAGTCCTCGATTAATTGAGAACACATAGCAATAGCTTTCACCCATGCACAAAAAATCCCTGCAAAAACTGGCGTTAGGCCTGGCGAATAAAGATTTCTCAACCATCGAACTGACCCAGTACTTCCTTGATCGCATAGAAGCGCATCAGGATATTAACGCGTTCATCACTGTTGATCGTGAAGGCAGCCTACAGCAGGCCGCTGCAGCCGATAAACTACTGAGTGCAGGTGAAGCCCAGCCCTTAACCGGTATACCACTGGCACATAAAGACATCTTCTGTACCGACGGACTGCGCACCTCCTGTGGCTCGAAGATGCTGGACAATTTTATCGCACCCTATGATGCGACACTTATCCGAAAATTTCGTCAGACAGGCAGTATTATACTGGGCAAGACCAACATGGATGAATTCGCCATGGGGTCTTCCAATGAAACCTCTTATTATGGTCGCGTATTAAATCCCTGGAACAAAGAGCGCGTTCCCGGCGGTAGTTCCGGGGGGTCTGCGGCGGCAGTGGCCGCACACCTTGCGCCAGCGGCCACCGGCACAGATACCGGTGGCTCAATACGCCAGCCCGCCTCTTTTTGCGGTCTCACTGGCCTGAAACCAAGCTACGGCAGAGTCTCACGCTATGGCATGATTGCCTTTGCCTCGTCCCTGGATCAGGCCGGGCCCATGGCCCACAGCGCAGCAGATGCCGCCATATTATTACAAACCATGTCAGGATTCGATGAACGGGATTCAACATCGGTAGACATCGCTGTGCCTGATTTTTCTGAAGATCTGGAAAATAATCTTGAGGGTTTGAAAATTGGTATGCCGGTTGAATTTTTCAATGATGACCTCGACCCCGGCATTGCCTCCATCATCATGAATGCCCTGCGTGAATATGAAGTGCTCGGTGCGAAACTGGTCGATATCAGCTTGCCGAACAGCCATCTCTCGGTGCCCTGCTACTATGTTCTGGCACCCGCTGAAGCCTCATCAAACCTGTCCCGTTTTGATGGCGCACGTTACGGCTACCGTACCGCGGAATACGATGACCTGCTGGACATGTACAAAAAGACACGCGCCGAAGGCTTTGGCGATGAAGTTAAACGTCGCATAATGATCGGTGCCTATGCCCTGTCTGCCGGCTACTACGATGCCTATTATCTCAAGGCGCAGAAGATACGCCGCCTGATTTCTGACGACTTCACCCGTGCCTTCGAAAAATGTGATGTCATTGCCAGCCCAACCGCACCGGAAACGGCCTTCCGATTTGGTGATAAAAGTGATGACCCGGTAGCCATGTATCTGAATGACATCTATACCATCTCGGTTAATCTCGCCGGACTGCCGGGTATATCGATCCCGGCGGGCCTGGACAAGAATAATCTCCCTGTCGGTCTGCAGCTGATAGGTCAATATTTTGATGAAGCGGGACTGCTTAATGTCGCACATCGCTATCAACAGGTCACAGACTGGCATACGCTTAGCCCGCTTTGAGACCAACATGAAAGAATATTAAGGACATTATAAGATGGAATGGGAAACCGTTATCGGGCTGGAAATCCACGCCCAGCTCAAAACAAAAAGTAAGATATTCTCCGGCGCGGCGACGGCATACGGTGCTGAACCCAATACCCAGGCCTGTGCGGTGGACCTTGCCCTGCCCGGTGTGCTACCGGTAATGAATCGTGATGCCGCTCGTATGGCCGTTAAGTTTGGGCTGGCTATTGGTGCCAAAATCAATCAGACATCCATATTTGACCGAAAAAATTATTTTTATCCCGACCTCCCGAAAGGTTATCAGATTTCACAGTTGCAGTTGCCTATCGTCGGTGAAGGCTCTATCACTATTAATGTCAACGGTGAAAAGAAGACGATCGGTATTACCCGCGCACACCTTGAGGAAGATGCCGGCAAGTCCCTGCACGAGGACTTTCATGGCATGACCGGCATCGATCTTAATCGTGCCGGCACACCATTGATAGAAATCGTCTCGGAGCCGGACATGCGCTCAGCCACTGAAGCCGTTGCCTATCTCAAGTCGATACATTCACTGGTGCGCTATCTCGATATCTGTGACGGCAACATGCAGGAAGGCTCTTTTCGATGCGATGCAAATGTTTCTATCCGCCCCCGGAGCCAGGAGGAATATGGCACCCGTACTGAACTAAAAAACATCAATTCATTCCGTTTCGTAGAGAAGGCAATTGAATTTGAGGTGGAACGCCAGATTGATATCCTTGAATCAGGCGGAAGGGTTGTACAGGAAACCCGCCTCTATGATTCGGATAAAAATGAGACCCGGTCAATGCGCAGCAAGGAAGAAGCCAATGATTACCGCTACTTTCCGGATCCCGATCTGCCTCAGATGGTATTGGAGGATTGGTTCATAGACGCAATCAGAGCTGAGCTACCCGAATTACCCGGTGCCAGGCGTGAACGCTTCATTTCTGACTACGAGCTGTCAGATTACGATGCTGAAACACTCACCACCAGCAAAGAACTCGCCGATTATTATGAACAGGCTGTCGCTATTTTACCCTCGCAGCCAAAACTGATTGCCAACTGGGTAAACGGGGAGTTATCCGCAGGACTGAACCGGAATGCTATCAGGATCACTGAAAGCCCGGTCACGGCCACTATGCTCGGCCAGCTGCTGACGCGCATAGACGACAATACCATTTCGGGGAAAATTGCCAAGGAGGTTTTCGAGGCCATCTGGCGCGGTGAAGGGAATGCGGACGAAATCATTGAAAAATGCAGTCTGAAACAGATTTCGGATAACAGCACCATCGAACCTGTCATTGACGAGATCCTCAGCAACAACCCAAATCAGATTGAACAATACAAAGCGGGTAATGGCAAACTGCTCGGTTTCTTTGTCGGTCAGGTGATGAAAGCCACCCAGGGCAAGGCGAATCCGAAGCAGGTCAATGAGTTGTTGAGGAAGAAATTGGACACCTGACGTGGTATTTTTACCCATATCGTCCATATTGGCTGCCCCATAGAATCTCTGGATTACGTCATAAAACTACATTATTATGAGCGAGGTATGGTAATCTTATATCCTATAATCAATCACTTATAGGTTGCTTCGGTACTATGTTCCTCGCAAAAATGAATAATTCAGAAGTACCCTATATAACTAAATGCTTGTTGAATTTTTCCAAAAAAAACTACAAACTCCGATAAAACCATACAATTATAAGGGTATCCACATCCTTATTATTCTTCCAAGGAGACTCGCCAAGATGACTGATACTCCCCGCAATAACGCCGGTAACATACTCCGGTTGTCGCTTTTATCCATTGCCGTGACGGCGCTTACAACAGGCCCTGCTCAAGCATTTATCTTTAATAATGGTGATCTGCAAGGCAGTCTCGATACGACTATCTCCTACGGTGCGCGCTGGCGTGTACAGGATCGGGATCAGTCGATCATTGGCAAGGCCAATGGCGGTACAGCCAATTCGGTCAATGGCGATGATGGCAACCTGAACTATGACAAGGGGCTGGTTGCCAATGTCCTGAAGATCACACCGGAACTCGAGCTTAATTACAAAAATTATGGTGCTTTCTTCAGAGCTTATTACTTCTATGATTTCGATATCATGGGTAGTAATACAGCGAGAACACCCTTGAGCAATGACGCCAAAGACCAGGTCGGTGAGAAAGGTGAACTACTGGATGCGTATGTCTGGGGCAGCTGGGAGGCCGGAGGGAAACCTTTTGACGTCCGACTGGGTAATCAGGTTATTAACTGGGGTGAAAGTACATTTATCCAGGGCGGTATGAACAGTATCAACCCGGTGAATGTTAACAATCTGCGTGTGCCCGGGTCCGAGTTGCGTGAGGCACTGAAACCTGTGCCAAGAATCTGGGCAAGTCTGGCTGCAACGGATAAAATATCAGTGGAGGGTTTTTACCAGACCAACTGGAAAAAAACAATTATTGACCCGGTCGGCAGCTATTTCAGTAGCAGCGATCTCGCGGGTGAAGGGGCAGAAAAGGTTGTGCTGGGCTTTGGTAGCGCCCCGGATAATCCCGCATTCCCAACAACCGTTGTTCCCAGAGGCAACACCAGAGATGCCAGGAATGGTGGTGAATACGGCCTTGCAATGAACTATCTAACAGACAATGCCACAGAATTCGGCTTCTATTTCGTTAACTACCACAGCCGTCTGCCTATCATTAGTGCGATGACAGGAAGCCTTGCCGGAGCGCTCGGTGGTGACTACCGAGCCAGTGCGCGTTATTTCATTGAATATCCGGAAGACATCAAAATCATTGGCACCAGCTTCAACACTGAAATTGGTAACAGTGGTATATCCTGGCAGGGGGAACTGACTTACAAGATCGACGCACCGTTACAAATTGATGATACCGAATTACTGCTCGCTGCTCTGACCCCTGTAGCGCCTGCCCTGGGGGCCATCAACCAGGTCGGGACATTTGGTTTCGGCCAGGAAATCTCCGGTTACAAAAGGCTGGATGTCGCACAAATCCAGTCTACCGTCACCCAGGTGTTTTCGAATATCATGGGCGCAAACCAGCTGGCTATAGTCGGTGAAGTCGGCTTTACCCAGGTCATCGATATGCCCAGCTATCAGACGTTACGGTTCGAAGGCCCGGGCACTTACACCTCAGGCAGCCCCTTCCCCACGGTAGCAGGTGTTCAACCTGCCACTGAAAAGCCAGAAGGCTTTGCCACGGCCGCCTCCTGGGGATACCGCCTGCTCGGTCGCTGGCGGTATGACAATGCGTTCAGCTCTATCAACCTAAGTCCACGTATTGCCTGGGCACATGATGTCAGTGGCACGACACCTGGACCCGGTGGGAATTTCATCGAAGGTCGCAAGGCATTATCTATCGGCCTGAATGCTGTCTACCAGCAGACCTGGTCAGCTGATATCGCCTACACGCGTTACATGGGCGCTGGCCGATATAATCTGATCAACGACAGAGACTTCGTCTCTTTTAATATCAAGACATCATTCTAATGACGCGAAAGTTTGGAGAACACATTATGAAAATTACCAAAGCTGTATTACTTTTCACTACACTGACGCTGTCATTACTTGGTTTCACCACTACTCAGGCAGCCGTCTCTGAAGCCGAAGCTGCTCGTCTTGGTAAGGATTTGACCCCAATGGGTGCCATCAAGGCAGGCAATGCCGAGGGCACGATACCCGCCTGGGATGGCGGTATCACCACACCCCCTGCGGCGTATAAACCCGGTGATCATCATCAGGATCCCTATGCGTCTGACAAGATACTCTATACAATTACTGCACAGAACAAGGATCAGTACAAAGACAAACTGACCGCTGGTCATCTTGCCATGCTCGATACCTATCCCGACAGTTTCAAGATAAATGTTTACCCAACCCGGCGTAGCGCGTCTTACCCACAACGAATCTATGATGCAACACGGAAAAATGCCACTCGGGCTACATTAGTTGCCGATGGCAACGGCGTTAAAGATGCCATCATTGGTATCCCGTTTCCAATACCGGCCAATGGACACGAAGCCATCTGGAACCATCTGCTGCGTTTTCGCGGTGACATAGTCGGTCGCTGGATAGCACAAGCCGCCCCGACAAGGAGCGGTAAATATACCCTGGTCAAATTTGAAGATGAATTCGACATGCTATACAGCAAGCCAGGGGCAACATTTGCAGGCCTGGACAACGTTATCCTGTATTTCAAACAGAAGGTTATCGCCCCTGCCAGACTTGCCGGCTTTATCCTGCTGGTACATGAGACACTCAATCAGGTCAAACAGCCACGTAGCGCATGGACCTACAACACGGGCCAGCGACGTGTTCGTCGGGCACCGAATGTCGCCTATGATAACCCTGGGACCGCTTCTGACGGCTTGCGTACTTCTGATCAGTTTGACATGTTCAACGGGGCACCGGATCGCTATAACTGGAAACTGCTTGGTCGTAAAGAAATGATAGTCCCTTATAACGACTACAAACTTCACAGTAAAGACGTCAAATACAAAGACATCCTGACACCAAAGCACATCAACCCGGATCTGACTCGTTATGAACTACACCGTGTCTGGGTAGTAGACGCCACAGTCAAAGAGGGCATCAGTCATATCTATTCCCGCCGCACCTTCTATATTGATGAGGATAGCTGGCAGATTCTGGCTGTCGATCAATACGACCGACGCGGCAATCTGTGGCGTGTTTCGGAAGGCTTCGTGATCAACTACTACAATGTCCCCACCCTGTGGACGACACTGGAAGTCCATACCGATCTGCAGGCAGGGCGCTATCTGGCCATTGGCCTGGACAATGAAAGTCGTATGTACGACTTCAACCTGAAAAGAACAGCCGCAGACTATACACCTGCTGCACTGCGTCGTGAGGGCCTGAGGTAAACGCTTTATACGATAGAGGCACTTCCATTCATTGAAAGGTCTATCGATTTTGTTTCAGCCTTATCAGACAAAGTCTTTTTTCACAAGCATCCTGATTGCCTCGTTGCTGTGGGCACTGCCTGTCACAGCCAACGAGCAGTCAGAGCCTGCCAGGCTTGCCAGTCATGCACTGCTTCTTGACATCAGCCTTGCCGGGACACGACTCATTGCTGTTGGTGAGAGGGGGATTGTACTTATCTCCGATGACAGCGGGAAATCCTGGCAGCAAAAACAGGTGCCGACTCGCAGTCTACTGACCGCCGTCTTTTTCGTTGATGAGCAAATTGGTTGGGCCGTGGGCCAGGACGCAGTGATCTTATCCACTGTTGACGGAGGCGACAGCTGGGTTCTACAACATCGTGACAAACAGTACGATGACCCGTTGCTCGATGTCTGGTTCAAAGACCGCAATAATGGTTTTGCCATTGGTGCCTACGGCCTGTTTCTATCCACTAATGACAGCGGGAAAAGCTGGGATCGTCGACAAATCAGCGAGGATGACTTTCACCTCAATGCCATCAGCTCCCTCGGCAATAATGAACTCTTCATCGCTGCCGAACAGGGACATTTGTATCACACTGTAGACGGTGGCTACAGTTGGACAAAACTCCCCTCACCGTATGTCGGATCATTTTTTGGTATCACAGGAATCGATCAGGAGACCATCCTGCTCTATGGCCTACGTGGAAATCTTTTTCGCTCAGCCGACAAGGGCGTAACTTGGCAAAAAATCGAAACAGGTACAGAGGCCTCTTTAATGGCAGCCCTGGTACAAAGGAACAGTACTATTCGCATTGTTGGACTGGGGGGAAACATTCTCACCAGTACCGATCAGGGGAAAAGCTTTTCACTCAGGGTACGTGCAGACAGAAAAACACTGACCTCGATAATTGAGACCACAGACGGTCAACTGGTGATGACCGGCAGCGCAGGCATTACAATAGAGCCTGGAGATTCAAAGTGAGTGAGAAAACTGACCTGGTGAATCGTATCAGTGGTCTGATCTTCCGTTTCAGACCACTGGTAATACTGTTTTTCCTCAGCGCCACGCTATTCATGCTATGGAGTGCCACGGCACTAAAAGTCGACGCAGGGTTTAACAAACTGCTACCGCTGGAACACCCCTACATGAAAACCTTCGTCAAATACCAGACGGAATTTGGTGGGGCAAATCGTATACTGATCGCTATCACTGTCGATAAAGGTGACATCTTTACCCCCGAATTCTTCAACACCCTGAAAAATATCACAGATGAAGTCTTCTTCATCCCGGGGGTTGACCGCTCACAGGTAAAATCCCTGTTTACACCGAATGTACGCTTCATAGAGATTGTTGAAGACGGCTTCGCTGGTGGAAATGTCATACCTGCCGATTTCCAGGGGACCAAAGAGGATCTGATTCAGGTAAGAAAAAACATCCTCAAGTCCGGTCAGGTAGGCAGACTGGTTGCAAACGATTTCAGCGGCGCCATGATCACGGCAGGTTTACTGGAGAGAGACCCTACTACCGGGGAGCGCATCAACTATCAGAAAGTTGCACAACATCTTGAAGATATCCGCCAGAAACATGAAACCGCCAGTATACATATCATCGGCTTTGCCAAGGTAATCGGTGATATTACTGAAGGCGCACAAAATGTTCTGATGTTCTTTGCCATTGCTTTCATCATCACAGGCATACTCGTTTATCTCTACTCGTTGTCACTGTGGCTCACGGCCCTCCCCCTGCTCACATCATTAACGGCTGTTAGCTGGCAGCTGGGTCTGCTGCCATTATTGGGTTTTGGTATTGACCCGATGTCGATACTGGTTCCCTTCCTGGTCTTTGCTATCGGTGTCAGTCACGGCGTGCAGATGATTAATTCCATGCGTTCTGAGATCTTAAATGGTGCCTCATCCAAAGAGGCGGCAAAAGCGAGCTTCCAGCGCCTGTTAGTCCCCGGCGGCATCGCCCTGGCCAGCGATACCGTAGGCTTTCTGACCATACTGCTGATTAAAATTGAGATGATCCAGGAGATGGCCATTACCGCCAGTATTGGTGTTGCCGTCATCATTCTTACCAATCTCTTTCTACTGCCCGTGCTGCTGTCTTACCTGCCCAAAACGAAAGAAAAACTTCAATTACGGCTAAACAGACGTGTTGAACGACTGAAGCCCTTCTGGCACAAATTATCTGCATTTACCGTCAATCCACTGGTCACGGTAACGATCATTATTAGCCTGCTATTACTCGTTGCCGGACTCTGGAAAGGGTCAGAAATCGAAATTGGTGATCTCGAACAAGGGGTGCCTGAACTGCGCAGTGATTCCCGCTACAATATCGACAGTGCAATCATCACTGACAAATTCTCCATTGGTGTAGATATCCTGACTGTCATTGCAGAAACCCGTGCCGATGGATGTATTGATTATGACACCATGTCCACTATCGACCGTTTTAACTGGCACATCCAGAATATAGCGGGCGTACAATCCGTTATTTCCCTGCCAACACTGGCTAAACTTTATAATGCCGGCTGGAATGAAGGCAACCCGAAATGGCAGGTTTTACCCCGTAATCAGCAGGTACTTGTCCAGGCCGTGACACCTGTCGATACATCGACAGGTTTGTTGAACGAAGACTGCAGCGCCATGCCAGTTCTGATATTCACCTCCGACCACAAAGCGACGACCATCGCCCGAATTGTCGATGCCGTAAAAGAGTTTGAACAGAATAATACAAATCAAACCGTTCACTTCAGGCTTGCCAGTGGTAATGTTGGTGTCATGGCGGCAACCAATGAAGTCGTCGCTGCCGCCCAGTTCCCGATGCTACTTTATGTCTACGGTGCAATTATTACCCTGTGCCTGATCACTTTTCGCTCGCTGCGTGCCACCCTGTGCATCGTCGCACCACTCGGGCTGGTCTCCGCACTGGCTTATGCCCTGATGACTGTTCTGGGGATAGGGCTTAAAGTTTCCACTTTACCGGTTGTGGCGCTGGGTGTCGGTATTGGTGTCGATTACGGTATCTATATCTTCAATCGACTACACGAGCAACTGGATAAAGGCATGTCACTGCGCGATGCCTACGAACAGACCCTTAACATGACAGGCAATGCCGTCCTGTTTACCGGGCTGACACTGGGTATAGGTGTGTTTACCTGGATATTTTCTGATCTTCAATTTCAGGTAGATATGGGGATACTTCTGACGTTCATGTTCCTGCTGAACATGATTGCAGCTATTACTGTGTTGCCGGCGTTGGCGGCATTGCTTTATCGGAAGCATTCCTGAGTTTTTTTCTTTTTGTGCTGGCGCACGGCTAGCTTGTCTGTTGTGGTTTTCTTTTTTATTCGTTTTCCTGTGTTTATCCGTGTTTTTCGCCTTTTATAGG
>JAADJE010000095.1:0-4204 GCA_013150915.1 Gammaproteobacteria bacterium
AGGTGAAGCAGATACTTCTGTTGGCACGTGATCGTTTTGGCAAGAAGCCACTGTTCTATACGGAGTTAGGAGATACACTTTTATTTGCTTCTGAAATAAAATCACTCGTTGCTCTTCAGAGTATTCGTTATGAAGTCAATGAGGAAGTTATTAAAGATTACATTGTTTATCGCTATGTTCCTGGTCCTAAAACACTGTATTCAAATGTCTATAAGCTTGATCCAGGATGTTTAGCGGTATACAGGGGTGGTAAGTTATCAAGAAGAAGATATTATTCACTACCTGACAAGCAGGCATATCGTCCACATAGTCATACCAAGCACGAAGCTGTTAACGGGTTTCTGGAGCTTCTTCGTGAAGCTGTTCAGCTTAGAATGGTTAGCGATGTGCCGTTTGGCGCCTTTCTGTCAGGAGGAATAGATTCATCCGCCATCGTGGGGCTCATGACAGAGTTCAGTTCTCATCCCGTGAAAACATTTTCTGTTGGATTTAGTGAATCGAGTTATAGCGAACTGGAGTATGCTGCTGTTATTGCACAGCAGTTCCATACGGATCACCATGAGTTGGTTGTCTCACACGAAGCGTTGATTGCATGTCTTCCTGAATTGGTTCGGTTTCGGGATGCCCCAGTTTCAGAACCATCCGATATACCGATATACCTGCTTTCAAAAGAAGCGGCTAAATCAGTTAAAATGGTCCTCACAGGTGAAGGGAGTGATGAGATACTTGGTGGATACCCTAAACATGTGTTTGAACGATTCAGTCGGTATTACCGGCTGATCCCATCTGCATTGCGTAAAATGCTATTGGAGCCGGTGGTAAATTCACTACCTTACCGATATAGAAGAATAAAAACAGCTGTTAACACGCTTGGAATCTGTCGTGATGAAGAAAGACAGCCAAGATGGTTTGGTGCAGCAGGATATGAGGAGTCAGAAAAAATTCTGGTGTCGCCAGGCTTGTTTTCAGATACCAGGCCTGTTACACCGTTCGATGTTGAGGCCGGGAATAGCGCACTAAGAAAAGTACTGTACTTTGATCAGACGAGTTGGCTGCCAGACAATCTTCTTGAAAGAGGTGATCGTATGACAATGGCTGCTTCCATTGAAGCAAGAATGCCTTTTATGGATCACAAAATTGCCGAGTATGTTTCTCGGCTTCCTGATAAATACAGAGTGCATGGCAGGGTGACAAAATGGCTGTTGCGTGAAGCAGTAAAAGAATTTATTCCAGAACGAATCTTGGTAAGACCTAAAGTCGGCTTTCGATTACCTGTCAATGAGTGGTTCAGAGGGCCAATGAGAGAATACTTGTTGGATCAGTTGCTCGGTAATACGTCGTTGTCAAATAAATTCTACAATCAGCGTTATCTTAAAAAGATTCTAGATGATCATTTTAACGGACGCCAGAATCATGAAAAGTTGCTGTGGACACTACTGAACCTGGAAATATGGCTTCAGGAGAATAATATGAACCTGGGCTGATTGCCGTCTGAAATACCCGGCAGTTTCAGTCAAAATATAGGAAACTGCCGGGTCTGTTATTCATCCATGTCAGCGTGTGATTCGTGACGTTGAGACGATGAAGTTATCATAGTATTCAAACTGTGTTTGAGCTGGACGATTAATCGCATCAGTGGGGTCGCCTCCGTAATAGCTATACATGAAAATCCCATCTATGCGCATTGTATTCACTGATCGAAAGCGACGTCGTGAATCGACCATTAGCTGACCATTTACCCATTCCTGGATAATTCCATCCCTGAGGTCGCCCACCCCATCTGTTGAAGTTGCCGTGTTCTGCTTGACGCGTTGCTCTATACGCACCCATTGTCCTTTAGGCATACGCCACAAGGTTTGTGCATCAGGTGGATTTGACCCTGATGTCACATTGGTCTCAGGTGTCGCTGTATCGAAAATTATATCCCGCATGACTACATCAGCATCGTAGACATAAGAGCTGAATTTATTTTCACCCAGACCTGAATAGGGTTCTGCACCAAGTAATTGATGCATGACAGAGAAGGCCTTAACCCCTTCTGGGGTTGGGAGTACCTCATAAGCATGTGATGCATCCAATAATGTACCATACATCAGGCCAGGCATCTTTTCTGCAGCAATCAGTTCATAGTTATCGGGAATAAATATATCGAATGCCATGTAGTACTCGTCTGCCGGCGGGAAGCGTGCCTTGAAACGGAACCCTCCTTCCGAGCCAGCCCTGTTGGCCCTGTGAGTAACACGCATAACCTTGCCGCGCGATGGGTTGCTGGATGGGTCACTCACAATATCTGTATCGACTATGACGATGCCTTCAGTGCTCTCGTTCGCGTTAAAGTCCTGCATTGCATTCTGTTTTGTGTACGTTCCACCTGGGTGATTCTCAAAGTCTACATACAACACTGTATTTGTTGGTGGGGTTGCAACTGGTGCAGATGCTGCACTTGTATTTCCAACGCCAGTTAAGCTAATAGAGTATGTATCGGTATTGTCGCTGATTACTAGTGCACCACTTATCGTTCCTTCAGATGAGGGAATAAAACTTATGCTGAAGGTGCAGTTTCCGCCTACAGGGATAAAATTACTGCAACTGTTATTTTCGATAAAGTCTGTTGAAATTGAGATGCTGGATAACGAGAAGGGTGCAGATCCCGTATTGTTGAGTGATACAGATAATTCATTGCTCATTCCACCAATATCCTGAGTGCCGAAGTTCAGGTTATTAATAGACAGCGCTAGAATTGGTTTGTTAATGTTAGTAGATGGTACCTGGAATGTTACGGACAAACTTTCTATAACAAACCCACCGCTGCTGGTGTGCCTGAATTTCAGACTGTTATTGCCATTATTCCAGTACGATTCTGGAGTGCTGATTGTTATATTGGCAGAAATCGTGTTATTTGTTGATATGCCTTGTGCGCCGAATAATGCAACAGGTGGATTGCCATTTATAATAAGTTCACCTTCATTCTGGTGATCTGCATCGATTGCGCTAATGCGAATTGTTGCAGTTGTAGAATTTTCCGGTTTTTCGACATTGACCGAGATGCTTGCTTCTTCAGGAACCGCATTCCTCAGGTCAAGCGGAAATGTGGTGGTTTGTGCTGGGACTACAGGTGTCGGAGCTACGGGAGCGGGAGCTACAGGTGTAGGAGCTACAGGTGTAGGAGCTACAGGTGTAGGAGCTACAGGTGTAGGAGCTGCAGCAGTGGGAAGCGTTATCTCATCGACAAGGAATTTACTCTCAGTGCTCGTGCCAATGAGAATACGTTCTTCTGACATGAGAGCTATTATGTCATTGACTTGGTAAGTCGTGTTCGGAATAGTCATCTCCAAGGGTTTCTGGTTGATAATCGTCGTGTCTATACCACCTATTATTGTTCCATTAGCTGCATTATCAATTACGCCATCGCTCTGCAGGTCCAGAGCCAAACGGTCAATAATTACATCTGTGCTGATATTTTCTAACATCAAGGAAAGGTCATAGATTTTGGCAGCAAAAGCTTCAAGTGCTGCACGATGGTGAACGGCTTCTTTCTGTTCAGCCACAGTTACGGTTGACGCATTGATAACCAGGGGAGAACTGAATATGTCTATATACACGGTTGGGTCGATGGAAAAAAAACTACTGACCTGGGGAGCTGCATTGTATAACTTGGAGACAAATTCTTTTGTGCTGGTAGCAGAGTTTGAATCATGGCGTGCCATGTGAAATGCCAGTGTTGTCAGTGGCGTAGTATAGATCGGTTTATTCCCACTGAGCATGTCAGCGGTTATGACTGTAACAAGTGTGTTAATCACCGGAGCTTTACCTGTATTCAGGTCAATCGATGAGTTGCCACCAATGGTCAACACGTAGGGTGGCTGACTATCAGCTGGAACCGAAAGGCCGGTGATTTGAGCCGATGCATTAGTGATAGCGGATGAGATCGGGGAGTTCACGTCATAGAATTCTGGAAAAGTCGGATCAAGCAGATAGATTTTGGCATCAGCAAAAGCCAGGGGCCCTTTGATACCTGCGCCGACTATCTGGATTTGTTCACTTGCAGGCTGGTTACTACCAGACTGTACGTTTTCTGAGCCGGACCCACCGCCACCACAAGCAGTTAAAAGAGAGACTATGCACAGTCCTGCGAAATATAAGCTTCCAATCGATTTCATCTGTCCGTCTCCGGGTGCGTTGCAATACAGTCGGATTCAGCGGC
>JAADJE010000095.1:4210-7103 GCA_013150915.1 Gammaproteobacteria bacterium
CGGCATGGATGGAATGATTCTTCGAGACGGTGATCACAAAATGTAGGGGGTGTTAGCCCTTGCAGGCACATTAGGTTGGGGTTTGTGGCCGGGTTCACACTATTTGGTGCTAATGCGGTAATTCAGGTATGATTTTTCGTGCCGCAAAGGTACCCGGATGCAAAATTCAGCACCGAGAGGCACCCCAGCCGAAGGGTTTCAGGGGGTGATAATTAAAGGACACTACCGTCATTTACACTCATGAATAACAGGGTTTTTAGCGCTGGATATCGCTACTGGGTGTTTTCTCTTCTAGCTGTAGGCGTATTTCTGCGTGTCATGCACTATCTGGGCGATCGGGCACTGTGGATGGATGAGGCAAAGCTGGCCCTGAACTTCGTTCAACCCCCCACGTGGAGTATTTTCCAGCCTTTGCTGAATAATCAGATAGCACCCGTCGGGTTTCTCCTGATAGAGCAGTTTGCTGTTGGATGGCTTGGGGTGAGTGAGGCTGCTTTGAGGTTCTATCCTCTTGTTGCAGGTGTTGCTTCCGTTTTTCTGATTTACAAGCTGGCTAATAAAATTTTCGGAGCATGGGTTGGCCTGATGGCATTGGGCATTTTTTCCGTTTCTCATTGGGCCATCTATTACGCAGCTGAAGTGAAACAGTATTCCTCGGATATGATGGTGGCGCTGATTTTGTATGTTGTTGCTGCCTATGCCCTTGATAAATGGAATACTACACGCTGGCTGATATTGACGGCAGCGGGCATTATCGGTGTCTGGCTATCACATCCCGCTACATTCGTTCTGGCAGGTATCGGGATAGGCATAGGTGTGCAAAGCATTGCACGCAAGCAATGGAGTAATGTAGCCAGGCTTGGTATTTCCGCTGTCATCTGGCTTGGATCTTTCGCATTTGGACTCTATGCAACTTCGACGATTGGTTCGGGAGCTACCGCAGCAGGTTCAGCTACATTCTCCCATATGACAGAAGTGGCATGGACTAGTACGTTTGCACCTTTCCCTCCGATGTCACTGTCTGATACACGTTGGTACTGGGCAGCGTTTTTCAGGGTATTCAACCACCCATTGGGCTTTGCTACCCAGGGGCTGGCAGCATTTCTGTTTCTTACTGGTATTGTCCATCTCTGGTCAAGAAACTGCTTATGGCTTGGGCTGCTCGTATTGCCCATGTTGGTTGCATTGCTTGCATCAGCCTTGCATCTTTATCCTTTCAGCTCTCGCTTGCTGATTTTCCTGGTGCCGGGAACAATCATCATCATCGCGGCGGGGATTGAAACCTTGAGGCAACTCGCCTGGGACAAGTGTCGTCCTGTCTGGTTCCTAGCTATTGGAGTATTGCTGCTTCAGCCAGTCTGGGGAGCATTCTCGAATGCTGCCCACAAGATACCTTACGACAGGGAAAATATTCGGGCGGTTCTGGAGCATATCAATCAATTCAAATCCACCGATGACAGGATTTATGTCTATGCCAGGGCTGGAAGTGCCTTCCGTTATTACCGTTCACAGTTCGCTTTCTCTGAAGACAATATCATCTGGGGAAACTCTATACGGTCTTCATGGGATGTATACCTGGGCGATATTAATAGAATTCGCTGTTTCAACAGAGTCTGGTTAGTGTTTTCACATGTTGAAACGAATAAGGCTGGTGTCGATGAGGAACGCTATCTGCTGCATTCCCTGGACAAGAATGGCCAACAGCTGGATACAGTAAAAGCCAGTGGGGCATCGGGTTATCTTTACCGGTTTGATCCGGATACATCATCAGAATCGTGTGATTCAATAACCCTGACAGGGCAGAAATAGTGAAACAGAAAATTGCAATTTGTGGTCTTGGTTCTGCGGCACGACAGATACATTTACCGGCGTACAGGAAGGTTCCATCGGTAGAAGTAGTTGGTGGATATGACCCACTGTGCAAGGAGCAGAACTTTGATTTTCCACTATTCAGTTCTGTTGAAGAAATGATTGAACGTACCCAGCCCGATATCCTGTCGATAGTGACACCTACACAGACGCATCATGAATTATCAAAGCTTGGTTTGGAGTCTGGTTGCCACGTATTGTGCGAAAAACCGTTTATGAGCAGCATGGATGAGGCGGATGAAATTGTCGCGTTATCAGAAAAATCGGGCAGATGGGTTGTTGTGAACAACCAGTACCGGTTTATGAATATTCATGAAGCAGCCAGGAACCAGATTGGTAAACCAGGTTTCGGAGAGTTGTTATTTATTTCTGCCAACCAGACATTTTATGTTTCCAGTGAAACAGAGCAGGGCTGGCGTGGTACAGATCCTCAGCGAACTTGCAAGGAATTCGGCATTCATGTACTGGATCTCTGCCGATTTTATTTCGATGAGGATCCAGTATCCATATCGGCACGAATGCCGAAAGGCAATAAGCCTGGTGGCCCGGACTATCTGAACCTCATCCAGCTGGAATTTTCAGGGGATCGGGTGGCGCATATCACTCTGGATCGCTTTTCCAGAGGCCCCCACCGTTACCTAGATATGCGTCTCGATGGCAGTGAGGGTATCGTGGAAACCAGCTTAGGTGGAAAGATTGAGTTGAATGCGGGTGTGCGTGGCGGTACTCGAAAGCCTTATATTAATCTAGATCTTTCCATGGGCGGGAGAGCGAGAGTTTTCCATGGTGATCATTTCAAAAAGATTGCATCTGATCCACTGGATCTCTTTGCCCATGCCACACACAAGCTGGTCCGAGCCTTTGTGGATGCCCTGGAAAATGATACAACGCCACCTTGTCATGGCGCTGATAACCGCAAGACGCTTGCACTGGTGTACGCGGCCTATGCGTCGCATGAACAGAAAATTCCCGTGCTGCTGGATTACTAGACGGTCGGGGATTGTTTGTGACACTAAGTATTGCA
>JAADJE010000032.1 GCA_013150915.1 Gammaproteobacteria bacterium
CGAGAATACGTTCACCTTTCGTCAAAACGTAATATGTCAGCCAGGAGAGTTCTCTGATTTTTGCAAGTGTCGCAGATCTGTATTGCCAAAGAACATATGAAAAACCTAACGGTTTGATCAGAATGACAAATATTTTTGAGAAGAACATGCCCCACACTCTAATTTAAAATCACCTGGACTTGCAGCTACGCGCCACAATCTTTGTGATACCTGCCTGTTTTAAGACCAAACCCTCTTTTTTCCAAAACTGTTGGGTTTCGGCGACAAACTACCTGCTTACAAATAGTGGCATCTAAACACTGACTCGACGTCAAATTTGAGTGGAAAAACAGACTCAAGCAAGCATTATTAATATTTTTTTAAAAAATGCGTCGCCAAACCGAGACAGATATCAGGCAATCACGTTTCGTGCAGCTCTCAAATGATATTAAATACTATTAATAAGCTCCTTTTATCATTGAGAATAATTTTATCTATGAATAGTTGGCATCTTATTTGCTTGCCATGTTAATTATATGTGAACATCAGTCATTCAGGTAGTTTTACAATGCAGGTCGTCTCAGTCATCGGGTTACAACGCAGTCTTTTAATTATTATTTCCTTACTGATAACTGCCTGTGGTGGCGGTGGAGGTTCATCACCGCAAGATGCTCTTGTACAACCAACAACGCCAGCGGCCCCTCAATTATTTATCTCGGGTGGTGGCGTAAAAGGCCCTTTGGCTTACGCCTCTGTTGAGCTATATACCCTGGATAAACAATATAACGAGCTTTATGCGCCAGGTAAACCAATCGCAGCAGCTACAACCGATGCCTATGCAAGGATAACCAGTTTACCGGTACCACTAGATACTCAGCCACCTTACATTCTGGTAATTGATGGCACAAATGCAATTGACAGGAATACTGGCCTTCCCCCTGTCATCAAAAAACTCGTAACAATTATAACGAGAGCATCGCTTGAAGCTCGGCAGCCGGTTTATGCCACTCCCTACACAACACTTGCCTACCAGATGCTAAGGCTGGATTCTCCGACACGCGGCAATAACCCGCTTGTTTCACTGGACCAGTCGCTAACTGATTTCAGCGATCAGATCGTCCAGTCGATCAGTTTTGGTATGCCATCCGAATCAAATATATTTACGACTCCTCCGGTAATAACCCGGGCCACAACCAGCATCGCGCAGCAAAGTCTGGTGGTACAACATCGTGCGGCTATTGAAGCATTTTCATCGCTCCTCTATGAGATGCATTTATCATCCTCTACCATATCAACTGATGAACTTATGCAGCGCCTGGCAGTTGATCTATACAGCGATGGCACTATAAATAATTCTGATGGCGTACAAAAAATCGGTGGTATTAACACCGCTATTTTGTCCCAAAACCCTATGGCAGTAACCATAGCCAACACCAAGTATCAGGTTAAGGATACCGTCAAACTGATCGATGATGAGCGTTCAATTACCGGCAACAGTGCGAATGTACCTTTCTATACAACACTGATGAGCGTTAACCTCAAAGCTTTGCCACTTGCCACAGAGACCAACACTCTGGACAACACGGCGGTTATCGAAACTTCATTTGAATTGGGCTATTCTCCACCTGTGGCCGCCATAACTGAAACCGTCCTCGCCGCCAGTCTGGTGGCATCTGGTCCCATTGTCATTGATGGACAGCAGGGAATAGTTATTAGTGGGCTGCGCATTAGTAACCCGGGAGGGAACTGTGTCGTTATCCGGGGTGGCTCTAACAACATCGTCATCGAAAACAGCGAAATCGGTCCTTGTGGCGGGAAAGGCATCTTTATCACTCAAAGTACGAATGTTGATGTCCGAAATAATATTATCCGCGATGCCGATGAAGAAGGGGTCATGAGCTATGAATCAAGCAGTATCGCTGTTGATGCCAATGTCATAGAGAATGTCCAGTCCGGTTATGAAATGTGGACAACCACTGATGGAAATCTCAGTTTTACCAATAATTATGTAAAAAATGTCTCACGTGACCAGACTAACAAGGACGGGGGGAATATCGTACAAATGGTCTATGTACGTGGCCCAGGTATCCGGGTTACCAATAACATCGGTATCAACATCCTTGGAAAAAGCGATCCCGAAGATCTGATCAATGTCTACAAATCAAGCGGTACGGCCATCGACCCAATACTGATCAGTGGGAACAAATTTCTTGGCGGCGGCCCCAGCCCTTCCGGCGGTGGTATTATTCTGGGTGACCAGGGTGGTGCTTTCCAGATAGCCGAAAATAACATCCTGGTCAATCCTGGTCAGTACGGCATGCAGATTGCTGGTGGTAACAACAATATCATCCGCAACAATCAGATCTTCAGCGATGCCCGCCGCGACTTTACCAATGGCGGAATTATTGTATGGCGCTACAACGATGTGGGTACCGGTACGCAGCCAGGTGACTGCTTTGGCCACACGGTGGTTTCCAACCGGGTGACCTGGTGGAAAGGCCCTAATTACAAAAACAATGGCGCACCCGCCGCGCGGAATACATCCTGGTTACCTGACTATGGTAGTGATAATGCACAACCAAATTGTGGCACGGTCTCAGGTTGGAATAATAACGACTTCGACACCGATAACTCACAACCAGCCAACCTGGATATGTCTCTGTGGAACACTGCTTGGGATAACCCGGCTAATTAACCATTTGTCCCACGGGGGTTCATGCCTTACGTCCTTCAGCTATAACAGAATGTTCGGTACGTCCTTCAAGCTCGATCATACGTATTCCTTCGATATCGCTATCGAAAGCGCCTCTGCTTGATGCCTGAAACCCAATCTCATTGAGAATTGTCACCAGTCGTGGTGTGTCATACATACATTTATGTGGATACTTGTAGAAAGGAGCCAGTTTTTTCTTCATCTCGTTACTGCTGTCTCCGTAAAGTACACCAAGTAACTCAAGAAAATCATCAGCACGAATTCTCCCCTCAATATACTCAATAACATTGTGCATAAGATCTGGTACAACAATCCGGATAATCCCGCCTTTGCGAAGCACCCTGTAGCATTCTCCAAGGAATGTTCTACCCTCCTCCCTGCTAAAATGCTCCAGTGTATGGGAGCTATATATGACATCGATACTTGAACTGTCCCAGGGAAATTTTTTCGTCAAGTCGTGCAGGTAAATCTTTTTACCCCAATCCATATCAAAAAGTTTCAACTTTTTATTGACCAGGCTAAAGAACGGAAGCTTTACAAACCTGGCCCCAAGCGCATAGTCTACATTTATCCACCCATCCGGCACATGCGATCCACATCCAAGATTGAGTTTCATCGTTTTTCTCCCTGTATCTTTTTTATTTGTTGCGACGCAATCTTTTCGTAATAGCAGAAGCTGTCTTGTTCACATTCAATATTGAGGCAAGGAGCAACCGTACATAGTAGCTAAAATACTTTTTCTCAATCTTGTTTAACGACGCCCTTCTATAGACGCATTCAGATATCGCTTTCATCCGCGTACCCAGCTTCCTGATCGGACTTCGTCCGTTCCACTGGCACCAGAATTCATCAATATCATATTCTGTATTACAGTGTAAGAACATTTCATACCTTAATTTTGCATACTCCAACCCTGCCAGTGTATTTTCGACACCCTGCCAGGCGTTGCTTCCATCGTGCAAGCGATAAGAATATAGCGCTTCGTTCACTACTGCCAACTTCCCGAATCTTGCTGCGTCCAGAAGAAAACTCCAGTCTTCGCCAGGTCCTGTGACAACATACCCCTCAATATGATCAAGAAGTGACCGCCTGAACATTATTGTAGGGTGAGATAGCGTGTGCCAACCTCGCAGCATCCCATTAACAATGTCTTCGTGCCTGGTTGGCAACCGTGAAACATGCCCTTCTCCTTTGTTAGAGAAAACAATGTACTGGCTGCCGACTAAAATAACATCAGGGTTATTTTCAAGGTACTCCAGTTGTTTCCCTGCACGCTGAGCATGGCAAATATCATCAGCATCAAGCCGCATGATGTAATCGCCCTTGCATGACTTCAACCACCTGTTCAACGGCTTACCAAGACCCATGTTCTTTTGGTGAATAACTTTTATGCGGGGATCATCAAGAGTATCGAGATATGAAGCAGTCTCGTCTGTAGACCCGTCATCAACAATAATAAATTCAAAATCTTGGAATGAC
>JAADJE010000084.1 GCA_013150915.1 Gammaproteobacteria bacterium
CTTGACCCGGTATCCAGTAAGTCGTTGAAACCGCTGGATTCCGGCCTGCGCCGGAATGACAACACCATTGGGTTCCCTGCATCCCAGGCACGACGACAACGACAGCAAAATAAGATCAGCTTAACGGGACAGCAGTGGCATACGAAATAAGGCTCGGATGCGCAACGTACTTAGGGAGATTCTGATTTATTCGTCATTGTAGAGAAAGTCGTGACGAGGAAATCTCTAAGTGCCTGATCATATTGTACACGCTTGCTATGCCTCGGTACTCGTGGCCATAAAGAAGGCGTAACCATTCTGCAAGAAATGCCTGAAGGGTGGCGTGACAAGTTTTTTGAATTAATCAAAGATTCCTTGGTGTGATTCGGGTCAGATTCCAGACCTTGCTTTTATTAGAGAAAAACAGAATCTGACCCTATTTTTTTACCGGGTCTGAGTCCGCTTTGCTTCCTTGGGTGTACAACGCGCACTCATATGCTTAGGTCCCTGGCAAGAGAGTGTCTTTGGCCCCCACAAGCTCTTGATATATGAAACGATATATTGTGCATCCTTTTCTGAAATTGTACCCTTCCACGCTGGCATACGTTTCGTACTTGGCGTGCCATTAAGGATTGTATTCACCATCTGTTTATCGGTATGGTGCCAGGCGTGTGATGTTTCATTCAGTGGCAAGGCCGGAATGTAGCCAGGCTTACGTAGCGCTGGCGGAACCGGCTTCTCGCCAACACCCTGTTTTTGATGACAGGCCTGGCAGTATTGCCCGTATAATTCTTTCCCATTTGAAACGGATGTCGGGTCAGGCTTCTTACCTGTTTCTCCGTAGACAACAGCACTGAACATTACAATAAAAGTAAACAATATAAATTTAAATCCGTAACTCATTATAGACATAGACTTAACTCCTCACAAAGATGTAGCGCTAAGCACTTATAAATTCAGGAGAATCACAGTACCTGCGGGATCAGACTCGATTGAACCTGGAAGCGATGAAAATATGATCAAACCACTGACCCGCATTATAGCATTATGCCCATGAGGTGTTAAATGGCACGTGACCCAGAATGGTAATAATTATAGCGCTATTTACCTCCAGGCACTGACAGATATGTACGGACTAATACTCCTGGTGAGCTAAAAAAAAGGGGCGCTAGTGGCTAGAAACCACCAGAGGTTTATGCCTCACCTGCCCATCCTTCGGATCCATCATATCAACCTGCCCCCGATGCAGCTCCATCGTTGATACCTGGGTCGATTCCAGCGTATCGCGCAGACAGTTGAAGGCGGTTTCAGATGACACCGTATCCCCACAGGTGAACAGATCCACTGCAGCATATCCGTATTCGGGCCAGGTATGGATAGACAAATGACTTTCAGCAATGATTACTGCTCCGGAAACACCGTGTGGGGAAAAATGATGGAAGGTCTTTGCTACGATCGTCGCACCGGCCTTTTCGGCTGCATCAACCATCACAGCACGAATGAAATTCACATCATTCAGCGAATCGCGATTGCAACCATAAAATTCAGCAACTATCTGATGCCCAAGTGAACGCATTGGCCTGTACCTAAGAATATTTTGGGAATTTTGGGGCGCGAAGTGTAACGTTGACCCGGCCGTTGTGCAATAGGAGAAAAGATGTCTTGCGGGTCACGGGCAACGATTCCTGTTTCCCGTAAAACGGCGCCCGTCAGCCCTAATTCGCCTCTATTTTAAGGCGTAACGGTTTAATCCCCAAAACCCCCAGGCGCTTAACAACGTCTTTTTTCGTGCGTGTGCTGCTATAGGGGCCTAATCTGACACGATAATACTGGCCCTTGCCATCGACTGAAATCTTCTCTATGCGGGAGGACAGTCCATTCAGTGCCAGTTTAGCCTTAAGCTTATCTGCATCCTTGAATGAGGAATATGAGGCGGCCTGTAAGATATAGGTACTTTCAGTTTTCTGCTTCCTGGCTGGCTTCGGACCTTCACGGAAAAACTGTTTTTCATCAACCACTGTTTCATATTCTGGTAACACAGTGTAAAAATCAAAAACCAGTTTTGGCTTATCGGGTATTTTTTTGTCTTTACGGGCGGTCTTTTCAGAATTAGCTGTACGACTATCGACCAGATTTTTGATGCCCGCACCCAGGCTCATCTTCATCCCGCTGGAGTAAATATACATGCCACCAAAACTAAACAATACACCGAGTAAAATGCCCGCAATTAAAGTTGGCCATCTGTGCACTGTAGATGATGTGGATTTACGACTGGCTCCTTTATGTTTTCCAGACTTTTTTCTCGGTGGCATTACATACTCTCCGGTGCTGAAACACCCAGTAAACCAAGACCGTTGGCCAGCACCTGTCGCGTAGCCTGAATCAATGCCAGCCTTGCATCGCGAAGCCCCTTATCCTCAACCAGAAATTGACTGGCGTTGTAGTAGCTGTGGAACCCATTGGCCAACTCTCGCAGATAGTAGGCTATCTGGTGCGGCTCATGGTTTGTCGCAGCCCATTCTATCACTTCAGGGTAACGGGATAATTCATTCATAAGATCCTTCTCATGTTGTTCGGTCAGCAATTCCAATTTTGCATCGGCAGGGTTGGCTAATTTCAACTTCTTTTCAGACAACTGGACCATCACACTGCAGATCCGTGCATGCGCATACTGTACATAGTAAACGGGATTTTCACTGGAGCGGGACCTGGCCAGATCAAGGTCAAAATCCATGTGCTGCTCGCATTTTCGCATGACATAAAAGAAACGTGCCGCATCATTCCCAACCTCACTGCGCAACTCTCGCAAGGTCACAAATTCACCTGAGCGGGTAGACATGGCGAGCTTTTTACCCCCCCTGTAGAGAACGGCGAACTGCACCAGCAGTACCTCAAAACGATCCCTGTCAGCATTCAGTGCCTGCAAAGCCGCCTTCACTCGGGCCACGTAGCCATGGTGGTCTGCACCCCAGACATCAATCAGCCGGTCAAAGCCCCTGTCCAGTTTGTCCAGATGGTAGGCTATATCGGAAGCAAAGTAGGTACTCTGACCATTATCACGAACGATAACACGGTCTTTTTCATCACCGAAATCGGTGGAACGAAACCATTTTGCACCGTCTTTCTCATACAGATAACCCCCACTTTCCAGTGTTTGTATCGCTTTCTCCATTTCACCGCTATTGTGCAGACTGCGCTCAGAAAACCAGCGATCAAACTCAACACCGAACTCTACAAGGTCGCGCCGAATATTATCCGTAATCTCATTCAATCCCTGATCAAATACCCGTGCATAGTCGTCTGCCAACAATTTTTGTGCGCGCTCAATCAAGCCGTCAATATGGGATTCCCTGTCGCCACCGAGAGGCTCATCGGGGGGGACACCAACAAAAACATCACTGATCTTCCGGTACAACGCATCACCCTGGCTACGGTGTAGGCTGGCCGCAATGTCCCAGACGTAATCGCCCTGATAAGCATTCACTGGAAAGTCCATCTCTTCCCCGCACAACTCCAGGTAACGCAACCACACGCTGACCGCAAGTATATTCATCTGACGACCGGCATCATTCACATAGTACTCGGTACAGACCTGGTAGCCAGCAGCACGTAACAAACGAGCCAGCGCATCACCATAGGCTGCACTACGACCGTGACCGACATGCAAAGGGCCTGTCGGGTTAGCTGAAACAAATTCAACGATCACCTTCTGCCCGACTCCAATATCTGTCCTGCCAAATTCGCTGCCCTCAGAAATAACATCTCTGATCGCCTGGTAAAGTGGCTCATCGGTGAGAAAAAAGTTGATAAACCCAGGCCCAGCCAGCTCTACCTTGTTGACGATACCCACTGCAGACAGCCTGTCCAGGATTAATTTAGCCAGGTCGCGTGGGGCACAACGGACGTGTTTTGCCAGTAGCATGGCGATATTACAGGAAAAATCACCGTGCTCTTTTTGTCGGGTTCGATCTATGTTGATATCAGGCAAATCAATTTCAGGCAGGAGATTCTCTTCAACAAGCCGCTTAAGAGCATTACTCACAAGCGCCTGTAACTGTGGTTTCAGCTTCATTTAATAAGTGTCTCTTCAGACGGGGAACCGGGATGCGGATTGTAGCATCTCTGAAAGCTCAGATTGAAGGGAGAATAATGTGAACCTTGTAGGCGTGACGCTCCTACAGCATATTATTCAACAACTATGCAATCATTACGTCTCAATACAAATCAACCGGGTCCACGTCCAGTGACCAGCGTACACGACGTGCGCTACGGTCGCTCTCAATCTCTCCGCGCCATTGATAAAGAAAATCATGCAGAGGTTTTCTACTTGCCGCCTGTACCAGGAGCTGGGCCCGATAACGGCCGGCGCGTTTTTCCATAACCGAAGGTACCGGCTCGGATAAGTTGACAGGCCGCATCGCTGCACTGGATACAATCAACGATCTTGCCTTACAGTGCATGGCTTCTAAAAATTTCAGGGCTTCCTGCTGTTTTGTCGCCTCGGCACGCAGCAGGGCGATATGGGTGTAGGGGGGATAATCTGCACTTTTGCGTTCCTTCAATGCCATCCTGGCAAAGGCTTTATAGTCATGCTGTGCAATGGCCTGCAGCCAGGGACTATCAGGAAAACGCGTTTGGACCAGAACCGTACCCTGTTTATCCGCTCGCCCTGCTCTGCCAGCCACCTGCGTGATCAGCTGGAACAAACGCTCACTGGCACGAAAATCGGAGGAGAATAATAATTGATCACTGTCCAGTATGCCAACCAGACTTAGGTTCGGAAAGTCATGGCCCTTTGACAACATCTGTGTCCCCACCAACACATCTGCTTCTCCATTGTGTGCGCGCTTCAGACGCCGTTCAAGCTCACCTTTTCGTCGTGTGCTGTCTCGGTCAATGCGCTCTATTGATGCCCCAGGAACCATCTGCTGAATGGTCTGCTGAATATTCTCTGTACCCTGTCCAAGGGTAACCATTTCACCGCCCCCGCAATCAGAGCAGTGCTCAGGCCATTGGCTGCTCTTGCCGCAATGATGGCACAGCAAACGGCCTGCCTTCTTGTGCCAGGTCATGCGCGCATCACATCGCGTACATTGCACGAGTGTATTGCATGACGTACAGCAGACAGCGGGCGCAAAACCCCTACGATTCACAAATAACAGACTTTGTTCACCCCGCTCCAGGCCTTGCCTGACACCGTCACGCAAAGGGATACTGATACCGTTCTCTAGCGGCTGTTTTTCAATGTCCAATAGGTGAATTTCGGGTAGACCTCCGGCGGTCGCCCGTTGTTCCAGTCTCAATAATCCAAACCTGTTCTGGTTTGCATTGTGCCAGCTCTCCAGTGATGGTGTCGCACTGCCCATGACGACAGGAATGCCCTCCATACTTGCTCGCTTGATTGCCACATCTCGGGCATGGTATCGAAAGCCATCCTGCTGTTTAAACGAACTGTCGTGTTCTTCATCGAGAATAATAATCCCCGGACGTGCAAGCGGCACAAATACCGCAGAACGTGTCCCGATCAAAACTGCCGAGCTACCGCACCTTGCCCGCGCCCATGCCCGCATGCGTTGTGTGTCGTTCATGCCGGAGTGCAGCACATCGATTACAACCTCAAAACGCTGTCGAAAACGATCGACCAGCTGCGGTGTAAGGCTGATCTCCGGAACCAATATCAGGGCCTGCTGGTTTCTCTCCAGAACCGCACGAATACAACGCAGATAGACCTCGGTCTTGCCGCTGCCAGTGATGCCATGTAACAGAAAGCATTTAAATCTGCCTAAGCTGGCGGTAATGCTGTCAATGGCCTGTTGCTGGTCTGGGGTTGTGCTCAGTGCGGGCAGGGAGGCTACCCGTTCGGTGGCAGGCGGCTCTGCTCTCTCAATCAGACCCTTCCCTTCAATTACTTCGATGGCTTTTTTCCAAGCCCTGGAGACGGCTTTACAGGCCTCAGATCCCTGCGGCATTTCTGCTTCAGAAAACATTTCCAACAAACGATGCTGAATGGCAGCACGTCCCGGTCCCTGCTTCAATGCCTCCATGCCCAGCGCCGTAATTACCCAGAATGGCCTGTCCGGTAACTTTGCTGATTTTCCTTCACGCAACAACTTTGGTAGTGCAGAGAAAACCACCTCGCCCAGAGGGTGTATATAATAATCAGCCACCCAACACAGGAGCTGAAGCATTTTACTGTCCAGTACGGGCTCAGAATCAAGCACTGCCCTGACCGCCTTTAATTTTTTTATATCAAGCCGTGATGAATTGCTCACCTCTATAACCAGCCCGGTCATGATCCTACTGCCAAAGCCAACCCGAACCCTGCAGCCCGGACAGGGCAATACCAAAGTCGCCGGAACAATGTAATCAAATATTTTACGTACTGGGACTGACAGGACAACTCGGACGACAATGTCCTGCTCTAGCCGTTCATCTGAAGTTTCTGACAGATTATCTGACAAGGTATCGGTATTTTTTTTATTTGACATACTTTCAAAAAAAGACTAGCACGGAAATATTCATCTCTAGCGCAAAGAACCTGTGGATAACTTTGTTGATAAAGAGCAGAAAACGGCCAGTAGACACGCTTACAGGAAACGCTAGCCTAAAATGAAAAAATTTCAAGAAATCATTAATACATGAAAAAGATCAATATGTTAAATGATTTGCTTATATAGGCATCTTGCGGCGCCCCCAGTTTATTACATCTTTGTGACAGAATCCCAAAAATGTGAATAAGTGATCGCAGTCAAGCTCATGAACTATCAATCACTTAGGCTATATAGCTAATCCTGAAACGTTGTTTCACCTGTGAAATACGGCCTTTTGTCCTTAAGCCGTTACGGCTCCCCTGCAAAAAATCTTCAGGCGACTTCTATAAATGCCATAATCACACAAGCATGAAAAACAACATTCCGCTGCAAAAAAATATTGCCACCTCCATTTCTGCCGCTATTCGTCAGAAATTTTCCATAACCAAACTAAACACCCTTGCTGGCGGTTGTATCAACACCGCCTACGCTGTAAATGATGGCGATCGTTACTTTTTCATCAAATTAAATACGGCCAGATCTCTCTTCATGTTTGAAGCTGAATATCAGGCACTGCTTGAACTGGAGAACGCCAATACCCTCCACGTACCACATCCCATCAGCACGGGCCATTACGACAAATACGCATGGCTGGCAATGGAGTACCTGCCTTTACAAAATGACGGCAACCACCACAAACTGGGCGAGCAACTGGCCGCCATGCACAAGGTCACTCGAGACCGCTTTGGCTGGGACAGGGACAACACGATAGGGTCTACACTGCAAATAAATACCCCTGGCGATGACTGGCTAAAATTTTTCCGCCACAACCGTCTGGAATATCAACTAAAGCTTGCTGCAGCAAAAGGCTATACCGGCTCACTGCAAAAAGCAGGTGCTACCCTGGTAGATTGTATGGATGATTTTTTCAGCGACTATACCCCCGTGCCATCATTGCTGCACGGTGACCTCTGGAGCGGTAATTACGCCTTTATCGAGAACGGTGACCCCGTCCTGTTTGACCCGGCTTTATACTATGGGGATCGTGAAGCCGACATCGCCATGACGGAACTATTTGGTGGTTTCAGTAACGATTTTCGCTCCTCATACGAGGCATGCTGGCCACTTGATGACGGCTTTAAAACTCGCAGACATCTCTACAATTGCTATCATGTACTCAATCATCTTAATCTCTTCGGTGGGGGCTATGCTCGACAGGCTGAAGATATGATGATGAGGCTACTGAGTGAACGAAATGCATAGAAAAAGTAATTGGTTAACAAATCTTTTATTCTTCTGAGTAGCTACCCGCCTCTTTCGGCAAGGTACCACGCAAGGCCTCTCGATCTACCCACCATTTATCGCCGACGATGACATCGAGCATCATGCCCAGTCTCGGCAGAAATTTATCGGGCTGATTCAATTCAAGCCTCTCTACCCACATATCAATCAGTTCGCGTTCTTTATATCCACTGTGCCGATAAGCCACACTTGCCAGTAAATTTCCGGTTAAAAACCCCAGACTTTCTCTTTGTGTATCATCGCTGGCACGCAGTTCGGCAAGGTAATGAGCGGCCGCAGCCGCGACGGCCCCGCCATCCGACTCTGCAGGTGTTTCTTCAATAACATGATCCAGCATGTTGACACTCAATGTCGGATCAACCGGAAAGGTCACGGCAAGCCATACGCCATTACCCAGCGCAATAATCGAGTCATCCTGATCCGTTGCATACAGGATCTCGCTGGTTTCGACTGCATCCTGCCAGGCGGCCAGCCTTATAAAAGAATCAAATAACGGACGCGCAATATCCCAGGCCTCTTTTTTTCGTTCCATTGCAACCAGCAAGGTTGCGATATCTAACTGCAGCCTTTTCCCTGTCAGTTCATCACTGACTTTGGGGAGTTCTGCCAGCCTTTTCTGTAGGCGGCCAAGCTCCTGCTGCATCTGCTGTACTGCTTTTTCACCAGGTTCTAAAATATTATTACTGAGACCCATACCAATAAGATTATCTGTCATCGTACTAAAACCGGTAGAATTGGTGGCAATACCCTTAAGGGCCACACTAAGTACAGCGGCATCAATTTTAATTGACTCAATGCAAACTTGCCACGTAATAACCACCAAATATACAGGGTATTAACCTAATGGATAATACTGGCCTGGGCATACTCCTGATCGTTGCGGTAGTTTTTACTGTTCCCTATCTATTAAAGCGCTTTTCATCAGGCCGCGCCGTTGGCAAGACCGCACCTTCCTTTGAACATCTGCTGCCTGAGGGCGCAGATGTCCATAAAACCCTCTATTTTTACTTTATGTCGAACAACTGTCCTATGTGCTCACCGATGAGTCTGCTAATAGAAGAACTGCAGACCCTGAATCCAAATATTATTACTATCAACGTGAACAAAATGCCCGATCTTGTCCGGGGATTTTACGTGCACGGCACGCCAACACTGCTGGCGGTAAAGAATAATATAATCTTAAAAGCAAAACTGGGCGGTTTGAGTGAAAAAAAACTAAGACACTTTATTGATGGCTAAATAAAAAAGGGCACCTTTCGGTGCCCTTTTTACTTCGATATTCGAATCAACCGGTGTGCAAGAAGCCGTTACTTCGATTTATCCATCATATACTGAACAACCCCTTTCAGGTCGTCAGCAGAGCAATCTGTACAGGTCCCTTTAGGTGGCATTGCGCCTTTACCTTTAATAACAATTACCATCATTGCATCCATGCCAGCCGCAATACGTGGTGCCCAGGCAGCCTTATCACCAAACTTTGGTGCGCCCGCCACACCGGAAGCATGACAGGTGAAACATTTAGTGTCATAAATCTTTTTACCATCAGTGCTGGCATTGCCAGCAAATGCGAATAATAAAGAGGCAGCCATTACCAGGCTTGTGGTTAATTTCATGTGAATTCTCCAGTTTTGTTTAAGATCCCCCCGAACAGACACGCGATCCGTCTCCCCAGGCTTTTAGACATATTATGCGGCTGAACCTGAATAAGGGCTGAACATTCTTACAAAGACAGGCACTAAAAGAAAGGAAGTTTTTTTTATCGTAGCCCAAATAGGGCGCCTCTTAATACATGAATAAGCATCTTGAGTCCAAAATCCGACATCTCTGCGTTAAGAATCTTCGCAATAGCCCACTATTGCGTGCGATTCTTGCCTGGATCTGACAGATTTTGAATCACAATCTGATTATCCAGTATTGAGAGGCGCCCTATATTTTTACATCAAGCAAAAATTCAATTAAGGCCTTCTGGGCGTGCAGGCGGTTTTCGGCTTCGTCCCAGACCGCGCTCTGTGGGCCTTCCAGTACTTCTTTCGTTACTTCATAGCCGCGATAGGCAGGCAAACAATGCAGAAAAATAGCATCCGGCATGGCATTCTCCATTAGCTTCGCATCAACTGTAAAGCTCTCGAATACCTGCTTACGCTGCTGTTGCTCATCCTCCTGGCCCATACTTATCCAGGTATCGGTAACCACCACATCGGCATCACGAATCGCCTCTAGCGGCAGATTCGTGAGTGTTACTTTGTCTTTACAGGCCTCCAGCAAATCAGCCTCAGGCTCAAAGCCTTTTGGTACCGCAATCTTGATATTAAAGCCAAACTGCCGGGCTGCGATCATCCAGGAATGGCACATATTGTTGCCATCGCCAACATAGGCGACATCAATATCATCAAGCCTCCCCAGTCTTTCCCGCACTGTCATCATGTCAGCCAATAACTGACAGGGGTGATTAAAATCTGTCAGGGCATTAATCACTGGCACCTTGCTGTACTCGGTAAAACGGATAATATTGCCGTGGGAACCGGTGCGTATGGCGATGATGTCCACCATGCTGGAAATCACTCTTGCCGTATCCTCTATCGGCTCACCACGACCGATTTGTGCATCGGCAGGAGACAGAAACAGGGCATTGCCACCCATTTGATTCATACCAACTTCGAAGGATACACGTGTGCGTGTAGAAGACTTATCAAACAATAGTGCCAGTGTTTTACCCTGCATGGCCTGTGATGTCTGGCCAGATTTGATCTCTTTTTTAAGTTGATCTGCACGATCCAGCAGAGACAGCAACTCATTTGGAGAAAGGTCCAGCAGGCTGATAAAGTGTCGTGTCATTGGACAAAAAACTCTTCAATAAGAGGATTCAGACGGTTCACAATCTCGCGGATATCTGCTTCATTGCAGATCAAGGGTGGCAGCAGACGGATTACATTCTCTGCCGTAACATTGATCAACAACCCCTTGTCAGCGGCCTTCATTACCAATTCCCCACAGGGACGATCCAGCTCGATGGCAAATAACAGACCCATGCCACGAATGTCTTTAACATGAGCATTACCACTTAGCGCGTCGTTAAACAATTTCTGTAGCAACTCACCCGATCTTGCGGCCTGTTCAGCAAGATTATCACGCTCAAGGACATTTAGGACGGCCAGAGCGGTCGCACTGGCTAATGGATTGCCACCAAAGGTAGACCCATGGTTTCCGGGCTCGAAAACATTCGCCGCCTTGCTGCCCACCACACATGCCCCTATCGGGAATCCATTGCCCAACGCTTTAGCCAGTGTCATGACGTCAGGTACGATCCCGGCATATTGATGACAGAACCATTTGCCGCTACGGCACAGACCTGTCTGTATTTCATCCAGCATCAGCAACCATCCATTTTCATCACAAATCTCACGAAGTGAAGTCAGGTAATCCTTATTCGGGACAATTATTCCGCCTTCACCCTGTACTGGTTCGACCAGTATGGCGACCACATTGGGATCATTTCTTACCGCGTCACGTACGGCATCCAGATCATTGTAGGGGATGCGACTAAAGCCTCTTAACAGGGGCTCGAAGCCTGCCCTGACTTTGCGACTACCGGTTGCACTCAGCGTCGCCATGGTGCGGCCATGAAAACTGCCTTCACAGACCAGAATTGATGGTGTGTTTATGCCCTTTTTGTGCCCATACAGACGGGCAATTTTGATTGCTGCCTCATTGGCCTCTGCACCGGAATTTGCAAAAAAAACCTTGTCCATCCCTGTCAGCTCTGCAAGCCTCTCTGCAAGTTGTGCCTGTAACGGGACCTCATACAGATTTGAGGTATGCAACAGTATTGATGCCTGCTCACAAATCACCCTGCTGATATCCGGGTGACAATGCCCGAGCCCACATACAGCTATACCGGAAATCGCATCGAGATATTTTTTACCCTCGATGTCTTCCAGCCATACGCCCTCACCGCGTGAAAACGTCAGGGGTAACCGATTGTATGTCGACATAAGATGCTGCATGTTAGGCCCATAAAACACAAAAACGCCCTTTTTTGGGCGCGAAACAGAACCTTATATCACAATATTATCGGCTGGAAAAGAAAAAACCCGGACGTAGCCAGGAAAAATCAGTAAGAAACCATGGTACTCATGTGTGCCGTACTGCCTGCAACCATGAAAAACAACATGGGAATGGACAACAGAGTATTGGTGCGAGATGCCAGCAGCGCAACCCGCCCGGCCTTCGACTTGATTTCATCACTGGTTTCAACTATTCCCAGAACCTTTTTCTGGTTCGGCCCTATCAGTACCCAGTCGCCAGCGCAGTATTTCACCTGCACACAACGGGACGATTTCTTCAGTACCTGCCTGGATTATCGTTGGCACCTGCCAGGCCTCATTTTTTAAGGTGATACGCTCCTGATTAACGGGCAAACCATAAAACTCGGGGCCATACAGGCTGGCAAAGCCCTCCAGTTTATCCAGGGCATTATTGTCTTCAAAAATCTGTGCGTACAACTCAAGCGCAACAGGAGCGGAAAAGATACCCCCGCAACCGCAGGATGATTCCTTACGGGCCCGGTCGTGTGGAGCGCTGTCTGTACCGAGAAAAAACTTGTGATTACCGCTGACGGCCACGGCGAGCAGGGCCTGACGATGTTCTTCTCTTTTTAATACCGGCAGGCAATAGTGATGAGGGCAAATTCCTTGATTGAACATTGCATTACGGTTGAGCAACAAATGGTGCGCAGTCAACGTGGCGGCAACATTGTCTCCAGCATCTATAACGAACTCCACGCCCTGTCGTGTTGTCAGGTGTTCAAATACCACCTTTAGTCCCGGCACGGCATCCAGTAACGGCGACATCACATGCTCAATGAACACGGCCTCCCGATCAAACACATCGATCGTGGGGTCTGTCACCTCGCCATGCACCAGTAGGGGTAGCTGGTATTCCGCCATCGCCTCCAGCGTAGGCATCAGGTCGGGCAGGCTGGTCACGCCCGACGCTGAATTGGTTGTTACGCCTACCGGGTATAGTTTGAATGCATGGATATGCGGATTTTCTGCCGCGGCCTGTACCTCTGCAGGTAAGGTATGATCGGTAAGATACAGTGTCATCAGCGGTTCAAATACACAGTCAGCAGGACAGACATTGAGTATGTCCTGCCGATAAGTCATTGCCATTTCGACATTTGTTACCGGCGGAATCAGGTTTGGCATGACGATAGCACGCCTGAATGAATTTATCGTTGCAGGCAGAACAGCCTCAAGAATTTGGCCTTCACGCAAATGCAAATGCCAGTCGTCCGGTTTAATGATACTTATAGATTTCATCAAAATAATAATTAACTCTATGAATAGATTGAATAAATAAGCTATACCATACGCCTTACAAGCTTTATTTCCCTTGACCCTGAGGGTCAAAATAACGATTATACGCGTTTGAAATCACAAATTTATCATATTCAGGTTGTTGTACGCTCATAGGCCATGCCCGCTCGAGCAATAATGATCCCAGGGCCGCTTGTACTAACACAGCATTATCCGTTTACAGAACTCATTGCCTGACCGCAATCGCAGTTTGCAGGACACGCAGGGTCATGCACCATATAGACACCTGCATCAAGGGGAAGCAATGTCGACAGAAAAAGATTCTGATCCACGCGAAACCAGAGAATGGTTGGAAGCGCTGGATTCGGTAATAGAATTTGAGGGCACCGACAGAGCACACTATCTAATTGAGAGACTGGTCGACAAGGCACGTCGCGCCGGTGCCTATCTGCCTTTCAGTGGCAACACAGCATACGTCAATACCATTCCTGCCAATAAACAGATCCGTAAACCTGGCGATATGGCTATTGAAAATCGACTGAAATCCTATATACGCTGGAATGCCATGGCCATGGTGGTTAAAGCGAACCTTAAACCGGGTTCGGTCGGCGGGCATATCGCAAGTTTTGCCTCAGCGGCCACACTCTATGAAGTGGGTTTCTGTGATTTCTTTCACGGACATGATGCTGAAAAGGGTTGTGACCTGGTATTTTTTCAGGGCCATATTTCGCCTGGCATTTATGCCCGCGCCTATATGGAAGGGCGGATCACAGAAGAACAAATGCTTAACTTCCGCTTTGAAACTGACGGCAAGGGCCTCTCTTCCTATCCACACCCGTGGTTAATGCGTGATTTCTGGCAGTTCCCAACGGTCTCGATGGGCCTGGGGCCGATCATGGCCATCTACCAGGCACGCTTCATGAAATACCTGCATGACCGTGAGATGCTCGATACCGATGGTCGCAAGGTTTGGGCCTTCTGTGGTGACGGTGAAATGGATGAGCCGGAGTCCATTGGTGCAATCGGTCTTGCCGGCCGTGAAAAACTTGATGATCTGATATTTGTCATCAACTGTAATCTACAACGCCTTGATGGCCCGGTACGCGGTAACGGAAAAATTATCCAGGAACTGGAATCCCTGTTTCGGGGTGCCGGCTGGAATGTCATCAAGGTGATCTGGGGCTCGGGCTGGGATCGCCTGCTCGCACGTGACAAGGACGGGTTGCTGTTAAAGCGCATGGAAGAAGCCGTTGATGGCGATTACCAGGCCTATAAATCCAAAGACGGTGCCTTTGTCCGCAAACATTTCTTCGGCAAATATCCCGAACTACTGGAAATGGTCTCAGACATGACCGATGAGGACATCTGGCATCTATTGAGAGGTGGCCATGACCCACGCAAGGTTTATGCAGCCTATCACGCTGCCGTTAACCACAAAGGCCAGCCCACTGTAATCCTCGCGAAGACAGTCAAGGGCTACGGAATGGGGACCGCCGGTGAAGCGCAAAACACCACCCATTCGCAAAAAAAAATCAACCAGGAACAGATCAGACGCTTCCGCGACCGTTTTGGCCTGCCGATATCCGATGAAGAACTGGAGCATATTCCCTTTATCAAGCCCGAGGAAGACAGCGAAGAAATGCGCTATCTCCACGAACGCCGCAAGGAGCTTGGTGGCTATCTGCCCCTGCGTAAAACAGAAGTACCTGTGCTGGATGTGCCCGGCCTGGATGTCTTCGACGCCTTAATCAAAAGCAGTGGCGACAGAGCGCTGTCCACGACCATGGTATTCGTCCGCATGCTGTCTATCCTGATCCGCGACAAGAATCTGGGTAAACGGCTGGTGCCGATCATTCCTGATGAAGCCCGCACATTTGGTATGGAAGGACTGTTCCGTCAGCTCGGTATCTATTCCTCTTCCGGCCAATTGTATGAACCGGAGGATCACGACAAGATTATGTGGTATCGCGAAGACACGAAAGGTCAAATTCTCCAGGAAGGCATCAATGAGGCCGGGGCCATGTCTGACTGGATTGCCGCGGCCACGGCCTATACCAATCATGGTATCAGCATGATTCCCTTCTACATCTATTATTCGATGTTCGGCTTCCAGCGCGTTGGAGATCTGATCTGGGCCGCCGGCGACCTGCAGGCACGGGGCTTTCTACTCGGTGGAACCGCTGGTCGTACAACACTAAACGGTGAAGGTCTACAGCACCAGGACGGCCACAGCCTGCTGGCCTCCGGCGGTATACCGAACTGTATTTCCTACGATCCGACCTATGCCTATGAGCTGGCTGTCATCATCCAGGACGGCATACGCCGCATGTATCATGAACAGGAAAATATTTTCTACTACATCACCCTGATGAATGAAAATTACACCCATCCTGATATGCCAAAGGGAGCAGAAAAGAACATCCTGCGTGGTCTGTATTTACTGAAAAAAGGCGGCCGGAAAAAAAGGCACGTACAACTGCTCGGCAGCGGCACTATCCTGCGCGAAGTGGAAGCGGCCGCTGAACTGCTGGAAAAAGACTGGGACGTTTCAGCCGATGTCTGGAGTGCTACCAGTTTTAATGAACTGCGCCGTGATATGGCTGACTGCGAACGCTGGAATCGTCTCAATCCCGGGAAGAAGGCCAGGATCTGCCATGTGGCCAAAAGCCTGTCGGAGAAAAATGGTCCGGTTATCGCCGCCACAGACTATGTGCGTCTGTATGCCGATCAAATCCGTGCCGCTGTGCCCGGTAGCTATCGCGTACTGGGTACTGACGGCTTTGGCCGCAGCGACACCCGCGAAGCCCTGCGTGACTTTTTTGAGATCAGCAGTGCACATATCGTGGTTGCCGCGCTGCAGTCGCTGGCCGAACAGGGAGGGCTCCCCGTGAAAAAGGTCAGCGAAGCGATAAAAAATTACGGCATTGACAGTACCAAACCCAATCCTGTCACTGTTTAAGCGTAACCCACACAAAAAATATCATGGCAAATATAATAGAAATACCGGTTCCGGATATTGGTGACTTCGACGAGGTCGAAGTCATAGAGATTCTGGTGAGTGCCGGTGACCGTGTCGAGGCGGAAGACTCGCTGATCTCACTGGAAAGTGATAAGGCAACAATGGAAATTCCATCACCCGTCTCCGGTGTGGTGAAAGAGGTCAAAGTCGCAATCGGCGACAAGGTTTCTCAAGGCGCTGTCATACTGCTGCTGGAAAGCAGTGAGCCAGTAGCCTCTACTGCTGATGATACGGTTGAAGAGGCAAAAATAGACGACCAAACGTCTGACATAACCGAGATATCTACTGATACACCCGCAGCGGAGGGGCCCTCTATTTCAGCAACACAAAGCGTTGATGTCGTTCCCTATGCACCGGACACCGTAGCCGGTATGGTTCGCGCTCATGCATCGCCTTCCGTGCGCCGTCTTGCCTTTGATCTCGGTGTCAACCTGAACCAGGTGAGCGGCAGTGGCCCGAAGGCCCGCATCCTGAAGGAGGATGTGCAGAACTTTGTAAAACGGGCCATGCAGCAGGGTGCTAGCACCCCATCGTCTACCGGCGGTGCTATTCCACCCATCCCCAAAGTTGATTTTGCCAAATTCGGTGACATTGAAACCCGCCCATTATCACGCATCAAGAAAATTGCCGGCAAACACCTGCATGCCTGCTGGCTGAATATCCCACATGTTACCCAGTTCGACGAAGCAGATATCACCGACCTGGAAGAATTTCGGCAAACCATGAAGGATGAGGCCGCGCACAAGGGTGTCCGGCTGACACCTTTGGTCTTCATTATGAAAGCCGTGATCTCGGCACTTAAAGAGCACCCGCAGTTCAATGCATCGCTTGACGAAACGAAAGAAAACCTGGTCATCAAAAACTATTACAATATTGGGGTAGCTGTTGATACGCCCGAGGGCTTGATGGTGCCTGTCATTCGTGATGTCGACAGTAAGGGCTATTACGAACTGGCGGAGGAGTTGATGGATATTAGCGCCCGTGCACGTGAGGGTTCGCTAATGCCGACTGACCTACAGGGCGGCACTTTTTCAATCTCCAGCCTTGGCGGTATCGGTGGCACCAACTTCACACCGATCGTGAATGCACCAGAAGTGGCGATACTGGGCGTGGCACGTTCACAGATGAAACCCGTGTGGAAGGGTGAAAATTTTGAACCCCGTTTGATGCTGCCACTGGCGCTTTCCTATGATCACCGAGTCATTGATGGCGCGGATGGCGCGCGCTTTATTATCTATCTGAGTAAAATACTCACGGACATTCGCAAGGTCCTCCTCTAACCCGGATATTTCAAAAGACCGCTCAAAATTCTATCTACGAGTAAAATATAATGAGAAATATTAGTATATTAGGAAGACGCATTATGTGCCCACGATCGCTATGCAGTTTTTGGAAATGTCCGGGCTATGGAACAACAGATGAGTAAACTGACTGAAGTTCGCCTGCCCGATATCGGTGATTTTGACGAGGTTGAAGTTATTGAAATACTGGTTGCTGTCGGCGATACCGTGGAACAGGAAAACTCGTTGATCACCCTGGAAAGTGACAAAGCAACGATGGAAATCCCGTCACCTGCTGCGGGCCTGGTTAAAGAAATTCTAGTCTCGGTAGGAGATAAAATAGCCGAAGGCGCAGCTATACTGATGCTGGAAGAGCCGGTTGGCGCAGCCGCTGACTCCCCCCCGGCGACGGAAACAAAGGATTCAGCAGAAATACATCCGGTAAAACCGGCTCAGGCACAAGCCAACAGACCGGTATCCGCCTCTTCTGTACCGACTGACATTGAAAAAGGCGACAAACATGCCGAGCTGCTGATACTTGGCTCTGGTCCGGGTGGCTATACTGCCGCCTTCCGGGCAGCTGACCTCGGCAGACAGGTCATCATGATTGAACGCCATGAGCGTATCGGCGGTGTCTGCCTGAATGTGGGCTGTATCCCCTCCAAGGCGCTTTTGCATATTGCTACGGTTATCACCGATACAGAAGAAATAGAGGACTGCGGTATCCGTTATGGTAAGCCAACGATCGACATTAAAAAAATCGTCAGTTGGAAGAACGCTGTCGTTGAACGCCTCACGGGCGGCCTGAAAATGCTTGCCAAACAGCGCAAGGTGGAAATCGTCACCGGTGAAGGAAAATTCACCTCGGCTAATCACATTACCGTCACGACTTCTGATGGCGAGCTAAACATCTCATTTGATCACTGCATCATTGCTGCCGGCTCGAGGGTAACAAAAATTCCAGGTTTTCCACATGATGATCCACGTATGATGGATTCGACTGACGCACTTAAACTGGAAGAGATACCCCGGCGACTGCTGGTCATCGGTGGCGGCATTATCGGCCTGGAAATGGCCACGGTCTATGATGCCCTGGGATCAAAAATTACCGTTGTGGAAATGCAAGATGGCCTGATACTCGGTGCGGACAAAGATATTACCCGCCCACTGACAAAGCGTTTAAAGTCGCGGTATGAAAATATTTATCTGAAGACCGCTGTCACCCAGATCAAGCCCTTAAAAAAGGGGCTTAAGGTAAGCTTTGACGGAAAGGATGCCCCCAAAACCGATACATTCGACCACATCCTCGTTGCTGTCGGCCGCAATCCTAACGGCCTACTGATTCATGCCGATAAAGCGGGTATCAATGTGGATAAATTCGGTTTCATTACTGTCGATAATCAGCAGCGCACCAATGTCCCACATATCTATGCTATCGGCGACATTGTTGGCCAGCCGATGCTGGCACATAAAGCCACCCATGAAGCGAAAGTTGCCGCCGAAGTAATCTCCGGCATAAAATCCACCTTTGATCCGATGACTATACCCTCTGTCGCCTACACCGACCCGGAAGTAGCCTGGATGGGGCTGACCGAAGCACAGGCAAAAGCCGAAGGCGTACAGGTAGAGAAGAGCACTTTCCCCTGGGCCGCCAGTGGGCGTAGCCTGTCCATCGGTCGCGACGAAGGTTTAACCAAGGTATTATTTGATAAAGAGTCTGGCAGAATTGTCGGTGCTGGAATCGTTGGAACCCATGCAGGGGAACTGATAGCAGAAGCCGTACTGGCGCTTGAGATGGGTGCGGATGCCGAAGACCTGGGGCTAACGATACATCCGCATCCAACTTTGTCCGAGACGCTTTGCTTTGCGGCGGAAATGAGGGAGGGGACGATTACGGATTTGATGTCGAAAAAGAAAGGGAAAAGTTGAAAGTGAAAAGTGAAAAGTGAAAAGCTTAAAGTAGAAGATCAAATTCCCGTGGCCCTTAAGCTTAGGTATTAGCTTTGAGCTTTAAACTTTGAGCTTTGAGCTTTAAACTGATAAAAGAATTCACCGCGAGATGCGCCTCCCACATAAGTAATATACTCTGTAACAATAACCATGCACGGAAAAACCCATGTCTGAAGTAAAAAAAGTTGTCCTCGCCTATTCCGGCGGTCTTGATACTTCCATTATCCTGCGCTGGTTACAGGAAGAATATCAGTGTGAGGTAGTTACCTTTACTGCCGATATCGGCCAGGGCGAAGAGCTAGAACCTGCCCGCGCCAAAGCCGAGGCCGCCAACATCAAGGAAATTTATATCGAAGACCTGCGTGAGGAATTTGCCCGTGACTATGTCTTTCCGATGTTTCGTGCCAATGCCATTTATGAAGGGGAGTACTTACTGGGCACTTCCATAGCACGCCCGCTAATCGCTAAACGCCTGGTTGAAATCGCGCGCGAAACGGGTGCCGATGCAATTTCTCACGGTGCCACGGGAAAAGGCAATGATCAGGTGCGCTTCGAACTGGGCGCCTATGCTCTGATGCCGGATGTGAAAATTATTGCGCCATGGCGTGAATGGGCACTTGTGTCACGTGACAAATTGATGAAGTATGCCGATGAGAAGGGTATTGCGGTGGAAAAAAAGCGCGGCACCAAATCCCCATACTCGATGGATGCAAATCTGCTACACATCTCCTATGAAGGCAACATCCTGGAAGACCCGTGGAATCAGCCGGAAGACGATATGTGGCTGTGGACGGTGTCTCCAGAACAGGCACCGGACAACCCACTCTACATCGAACTCGAATTTAACAACGGCGATATCATCGCTGTCGATGGAAAAGCCATGTCACCCGCCGGCGTAATGGAATACCTGAACAAGATCGGTGGTGAAAATGGTATCGGTCGTGATGATATCGTTGAAAACCGCTATGTCGGTATGAAAGCCCGTGGGTGCTATGAAACCCCTGCCGGAACGATCATGCTAAAAGCCCATCGCGCAATGGAGTCCCTGACACTGGATCGCGAAGTCATGCACCTGAAAGACGAGCTGATGCCACGCTATGCCAAACTGATCTATAACGGTTACTGGTGGAGTCCGGAGCGGGAAATGCTACAGACCATGATTGATCAATCTCAACAAAACGTAACCGGGAACGTAAGGCTGAAGCTCTATAAAGGAAGCATAATGGTTGCAGGAAGAAAATCGGAAACCAACAGTCTGTTTGACAAGAGTATCGCTACCTTTGAGGATGACGCAGGGGCCTACAATCAGGCAGATGCGACCGGATTTATTCGTCTTAATGCCTTACGCCTGCGGATTGCTGCAAGCAGGAAAGCCCTCAAGTAGGAGGGTCTCTAACGATGCGCATACTGCACACCATGTTGCGTGTGGGCAACCTTGATCGCTCGATCGATTTCTATACCGGTATCCTGGGTATGCAATTACTGCGCCGCAAGGACTATCCTGGTGGAAGATTTACCCTTGCCTTTGTTGGCTACGGAGATGAAGTGGATCATACCGTCATTGAGCTTACCCACAACTGGGGGACCGACAGCTATGACCTTGGCAACGGCTACGGTCATATCGCCCTGGCTGTCGACGATGTGGCGGCAGCCTGTGAATCTATTCGCCGGCAAGGTGGTAATATTGTTCGTGAGGCCGGCCCAATGAAGCATGGCAGCACAGTGATTGCATTTGTTGAAGATCCGGATGGTTATAAAATCGAACTGATTGAGGGCAGGTGATGACATAGAGATCCTGCGGTTCGTTGCCTTACGGCACATTATCGACCGATTATTGACATGTAGGCGTGAATTCATTTTCAAAGAGGCGCCCGGTAGTTTTGTCCGATGTTGTCAGATTGACAGAACAAAACGGGTAATGCGTATACAAACTTTAACTATCATCTGTCATCAAACTGTAACATTCACTCTCTAGAGTTGAAAATCTTTGCTATAAATAAGGCTGAACATGCAGAAAAAAATCCTGGTCATCGAAGACGAAGCCGCAATACTCGGCATGATAACCTTTACCCTGGAAAACGAAGACTTTCTGGTGGTCGGTGTTGAAAATGGCCAGGATGCCCAACAGGCCGTTGCAAAATCCATTCCTGACCTGATGCTGGTGGACTGGATGCTGCCTGGTATCAGTGGCCTGGAGTTGGTACGTGGGTTTCGTCGATCAGCGGCCACACGCACTGTCCCTATCATTATGTTGACCGCACGTAGCGAAGAAAATGACCGGATTGATGGCCTCGATTCCGGTGCCGATGATTATATTACGAAACCTTTTTCTACACGTGAGTTGCTGTCACGTATCTCTGCTTTATTGCGGCGTGCAGAAGCCTTCGAGGGTTCTACACAGCCTCTACTGGCAGGAGAGATAAAACTTGACCCGCTGGCACATGAACTAACGATAGCAGGAAAACCGGTAAAGCCCGGCCCCACCGAGTACCGGCTGCTCTTTTTCCTCATGCAGCACCCCAACCGTGTGTACTCACGGGGTCAGCTGCTGGATTATGTCTGGGGCGAAAACATCTACATTGAAGAAAGAACGGTGGATGTCCATATTTTGCGTCTGCGCAAACTTCTTAAACGGTTCGCCGTTGATCATATGTTACAGACAGTTCGAGGTATCGGTTACCGTTTTAGTATTTCGGTTGGACAATGAACAAAAATTTATCCCTGGAGGCCTGGCGCCTGTTCTGGGTTCTTGTTGCCGGAATTATTGCTGGCTTGATGACATCACGGCTTTGGCCAACTATTGTCCTGGCTCTCCTGGCGTACTGCATCTGGCAGATGAACCAGCTCTTCAGGCTCGATCGCTGGATACAGCAGGGCCTTAAGCGTTCACAAACACCGAATGCAGGGGGGTTACTGGAAAATATAATTTCCAATATCTACCGCCTTAAAACCAGCAGGAAGCGCGGTAAAAAACAGCTGGCCCTGTTACTGGGTCAATACAGAGCCTCTGCGGAAGCACTGCCTGATGCCACGGTTATCCTTACCAGCACCGGTGAAATCCAGTGGTTCAATGAAGCGGCCGAAATCTTGCTGCGCCTGCAGACACCGAGAGACTTGGGTCAACGTATTGATAATCTGTTACGCGACCCCAAGTTTCGTAAATTCCTGCGAGCGACAAAACGGCAACAGGAACTACGCCTCACATCTCCGTTGGATAATGAAGTCATTTTATCCTGTCGCCTGATCAATTATGGCCAGGATAAGCTTTTACTGACAGTACGTGATGTCAGCATCCGCGAACAGCTCAATCGTGTCAGGCGTGAATTTGTTTCGAATGCTTCACATGAGCTACGTACTCCACTCACGGTGATTCGGGGTTATCTTGAGATGATGTCTGCCGACAACGGGGGGGAGGATGAGTTGCGAGACAAGATACACATCTTGCTTGAACAAACGGCACAGATGGAGAATATAATCAACGAAATGCTGACACTTTCCCGACTGGAAAGTTCTACGCTGGAAGCCAGCGAAGGAGAGGCCCTCAGCGTTGCACAAATATTACGGCAACTGGTATCGGATGCCGTTCGGTCCGGCAAAGCCGAGAGCGATCAAATCACAGTTACTGTGGATGACAGCCTTTGTCTAATTGGCATACGGGCAGAGATAATGAGCCTTTGCAATAATCTTCTGTACAACGCTCTGCAGCACAATCCTGCGCAAACACCCATAGAGCTACAATGGTTCCGCAGTGGTTCCGATGCGCCATGCCTGGCCGTAAATGACGATGGTGAGGGCATTGAGCAGCAGCATCTGAGCCGCCTGACGGAACGATTCTACCGTGTTGATTCCAGCCGCTCACGAGAATCCGGCGGCACCGGCCTGGGACTGGCCATCGTCAAACACATTGTTCAGCGCCATGGCGGGCATATTGATATTTCCAGTACGCCTACTGTCGGCTCATCCTTTACCTGCTGTTTTGCAACATCGCGGGCCGTTGAATGTGTCGGTGATGAAGTCTAATAATCGCCACTATATAATCCGTAACACCCCTCTTGGGGCGACATTTACAGCGGCTGGTTGAATGGCCATGCGATCCCCATGCCTTGTGATGACAGATTTTTAATCACAATCTGACATATCCAGAATTACCGGATATCCCAAAAAAAGGTTTTGTCATAATCCTGTAACAATAGGTTTCTAGAATCTTGTCCAGTAACAGAGGCCCTGATGCTGAAGCTAAGGATTATTAAAGGTTCCCTTAACTCAGACCCGGCCTGATCATAAGTAAACTTAAACTTCGGGACAATCAACATGAAAAAATTTATTCTGCACAGCGTTGTCATTGTGGCCGCCATGGGTAGCATTAATACCGCCCATGCCATAGGCCGTGATACCATAAACATTGTCGGGTCTTCGACAGTGTATCCCTTTGCCACAGTTGTTGCTGAGCGTTTTGGACGTTCCAGTAATTTCAAAACACCCAAGATTGAATCAACCGGTTCCGGTGGTGGACTCAAGTTATTCTGCAAAGGCGCAGGGGCCAACACACCGGATATTACCAATGCCTCACGCCGTATCAAGAAAAGTGAGTATGATAAATGCCAGAAGAATGGGGTCACCAGCATAACCGAAGTACTGGTCGGTTACGACGGTATCGTCATTGCAAACTCAAAAAAAGCAATTCGCTTAAACCTGACACGCAAGGACTTATACATGGCACTGGCCAAAATAGTGCCCGGTCCTGATGGTAAACTGATTCCCAACCCCAATACTACCTGGAAAGACGTCAACGCCAAGTTACCCGCGATAAAAATTGAAGTGCTCGGACCACCACCAACATCTGGAACCCGTGATGCCTTTGCTGAACTGGCTCTTGGCGGTGGTGCAAAAACGATTCCTGATCTCAAGGCATTGCGTGGCATGAAGGCCTCTCAGGCTGATGAGATCAAAGCCATGATGACCAAACTGGGTATTCCGTTGACTGTTTATGACAGCATGAAGAAGAAAAAAGGCAAGGCGCCTAAGGGAAAGAAAATCTTCAAGGCGGTTGTCTATGCGGTACGCGAAGACGGTGCCTATATTGAGGCAGGCGAGAACGATAACCTTATCGTACAAAAACTGCAGACCAACCCAAATGCGCTGGGTATCTTCGGCTTCAGCTATCTAGAGGAAAATGCTGACAAGGTACAGGGGTCTATAATTGATGGTATTGAGCCAAGCTTTGATACAATCGCCAGTGGTGACTACCCGGTATCACGTCCGCTATACTTCTATATCAAGAATGCGCACGTGGGTAAAATCCCCGGTATTCTGGAATACGCCCTGGCATTCGCCTCAAAAAAGGCTATGGGCGAGGACGGTTACCTGCCCGAAAGAGGGCTAATCCCATTAAACAGTAATGAATTGCTACAAGTTCAGAAAAACATAAAAAATCTTAAAGTACTGAAAATGTAGTTATTTCCTGATTGTTGAGTCGTTTTTTATACGCATGCAGACATCTACAATCTTTCTCGCACTGATCATCCTAACGGTGATCAGTTTTGCGCTGGGATACAAACGTTCGCATGCTGTAGCAGCCGGGCACGGCGGCATCAAGTCGCTGCACTCTTTGCCCCGGCATTACGGCTATATGACAGCACTGTGGGCCGGCTTGCCGGCCTTACTCATTCTACTCCTGTGGATGGGGTTTGAACAAAGGGTACTCCACAGCCTTGTGTTGGCCAGCCTGCCGGAAAGTGTGCAAAGCATGCAGGAAAGCCAGCTCGGGCTCTACTACAATCAAATCGTCAGTTTTGCCACTGGCAATATAGACAGTTCACAACTCAATGCAGATCAAATTGGAGCCGCTTCCTATTTTAACTCATTGCTAGCTTCAGGCCGTATAATCAAGAGCGCCCTGGTCTTTGTCATAATCGTCTTTGGTGCAGGGTTGGCCATGCAGCGAATCAGGCCTTCATTCCGTGCCCGCAATAATGTTGAGAATATTTTCAAGTGGGTACTCTTCGCCTGTTCATTTATTGCGGTACTGACGACAGCCGGTATCGTCCTGTCTGTGTTATTTGAAGCCGTGCGTTTTTTTCAGGTTATTCCCCTTACAGACTTTCTGTTCGGGCTGGAATGGAGTCCACAGATGGCCATTCGTGCCGACCAGGTGGCAGCATCCGGTTCATTTGGCTTTGTGCCTTTGTTTGTCGGCACAATGCTGATTACCCTGGTTGCCATGTTGATTGCCGTACCTGTCGGCCTGATGTCCGCCATCTATATGTCGGAATATGCCACTAAGCGTTTTCGCACTATAAGTAAACCGATGCTGGAAATACTGGCCGGGGTGCCCACAGTCGTTTATGGTTTCTTTGCCGCACTCACTGTGGCACCTTTTATCCGCAATTTGGGCGAGTCCTTTGGTCTCAACGTATCTTCCGAGAGTGCCCTGGCCGCCGGTCTGGTTATGGGAATCATGATTATTCCTTTCGTCATGTCATTGTCAGATGATATTATCACTGCAGTACCCGATGCCATGCGTGAAGCCTCGCTGGGCCTGGGCGCAACGATGAATGAGACGATACGAAAGGTCGTGTTGCCTGCTGCCCTACCGGGCATCATTGGGGGTATATTACTCGCTGTGTCACGCGCCATTGGCGAGACCATGATTGTTGTCATGGCCGCCGGGCTATCGGCAAAACTGACCATCAATCCGCTGGAGGCGGTGACCACGGTCACAGTACAAATCGTTACCCTGCTAGTTGGTGACCAGGAATTCGACAGTCCAAAAACACTGGCCGCCTTTGCCCTGGGTTTGTCGCTTTTCTTCGTGACGCTACTGCTCAACGTCATCGCCCTCTATGTGGTCAGAAAATACCGTGAGCAATATGAATAAACAGATAGACAGCAATACAGATAGAAGCACAAACCGGAATACCGCCGTAATAGCGGCATCATTAAAGAAGCGCTATGCGCGAGAGAAACGCTTCCAGTGGTATGGCCGGCTGGCTGTGTTAACAGGCTTTATCTTTTTGTTTCTGTTGCTTGCAGATATCGTCAGCAAAGGGACGCCTGCCTTTACTCAAAGCTTTATCAAGCTCTCCATTAATCTAGATCCTGAGAAGCTCGGCGTAGACGCTAATTCAACGGAAAATGAATTACGGCAGGCGAATTATGCCGCGGTGATTAAACGCAGCTTGCGTAAAAAATTTCCTGAAGTCTCCGGACGAAAAGAGAAGCGCCGGCTATACCGACTAATTAGTATCGGGGCCGAATATAAGCTGCGTGATTATATTGTCGCCCACCCTGAGGATATCGGGAAGCGTAAAGAATTCTGGCTGCGGGCACATTCCGAGGCAGACAGTTACCTGAAGGGGCAGGTGGATAAAAACACCCCGGAAGCTGACCGGCGTGTAAAAGACAATCAAGTAAACTGGCTAAATCAGCTACACAAAGAAGGCCTTACCGATACTCGCTTCAACACCACATTCTTTACTGCCGGCGATTCCCGTGAGCCTGAACTGGCGGGGATAAAAGCCGCCTTGTTTGGATCCTTCTTCACCCTGTCGGTTACCTTTCTGCTTTCTTTCCCGATCGGTGTCTTTGCCGCAATTTATTTACAGGAATTTGCACCACGCAACCGCCTCACCGATCTAATTGAAATAAATATCAATAATCTGGCCGCCGTGCCTTCCATCGTTTTTGGTCTACTGGGGCTGGCTGTTTTCATCAATTTTTTTGGGCTGCCGCGCTCTGCGCCGCTGGTTGGTGGTATCGTGCTGGCGCTGATAACATTACCAACTATCATCATTACATCGCGCACCGCGATTCAGGCCGTTTCACCTTCCATCCGTGAGGCCGCCCTCGCCATAGGTGCGTCAAAGTTACAGACCATATTTCACCATGTCCTGCCAGTCGCCATGCCCGGTATTTTTACCGGGGCGATAATTGGTATGGCCCAGGCACTGGGTGAATCCGCGCCTTTGCTAATGATCGGCATGGTCGCCTTTATCATGGATGTACCTGGCAGCATAATGGACTCGTCGACAGTACTGCCAATACAGGTTTATTTGTGGGCCGACAACCCAGAACACGGGTTTATGGAAAAGACCTCGGCAGCCATTATGGTACTGCTACTCTTTTTGATCATAATGAATGCGCTTGCTATTTATCTGCGTAAACGCTTCGAATTAAAATAGGGTCTGATAAGATGCAGACGGTAACAATGATAAAGGACAATTCCGCAGTGACTGACAAGAACACAACTGACGAGGGTACGCTTGCATATGTCACTGCAAACAAGCCTGTAAACGAAACGCTGCAGGGCCTGCGTGAATTTGATATCCACGAGTCGGGGGATAACGAAAAACATGAGACAGTCGGTCAGCCTTTCATCGACAATGCCAGGATTTCTGCGCGTAATGTCAATGTCTACTATGGTGATAAACAGGCTATTATAGATGTATCACTGGACATCGCTGGGAATCAGATTATTGCCATGATTGGCCCCTCAGGCTGTGGTAAATCCACCTTTTTACGGACCATCAACCGGATGAATGACATCATTCCCGGCTGCCGCTTTGAAGGTAATATCAAGCTTGACGGTGAGGATATTTATGATACAGAAATGGATATCGTACTGCTGCGTGCACGTGTCGGCATGGTATTCCAGAAACCGAATCCGTTTCCAAAGTCAATCTTTGAAAATGTAGCATACGGGCCGCGCATCCATGGCCTGGCGCACAATAAGGCCGAACTGGATGACATCGTCGAAAAGAGTCTGCGTCGTGCCAGCCTGTTTGATGAAGTGAAAGATCAGCTGGATAAACCGGGCACCGGTCTGTCAGGCGGCCAGCAACAACGCCTGTGCATCGCACGTGCCATAGCGGTCAGCCCCGAGGTTATACTGATGGACGAACCCTGCTCAGCACTGGATCCGATCGCCACCGCACGCATTGAAGAGCTGATGGATGAGTTAAAGGAGAAATACACCATAGTTATCGTCACCCATTCCATGCAGCAGGCCGCTCGCGTGTCGCAGCGTACGGCCTATTTCCATCTCGGAAAGCTGATGGAGGTCGGTAATACACGAGAGATATTCACCACGCCCAAGCACCAGATGACGGAAAATTATATTACCGGACGATTCGGTTAGGCTAAGGAAAATACCATGGAAAACCTGCAAATTGATCAACATATTTCAAGAAAATATAATGAAGAACTCGAAGAATTGCGCAGTAAAGTTATGACCATGGGCGGTATGGTTGAGAAACAGTGTAAGAATGCATTACAGGCCCTGATCAAGGGCGACAGCAGCCTGGCAGAAACAGTCGCCACATCGGACTATCTGATTAATGGCCTGGAAGTCGAAATCGATGCGGAATGCACTAATATTCTTGCTCGTAGACAGCCTGCTGCCAGTGATTTACGTATGATTCTGACCGTTATCAAAACCATATCGGATCTTGAACGGATTGGTGATGAAGCAGAAAAGATTGGTCGTTTCGCTCTAAAACTGGCCAATAGTCAGGAGCCTCAATCCTATTATTCAGACTTACTGCACCTGGGTGAACATGTCATCGAGATGCTACACGGTGCGCTCGATGCCTTTGCCCGTATGGACGTGGAGGCTGCAGTCAGAGTGGCGGGGCGTGACCCCGAGATCGATCAGGAATTTGAGTCGCTTACCCGTATGCTCATTACCCACATGATGGAAGACTCTCGTGAGGTAAAAAATGTATTGCGCCTGAACTGGTGCGCACGCTCACTGGAGCGAATCGGTGATCACTCTACCAATATCTGTGAATACGTGATCTATCTGGTGAAGGGGCATGATGTACGACATGTCAGTCTGGAGCAGATACAGCAACAGTATAGTTAGAAAGATCACCGTCACACAAAATCGGTATTCCGGCGTATTGCACGGCCCCTGGCTAAGTGGGTTAAATATCCAGAAACCCTTGATGTGTGAGGATGAAGTAGACTGTGATAAAAATATTCAGATCCCCGCCGTAAATGTCGAGTTCGTAGCTTGATCAACCGTTCCCTAGAGATAGCCTTCGCTCCGATACCATTCAGCCGTTTTGGCCAGACCTTCATCAAGACCCACTTTTGGCTCATATCCCAGCTCTTTTTTGGCCCGGGTTATGTCAAAGGCGCGGTTCTGCCGATACCAGTCGACTCGCCTGGGAAATATTGGCGGTGTAATTTTGAACGGTTTGCATACTTTTTCGAATATGTGCCCTGCAACAATAAGGGGCCATAGAGGGAAATACTGAATTTTTACATCCACACCCAGGGCATTGCCGACTCTTCTGACCAGATCATTAATGGAAACATATTCTTCATCACCAATGAGGAATGTCTGACCATCACCCTTGCCTGGCTCCATAGCCAGCATATGTGCATCCACAAGGTTTTCCACATAGAGAGGGTGATACAGGGTTTTACCGCTACCGAACATCGGAAATCGACCATTGTTCACGCGTTTAAAAATCATATAAAAACGTTCCGGATCCCCAGGCCCATAGATGGCGGTGGGTCTTAATACGACTGTTTTGAGCCCCCTGTTTGCAAACTCATACACCACCGGCTCAGCCGCATATTTGGTCTGTTGATAGTAGTCCGCTGCATTGATGGGCGCATCTTCATTTGCAGGTGGATTTTCAACATCACCGTGTACCCCACAGGTACTGCAGTAAATAAATTTACTCACCCCCTGTTTTTCGGCGGCCTCCAGAACATTTCGAGTTCCACCAACATTGATTTCATCATAATAGCTATTAGGTACATTGAGCTCCCTGAATGCCGCTGCCAGATGCTGAACCACATCGACCCCCTGCATGCATTTTTCGACCACATCCTTATCCACCACACTGCCAATAACCACATCGGCCCCCATATTGCGGAGCTCATCGGTCGCCAGTCCCTCCTTATAATCAAGTGCTACGACCTCATGGCCTTCATTAATCAGGCGCCTGACCAACGCTTTGCCCGTAAACCCCGTCCCACCAGTAACCAATATTTTCATTTTATACCCTCTAAAAAAACAGTCTCGTCGTTGATTGTCTTTCCAACGTCAAACAGGAATTATAGACACCCAGGTAACCTCCAATCAATTAGCATTTTTCAAAATTACCGTTTTGAGTTTTGCTAAAACACTTCTCCCTGTTTTGAATGAATGATTTTCCAGCACTGCCTGTCATTATTTGGTGAATTATTCATCAAATCACCTGTTTTAGGTCACTGCTACCCCATAAAAAACGATATTATCTGCCCTGGTGTTTTGGTCTGCACAGGTAGAAGAGAAAGATGAACGTAGTGATATTTTCTGGAGGACGTGGTTCAACAGTGCTATCGAAGCGACTGGTCAGGCAACCGGGGCTTTCGCTAACGGTGTTGATCAATGGTTACGATGACGGCGCATCAACGGGTGAGGTCCGCCGTTTTCTGGGGGATTGCCTGGGGCCCTCGGATTTCCGTAAGAATGCTTCCCGCTTCGCCAGCGAACTGAATACCTGCGAGTGCGCGCTGATAGACTTATTTGATCTGCGCCTCCCCATGGGGCTGTCTGATCAGGATGGTATAAGCACCGTCAAACTGCTGGTAGCGCAGCACATCGATAAATTGCCCCCTGCGGTTAATGCTGTCAGATCTGTGGCACAACGGTTGAGTGCGGAAACACTGGCAAGGGTTGCGGACAGGCTGGGACACTTTCTCTCAATAGTCAAATCAGGTGGCTTTGCATTTGCTGATTGTGCCATTGGCAACCTGGTATTTGCAGGTTGTTATCTGTCAGAAGGGCGAAATTTTAACCGAGCAGTCAATAATTATTGTGGCCTCATGGGCCTGCCTGATGGATTGATCGTTAATGTTACCAATGGTGAAAATCTCTTCCTGGTAGCACTGGACAGGAGCAACCATTTCCTTGCCAGTGAAGAAGCCATTGTTGATTCGGCCCGAAAAAATCATATTGAAGATATCTACCTGATTGCTCACCCCATCGGGGAATCAGAAAAGACCTTATTGGAAAAAATGGACAAAGTGGCCGTTATGGAATGGTTGCAGCAACGCTCCATTGCCCCAGTAGCGAATCCGGCTGCGCTGGAGGTGCTGGAAAGGGCTGATCTGATTATTTATTCTCCCGGTACACAGCACTCAAGTCTTTACCCCTCCTACATGACCCCTAAAATTGGTCTTGCAATCACGGCCAACTTCAAGGCGATCAAGCTATTGATCACCAACATCTACGAAGATGCAGAGATTACGAACTATCAGGCCGTTGATATCGCCGATCGTGCTCGGTTCTATCTGCGCGAAAAAGACAGGAGGGATTATCCAGATCCACTGCTGGTGACACATTCGCTGATCAATTACCCGGACCAGGCCCGAAGCAGTACTGCTCATATTGCACCCGGTGACCTCGGCCTGATTGATGACCCACGTGCTATTCGTATTGGGGAATACGAAGATGCTTCTTCTGGATTTCATGATGCAGATAAAGCGCTGACGCCATTTATCAATACTATCTTCCGCCAGAGGCAGAGCCTGAAATTGGCGGTTTTGATGCAGGAAGCGATATCTGCCGATAAAATCACCCAGAGTGTGTTGCAAATGCTCCGTCATGGCACAGCGGAACAACTGCAGAAGATAGACCTCCTCAGCGAATTGGAATCGCCCTTGCCGAGCTCATTGCAAGAGCGCCTGCCTTTCCAGACTATTCATGTTCTGCCTGAGGATATCCAGCAATTCCTGTCAGAATCAGATTATGACTATGTCGTACTTTTTGAATCCTCCGGGATGTATCACGGCGGTGATATCATGAAGCTGATTAGTGTCCTTGAATCCAGTGACCTGGATGCAGTGTGGGGAAGTCGGAGGCTGTCAGTAAATGATATTCATGATTCCTACCGTCTACGTTTCCAGCATCGGCACATTATTGGTGCAATCAGTTATCTTGGCAGCCATTTACTCAGCCTGGTCTATCTGTTTTTATTCGGCCGCTACATCTCCGATTCGTTGTCGGGGGTACGCGTAATCCGTAAAAACCTGTTGGTAGAGATCCCCTTTAATCAGGAACCAACGATTTATAACCAGCAATTGCTCTCCGGTATCTTAAGAAAAAGAGGTGAAGTACTGGAAATGCCCGTACGTTTTTTTTCCCAGTCTCCGAAAAAGGTCAAGCGGACGACGATAATAGACGGACTGAAAGCTCTAGGGGTAATCCTGAAGAATCGCCTGTTTGGCCAACACGGATGATTTCACTTCAGCCCCCTATTGAATACCTTATATTCGACCTGGACGGCGTGTTAATCGACTCATCCCCCTGCCATCGGGCGGCCTATCAGAAACTCTGGGATAAACTTGGAATCCACGGGCCAAAATATAGCAGTATTGCCGGTAAAAGGACGGCTGATGTTGTTTCAGCCATCACTCAGTCTCTGGCGCCCACAGAAACAGAAATCAACGAATGGGTGATATTCAAGCAGAAAATGGCGCGACAGGAGATGGAACACGACCTTAAGGTTTGTTCGGGTGCAGTGGAGATCATTAATAGACTTCATGCTGAGGGTTGGCGCATGTCTGTCGCAACGGGGGCATCACGGACATCCGCACTTCTGGCGCTAGGAAGCCTGGGCCTTACGGCGTGTTTCGACTTTATTGTAACGGCCGATGAAGTGATCCAGGGCAAACCCGACCCTTTGGTGTTTAATGAAGTACTGAGAGGATCCAGGGTTCCTGCGGAAAAAGCCCTGGTCCTGGAAGACAGTCAATCGGGTGTAGACGCTGCTATAGCGGCGGGCATTCGGGTCTGTACGGTTCACACTGGCGTGCGTTCAGATGCTGACTTGTTCATGGGCGCCTACGCTAATTTGAATGAAGGGTTGATCGAGCTGGGGGTATTTCAGTGAAGATACTGATCGTTCCAGCGGCAGGGCGTGGGTCGCGTCTGGGTTACGATAAGCCGAAGTTTCTCTATCCATTATGTGGCAAACCCTTGATTGATCATGTGCTGAATTTACACTGTCGTTTTGTTGATGAGGCCGTGGTTGTGGTGAGTGGTGATGCGTTTGAACTGGCGCAGGAATATTTCAGAAACGCAGAATTGCCCATCAGGCTCGTCGTTCAGGATAAGCCTACCGGTATGCTGGATGCAATTCTTGAGGCCGGGAAAGCCGTGCGCAAAATCCATCCCGATAGAATATGGATTACATGGTGTGATCAAATCGCCATACAAACTGAGACCCTGGACCGTATGAAGGGGCTTGAGGAGAAAAGCGATCCGGCCATGATTGTTCCGATAATCCGGAAGACATCACCTTATATTCATTTTGATATGGATGATAAAGGACAGATATGTCGTGTCCTGCAACGTCGAGAAGGGGATGAGATGCCGGATGTCGGCAATAATGACATGGGACTATTTTCCCTGTCGCTCACCGCTTTTCAGCAGCTGGAAAATGATTTTTCATCCTCCCCGGAAATCGGTGGAGCAACCGGAGAGCGTAATTTTCTACCCTTTATTCCCTGGCTTGCCGGGCGGGAAAGGGTGATGCTAATGAGGGGAACGGACGAAATGGAGACTGTCGGTGTCAACACTCCTGATGATGTATGCCGGCTAGCGCAACAGTTATGTGGTGAGAATTACTAAAAAATTAAAAAGAAACTTTTTGTAGCCCGGCGACTCAACAACCCGTCTGGCCTTTACACGGGGTGCCAAATTCTAACTGACTCATTCTCCACAGTCTCCCTTTCCTCGGGACAACGATCTCTATTTTTATCGCATCAAGCTGGACAGGTTCAAACCAGAAAGTCTGGTGCATACCGCCGTAGACCGGGTGTTTTTTTCGGAACCGGACCCTGTCAAAATGCTGCACCCTCTTGTCTACAATAACTGTCCAGGAGTCCCCTCTTCGACCGAGTATTCTGATTGACCTGGCGGTCTCGTCGGGAAGGTCTGGATAGATAAAGGGATAAACCAGTGTCACCCGCTGGACGGTACGCAGGGGTTTAAACTCTGCCTGTAACCACATGCCCGCCTTCTGCTCAGAGCCACTACTCCAGGAACTGCGCACATTACCGTCACCGAGGTTTTCCAGGCCCGACCCCTGAGTGCTGCTGTTTAGCGAATAGGCCCGGCTGGAAATTCGGGTATCCACATCGCCCTGTTTATGGTGAAAATCCTCGTAGGTATAGAATGGCCCAACATTCCACCTCGAATAGGAGATATTCTGTTCTTTCATGTGCCGCTCAAATGCGGTAATGGGTAACCTTGTATCGTAGCCGTGTGTGAGGACATAGCGGGCGTTTGGTGATTTATCGACAACATCCTTGTATGGAATCGGCCAGCCGAGAAAGCGCTCATTGTAGGGTGGTGCACATACAATTTTCTCATCCGTTCGAAAGATTATTCGATACCCCAGCCAGAACGAGGCATAACAACGGTCAATGCCTTTCTTCTTCAGCGCCTCGATTAAGGGAATGATTCCGGGTGTTTTTGCTATCTCCCCTGCAAACTGTGGTGTACGCCAGGAACGTATTACCTCTATAGAGCTTGCTATATTGAACAGCCCCAGGCCCACGGCGACCGTACCCACAACATAGCGTAATTTTCTCCCGGCAATTGAAAAGGCATAGCCAAACAAAAAGGGAAAGAAGATTACCGGAACCAGCAGATACCTGTACGACTCCGGACCCGCACGCTCACTGAAGGCAAACAGGACAATGGCAATGAGACTGGAGCCCAGAAAGAAATCCTGGGTATCAAGATAAGGCCAACGACCCTGTTTAACATGGCGAACAAACCGGATCAGTCTATGAAAAAATACAACAAGGACCAGTAGCGAATAAGCGACGGCAAAAATATTCCTCAATAGGGGTAATTGCCCCAGGTGGGCGGTAAAATCGGGAAACAGCACCGGGTTGACGCCCATCGCGCCAGGCAGTACCTGACTGAGAGCTGGGTCCCACAGACGCTGGATCACTTCAAGGATTGGTCGGGTTTTTGAGACGGCTTCCTGTGCGTGGGGGTAGAGCACAATAGAAAGAATAAAGGGGACAAGTCCTATCAATGCCCCAAACAGAAAGCTGCCCGTACGCTTCGCAGCATCCACCAGACTTCGACCCAGCAGTATCAAAATAAAAGCGGGAAGTATGTAGGAAATTGCCAGCATGTGTACGCTAAAGGCCGTCCCGGCTACGATTCCGATAACCAGGAACAGACGGTAAGCTTGAGAGGAATTGAAAGACGCGGCCAACAGATAAGAGGTTACCCAGGCAAAGGTAATACTGGTCGCATAATTTGGTGGCACATATCCCGACTGGAGGATCAGGAAGTAGGCAGAGGGGAAAAGAACCAGGAGAAACGCCGGCCATTGGCTGTCTTTGGGCAGGACCTTTTTAACGAGGAAAAAAAATCCGCCCAGGGAGAGCAGGCCAAGGAACAAGGTTAGATAGCGGGCACCGACAACGTTTCTGGGCATCCACTCCACCAGGGGCGCCATTAAATAACCCTCTATCGGGAACAGATAGGGTGTTCCACTGATCAATAGCGGCCACTCGCCTCGGGCCACCTGCTTGGCGATCAAAACGGTCAGGGCCTCGTCTCCGGTAACAGGCAGGTGGGTGATGCTGGTCCAGATAAAGAATACGCGCAGGCCCAGTGCCATCAACAAAACCGCGCCGAAGACGAGAATTACAGATCGCTTTTCAGATAAAAAACGCATTAAATTGAGGGATCAACAGATCAGGGAAGTCTACGGAATCTGAACCTGAGAAAGGTGATCAAGGCAATAAAAAAGTCCGTGGCCTTTATCTTTTTTCCATCTTCTACACTCCTGGGATAGTAGTGGATCGGCAGCTCTATGATTTTGATATTGCTCCTGACCAGGAAGGTCGTCAATTCATGATCTGTCTCAAATCCGCTGGTTACGATCTTATATGAGCGAATCAACTTACCGGGATAAAGTTTATAGGCCGTTAAGGTATCGGTAATCCACTTACCCAGTAGCATAAAGGCAAAGACCGTAAGCACGCGGTTGGCAAACCAGTTGACGAACTTCTGATCCCTGTGCTTGCTCTTGATGAGCTTTCCCTCCGGAGAGAACACACACTGGCCTAGCAGGCGGCTACCATAAATGGACGTGTGCTCAGGGTCATGGCTCGCCGCCTCAATCATAGGAATGTAGTCGTTTGGCTCATACTCAAGATCCGCGTCCTGCACCAGCACCCAGTCGCCTGTAGAAACCGATATCCCCCGCTTGACCGCTGAACCCTTTCCACGGTTTTCCGGCTGCAGGTAATAGGACACATTCTTGTGTTGTTTGACTATCTCACCGGTTCGATCGCTGGAACAGTCGTCAACGACAATCACTTCCTTATTCACTCCGACAGATTCCAGATCCACCCGGCCAATCTTCTCCAACAGCGTTCCAATAGAGGCTTCTTCATTATAGGCAGGAATGACTATAGAAAGTATTCTCATGGTGTCTTTCTGCTCAGTGATAAGAAAATCCGTCTGACACAACCCCTGCACGTGCTACCAGGTAGGTAGACAGCATTCTCCGTAGCCACGAAAAAGTGGAATTATGGAATGCTTCAACACATCATTTCATAGGGCATTAAAATGCATTACAAACACACTAGAACCTGAGTCCAACTGTCGTAAACACGGACAGTCCTTTCCCAATATAACTGGTATTTTCCGGGGTATCGCGATAGGTCAACGTCGTGCCGACCTGGGTACGACGGTTCAGATTCATCCTATAAAAGGCTTCAAAATCGATTTCCCTGCCCTCTGGGGCAAGCGAAACACGTGTTCGGCTATTAATAACATTGCGCTGACTGTCGAGTGACTGTGGCACAAGGAGATCAGCACTGCCGTTGCTAATACGCAGAGGGCTGGACACAGCGAATCCTGCACGGTCATTATAACGGAACAGGCTCTTGCCGATTATCCCGGTTCCCCATGAATAGCTTCTTAACGTTGTAAAACTCTGCAGGAATGAGCCTCGCTGCTGCTTTACGCCGGTAAATCCTTCGGTAAAGCTACCAAACAGGGAAAATTTATCAAATATTCGGTACTGCCCGGTCAGGCCAATTGCAGTGGTGTTGGCATTCGCGACACTGAAGGCGCCACTCGACGCGCCACCAAGCAGGTTCCCGTCTTCAAAAAGGTTGTTTACACGTAATGAAACACTCATTTTTTCAGTTGGGGAATAACTGCCCTGCAGCATCACCGCCTCACTGCTTAGTCTGTTTTGCTTATTATTATTTAGACGATTGGCGCCAAACTGGAACGAAAGTTTTTTACTGGCCTTATAGCCCATGCTGACATTATCGGAACGATTGCCGAAACCCATATACTGTAAGCCATATGAGCTGGCCCAGATAAAGTTCTCACTTAATGATAAATTCCCGACCTTATCGAACCCGCTTGAAGGCGTATAGTTATGCTGAAGATTGAATGAAAAACCACTGTTAAAACTTCCCGCCACTTTCATTGAAAGATCGCGGTCCCTTACCTCATCGTAGTTCTCAAGGAAAGGATCTGAATCCTTCAAAAAAACATAATCTGCCGGGTTAGTCGCCCGTGTGTGTAGAGACATTGAAAGATTATCAGACATGATGACATCTACAGTACGTGTCTGACGATCAAACATATTCATAACATTGAACAATGTTGGTGCGCTGTTTTGTACATTTAAGGTCTGGTTCAAATTCATGATATACGGACGGTTGTACTTATCAAAAACCAGTGTCTTTTCAAGGTCTTTTTCTGCTTTTTTATTCTCGCTCCAGAAATATGCCAGCCCACCACCAACAGCCAGGGCGGCTATTCCTACGCCCAGTCCGCCGCTGGAGCCACTTGAGGATGCTCCAACACCGCCCTGTGCTGCAAGTGCCGCACCGACGTTCAACATGCCGTGCCCGTAGATCGCATCAACACCCGGCGCGCCAAGATCCGTAGCACTGTTAAACAGAATTTCCACCACCTGCTGGCTAGTAAGCTCAGGGTTTTGTGCCAGTATCAATGCTGCCGCACCGGCCACATGTGGTGTTGCAACGGATGTGCCTGTCCAGGTTACATAGCTCGTATTGCCACGATTACCCGGCGCATAAATACTCAGGCCCGGCGCCACCATATAGACAGCTGCAGCACCGCCCGCACGATTTGACATATCAAGAAGGGTGTTATTTTGTCCTGTTCCGCCCACAATGATGCCACCCCCATTAAACTGGCCATAGACTGAGGGAGGAATATCCGGGTTTGCCTGACTGTCATTTCCAGCTCTAATTATCACGAGCTTCCCGGCTTTTGTGGCATTTATGATTGCGCTATTCTGAGGCTCGGAAAAAATGGTGCCTGCGGTAAATGTGATTACACGCACATCACTGCGGGCAGCGGCCCGGTTAAATCCTGCTGCCGCGGCATCTGAACCGGCAAAGCGGTTTGAATCTGTGACACGTATCGGCAGGATTGATGCATCATAAGCGACACCGATAATACCCTGGCCATTAAAATTCGAGGCGATAATTCCCGCGACAGATGTGCCATGGCCACCACCCGTATCCACATCACCGACATCACCCCCTGCAGCTATTCTCCCAAGCAACTCAACGTGAGTAACATTCACCCCAGAGTCCAGCGTAGCAATGGTAATCCCACTGCCTGTTGTATTGCTCCAGGCGGGAAACACGTTAACGAAACGGAGACCGTATTGCTTGAGGAATTCCTCCGAAGCGGGATCAGGTAATGCCTGTGCCAGTGCGCGACCGGATAAAGTAAGCAAACAGGCCATAAAAATTACCCTGGAGGGAGCAGATTTAAACGTCATAGAACACACCATAATTTAGGTTTTGGACTGATATTTTTTATTATGCGAACGTAAAAAAGTGGCTCATTATAAGCACTTTACCCCTTAAACTCCATTACTAATCCAAACCTTGTTTTGTCGATATACAGCTAACCGGGTCCCGTACACGCTGTTTATACCCACGACTCTAAACTGCCGTATTTTTTATCACGACAGACGTTTGTATGGAGACATAAGCCAGCTGGCCCCAACCTATCCATGACGGTACGCTCTGGTACTTTCCACACGGCTGATTTCCTTGCTCACACGCGTCTTGCTCCAGCCAAGTTCAGCGGCCATGATGTTCGCGCATCGTTTGAGGGTCTCACGGACGGGAATACCGGTACTTCCCAGGCCCGTTCGTCTGTAGACCACATCTGGCAACGTGACCGCCATCTCTTCGCGAACCGCGTAGATGACCTCCGCAATAATCGTGTCGCGGTCAGTTCCGACGAGGTCTCGTAATCCACTCACATTTTTAGCACTTTCCAGCACATCACGGCCATGACAGCCATATCGATGGTACAGCCTCGAGTCGTAGACCCGCTCAGTCCCAATGCCTTCTTTCTCTGCACCGTACAAAACAGGCTCAACATCCGGTCTCGCTGCGCGGACATCCAGCCTGGCCAATACCCTGTCGATCACACCAATAACCACCTGCGGGGCAACCGTATACTTGATGCCCGTTACTGTAAACAGGCCCCGTGTGCCGGCGCTTGTTTCATGGTCGACAACTCTGGTGTGTTTGAGCAGGCGAGAGGCGGCATCGGTCGCTGGATCTGCACTGTTTGCCGGCAACAGGCCGACGTGGCAAAAGCCGATATCCTTCCTGCTTATGCCTGCACAGGGATACAGCATATTTATCTCATCAATGACAGCTTCCAGCTCCGGACGGCTAAGGTTTGTTGAATCATCACCTGGACTAGCCGTCACATACTCTGTGCCTATCAGAGTCCCTCCCTTCCAGGGTACGAAAAAATAGAACCGCTTACCCCGGTTGATGACGGCATCCCTGTCAATGTGCCGGGTCGCACTGCTCAGCCCCACCGCCATATCGTCGAAGAGCGGGCGTTTGAGAAATACATTAAATGCCTTGACCCATGCCTGAGGCATATCACCGGGCTGCCGGCTTAAATCCGCATCCAGCGCAGCCGCCCCGGGGCCGGCTGCATTAATAACCATGCGAGACCGTACATTAATGGCTTTACCGTCCAGCTTGTCTCGGGCATGAACACCGGTTACTCGATTGCCATCCAGGGTGTAAGCTTCGGCTGTAACATAATTGGCCGCGACGGCTCCCTGCTGTACAGCAGTATGAATAATGGCGAGCATCAACCGCTCTGTGTCCTCGATAAATCCATCCTGCCACTGGGCTGCGCCGGTTAACCCGTCCTGATCGATGCAGGGCGATATGGCCAGACATTGTCGCCGCGAAATAATCCTGCCCGCAGGTATTCGCTTGCCAGTATCGACACCCCTGTTACGGTCTACGCTGATTAAGTCATTCAGCAGTAGTGCAGCACGCATGATCCATTTACCTTGCATACCATAGCCATAAGTCGGCACTAGAAATCGTTGTGGTCGCACTAAATAGGGGGCAATGGTAAGCAATTGCCGTCGGGCACGGATCGACTCCCGCATTCGCACAAGGTTCAGGTGTTGCAAATAGCGGAGGCCGCCGTGAACAATTTTCTGACTGTTTGCAGACGTTGCGGACCCAAAATCACCCTGCTCAATCAAGGCTACACTCAGTCCACGCATGGCGGCCTCACGCGCGAGAAATGCACCGTATATGCCGCTGCCGACAATCAGTACATCAAAGGTATTCTCAGCAAGCAGCCGGAGGTCACGCTTCATGCTTATCGGCTTCCAGTTGCCGGTAGACGCTCAGTAATTTATTCTTGAAGACGCCGTAGGTGTGACGGCCTTCGGCAAGTTCCCGAGCGGCATGTCCCAGTGTTTCGCGCAGGCTGGCATCCTTACACAATATAGCCAGTCCAGCTGCAAAGGCTGCCGGTTCACCTGCTACCAGCACTGCGGAGTTTTCGTCCAGAACCTGCGTATGTGAGGGTATATCTGTTGTAATAATAGCCTTGCCTGCTCCCATATAGGAGTAGATCTTCATTGGGGTATTGACACCCTTGATACGCGGCGAAATGAGGATGTCCGCTTGCTCAAGGTATAACATCAGATCGGCAACGGGTCTCGAACCGAGGAAAATGCACAGTGCCGACACCCCTGCCGTTTCCGCCATGTCTTTATATCGTTCAATGTCCTCATCATTGCCACCGATAAACACGACGCGCAGTGCATCACAATCGTCGAGTTCAGCCAACGAATGGATAAGCAGATCGATACCCTGATAATGTTCAAGGTTACCGACATACATCGCCACAACAGTATTGTCGGGGACCCGTTTGTGAATATCGTCAATCGGTTCACCGCTTGGCTGAAGATCCATTGCGACATCTTCCAGAACACACAGGGGTAGTTCGGGGGCATAATCCTGTACGCGGACGGCCAGTGCATCACAGACAGGCAACACGACATCTGAGCGTCTTATCGCCAGGCGTTCAAAACCGTACATCACTGGGGCCACAACACGCAGGAAAGACCACTTTTCGAGGAGCTGGTCAGGCATGGACGAATCCATATCATAGACGATTACCCGTTTACCCCTGGGAATAAACAATGTGAAAAATATACTTTCCTCGCCGGCGTGCAACACATCATACGACCCTTTCCTGAGCATGTTGAGTGTCTTGAAGAACAACAGTACATCGTATAGCAGCTTGCCGAAAGAGAACCCTATTGGTATCTTTTTGACGAAAGGCAGGGATCGGGTACGAAAAATTCGCAGCCCTTCAATTGCGACATCATCACCAGGATGAAAGGTCAGCATGTCAACCGAATGGCCAGCGCCACACAGAGCCCTGACCAACATACGGGTAGCAATGGGCGTACCACGCTCCTGATAAAAGGGTTGTGGTACGAGCAGTAAGATCTTCATCGTTGTGGTTTCACTGCTTCTGAATAACTCTGTCTGCACGGAGAACGACGGGCGAACCAAACAGGGAGGTAATGCCGGTGATCAGAAACAACTTTTCTAATACCTGAAGAAACTTTGCACCATTCAATCCACGGTGCAAAAACATAGGTAGCATGAACTGGGAAATATGCGCAGTAATTTTGTATCCATGCTTTGCCAGCTCAGCTTTCAATTGACGTTTTGAAAAACTCAAGTAGGTTCGGGTGTTCTTTTCAATACCTTTTTTCAAACCAAACATTAGTGGCGTTAGTGCATTTGCACTAAACAAACTCGGGTAATCGAATACCACGGTCTGTCTGGATATACGGCAGGATTCTGCAATTAGTGCAGGCCAATTGTCGATGTGCGAGATGAGTCGAACGAAAATTACCAGATCGACAGACTGGTCTGCAAACGGTAATTCAAGCATATCGCCTGTCACCTTATGCAGTTCAGCTTCAGGATGACGTTGGCCAAGCATTTTGTGGCAGCTGGCATCACTCCCGTACTCGATGATGTCACAGCCTGTCTGTTCGAGTACAGGGATCAACTGCCCATGGCCACCGCCAAGATCGATGACAGTCCCCTTACAATCTCTGCCAAGAACACGCTCTACAGCTGAATTTTGAGTATCCAGAAAATACACGCCAGCCGCCCCGGAAAAGCGGCTGGCGTAATCATCAGATGCCGTTTCTATATCAGGGGTTTCACGCATTCTTGATCATGTCCTTAAATTCCACAGATCTTTACACAATACATTATTGTACTACGACAGAAGCGGCCTATGTTCTGATTGCGCGCTGCCGGGAAAGGAACTGCCAGACTCCCTGCGGCCGGCCAAAGCGGGTCATTACAAGCTGCTGATTTTTGAGTATGATGCGCATCGAACGAGACGGCCTTTCCGGATCCCAGGGTGCAATAGTAGAAAAACCGAAGCTCCCGGTACGGCATGCTTCGGTGGATATGGGCAGAGGATCTGTCCCTGCAATAACGCGTGGGCCCGAGTTGAATAACCCTGATCTGGGCCACACCCACGGGCGGATGCCAGAATCACTGAGCAATACACCTGCCTGCACAAACTGGCGGCTCATGGAAGTCAGAACCTTGCCACGCCGTCCCAGCCATTTGCCTGTCCCCCATGGCACGGCAGCTACTCCCCCGCTACGATTTATTGCCTCGATCAGTTCCAGCAGAGGCCTGCCTTCATCAAATAATGCATCCGTCGCCAACGCATGTACCTCAAGGCCCTCATGGCTGACTATTTGCCTGCCCGCAATAACATATAACACTTTTCCTGAGCGATTCCTCAGACTAACAGAGCCCGTTTCTTCCGTTGCATGGCTATACCAGCTCTCGCTCCCTGTACATATTGGCTGTGCCAGGTCTTCGCTGGCATCCAGCAGTCGTAGAAAGCCCTTCTCACCGGGGGTTTCTGTCAGAAGCAGGACTTTAACAGAGATCTCATTATCCATCGCGGCCTCTGTCGTAGGTGACAGGTTGGCATACGCAGAACCAAAAAAGGTACAGGGATCGAAACAATCGTAAAAATGCACATGGGCGTCGACAAACAGCCTTGTCTCTCTCATCGTCGGTTCGTTCATAGCTTTTATTAACCCTGCTGGGATACGCCGCCCAAGTGCCTATCACAGCACCTTTAAACACCGCTTACGATCAACCCCAACGGCGCACACTTGATCCTTTACGGTACAGGTATAAAAACAATCCTGTGCCACTTGGCATAGGCGCCATTACCACTACAGGCAAATTGTTCTTTTCCATAAAATTGTATGACATCACCGGTATTGACCTGATGGATGCCTGCGTCAAAATCCACGTCTATATCGGGACATACCGACCGCCAGTCTTTAGGGCAACTGCACCCTAAAGAACTGGACACAGGATATGTTCCTGATTTCACAACGACACCATTTATTGACACACTATAAGGCGGTCGGCCATCAAACTCCGTTTGAACCGTTAGTGTTAATCTGTACTTACCCGAAACGCCTGGAAATTTAGCTTGACAGGTGCCGCTTCCAGAATACGCTTTCAACCCGAGGGCGCCGTCCCGGTTTGTCCAGTTGCTGGTACAGGAAAAATCTTTAAACGCGCCCAATGTGACTGCCGTGGCAACCGCTCCACCTCCACTGCTGGTCGTTTCTACCTCGGTACTGCTGTTGCATGCCGATAATATTCCCAGCAACGCCCCGGCCACAAGAACCATAAATACCTTTCGCATCAACTCAACCCCTGTAATCTCATGTTAAAAGGGCCGAGTATAGACACAATTTTCCCCGCAATCCATTTGGCATTGACCAGGCACCTGTTCTCTCTCTTCCCTGAGTGATGAGAAATGAAGGTATTGTTTAAGGGGGTCCCAAAGGCGACCTGTAGACAAAAATGTGCTCAAGCGAACACTTAGTGCAATAGCACCAGTTCTTCAGAGGCCGTTGGATGAATAGCCACCGTACCGTCCAGGTCTGATTTACAGGCGCCCATTTTGATTGCCACGGCGAAACCCTGCATCATTTCATCGGCACCTTCGCCAATGACATGGATACCGACAACTTTTTCTCTGGCGCCGACTGTAATCATTTTTATTGATGATCGTTTCTTATGGTTCGACAGGGCATGAACTATATTCGTATAGCGTGACTGGTGGACTTTTACCTCACCATAGTATTCGCGCGCTTCGCCTTCAGTCATGCCAACCGTGCCGATAGGCGGGTGACTGAAGATCACACTGGGAATGTTATTGTAATCGAGTTTTGCCTTCGGCTGATTATTAAACAAGCGCTCCGCAAGGTGACGCCCGGCGGCAATAGCCACCGGGGTCAGGGCCGCTCTACCGGTAATATCGCCCACCGCATAAATGCCTTGAATAGACGTATTCTGGTACTCGTCAGTTTCTATAAAGCCCTCTTTTGTCACCTCCAAACCAACAGTATCCAGACCAATATTCTCCGTGTTGGGGCGACGTCCTATGGCCCATATAAGGCAATTATTATCCGAGATTTTCTGATTATTACTGCTTACAATTTCAATCAGACCATTGGCCGACTTTTCTACACAACTGACCTGTGTGCTGCCAAGGATGTTAACCCCGTTATTCAACATCTCTTCCATCAAACATTCCCGCAGACTGGCATCAAAATTCCGTAAAAAAATCTCTTTGCGCAGCATCATCGTTACCCTGCTACCGAGCATATTCAAGACACCGGCAAGCTCGACGGCGATATAACCTGCACCGATGACGACGACACGTTTCGGTAAATCTTCAAGCTCAAAAAATCCGTCACTGGTAATTCCGTACTCAGCCCCCGGGATGTCCGGCACGACCGGTCTGCCGCCGGTCGCAATCAGTATATGTTTTCCTTCAATTAACTGTTTTTCATTTTCACAAATGACTTCGATCCTGCCTGTGTCAACAAGGCGCCCGTGCCCCTGAAAAATTTTTATATTATCCAGATCAAGATTGCGCTGATAAATACCGTTCAGGCGGGCTATATACGCATCACGTTTTTTCTTCATCAGCGACCAGTCATAGCCGTGGCGCGTGATATCGAAGCCATAATCTGCCGCCATCTCCAGACCATGTGCCAGTGCCGCAGCGTTCCACATTACCTTTTTGGGCACGCAGCCGACATTGACACAAGTGCCGCCGAGTCGCCCACTTTCAATAATAGCAACGCGGGCGCCATAAGATGCGGCCCGCCTGGCGGTTGCAATGCCACCGCTTCCGGCGCCAAGGACGAGCAAGTCATATCTCTCTTTCATTGTGTCTACTTCATTTGTGGTGAGTAATAAATAGTCTTAGATGGCCGCCATTACGAGGAATGAAGCAAGCTCCTGCTGACCGTTTTAACCTCTCGAGATTACCACGCTATGTTCACACAGGCGACATCCTGGTTTTTCCAGACTACGATTCACAGTATTATCAACTGTTAGCTGATACAGTAAAACCTTTATTTACTGCACCGAAGCTTAAGGAACCTCTGATTGATTCTGGACGAAGTAGATTGCGATCTAAAATATTCAGGTTTGAGGCGCAAATCGCACGTAATAGCGAGCTATTGCGAAGGTTTGCAACGAAAAAACTGAGTATTTTAGGCGTAAGATACGCGTTCATGAATTGATCAGAGGTTCCTTAAATAACCGACACCCAGAGGTCTCCACTTTGGCAAAAGATAACCCCCTATTGATGCCACACGATATGCCGCCATTTTCTTCAATTAAGGCAAAGCATATCCGTCCTGCACTTGAATCTATCATCGCTGACAACCAGCGAACCATTGATGCCCTGGTAAAAATAGAGGACCCTGACTGGGATATTTTTATCCAGCCACTCGAAGAACTTGATGAACGTCTGTCAAAAATGTGGGATACCGTCTCTCTCCTGAACGCAGTACTGGATGATGAAGTATTCAGGGAGAACTATCGGCTATGCCTGCCAATCCTCTCCGACTATACCACCCGTCTGACACAGAATAAGCAACTTTACCGGCGGTACCAATCCGTACGGGACAGTTCCTCTTTTGCTGATTTTGATCTGGCACAGCAGACACTGATAGAAAATGCACTTCGTGACTTTCGGCTCTCCGGTGTTGCACTGCCTGAGGCTAAAAAAGAAAGCTTCAGGGCAATACAGTCTGAACTCTCAATATTGAGTAACCGTTTTGAAAAAAACGTGCTTGATGCAACGGACCACTGGTTCCTGCACATCCTTGATGAGAAAAAACTCTCCGGTCTTCCCGACACAGCGATTAGCCTTGCCAGAGAACAGGCCACTCATAAAGCACTTGATGGTTGGGTATTCAGCCTGCAGGCGCCGTACTATATTCCCTTTATTATGTTTGCCGATGATCGTGTCCTACGCCGACAGATGTATGAGGCCCATGTTACACGTGCCAGTGATGCAGGACCAGATGCCGGTCGCTGGGATAATTCTACAATTATTGACAATATACTTAAGCTGCGGCGGGAAAAAGCGGCTTTACTGGGCTTTGATGATTATGTCGATTATGCGCTACAGACACGTATGGCCGAAAATAGTCATACGGTAAGCGCGTTTCTCTCGCAGCTTTCAGCTGCCGCCAAACCCGCGGCTCAACGGGAACTTCTTGAGCTAAGTGCCTTTGCCTCGCAGGAGGGAATTTCGGAACTTCAGGCCTGGGATCTGCCCTATTACAGTGAAAAACTGCGCCAACGGCTTTATGACATCTCGCAGGAGGATGTGCGCCCCTGGTTTCCACTGGATAGCGTTCTGCATGGACTTTTTGAGGTCATTAATCGTCTTTTTGGGCTCACCGTCAAACGAAACAATAATGTCGAAATATGGCACACAGATGTGCGTTACTACGAGATTTGTGACAACGCAGGGGCGGTACGCGGGCGTTTTTTTCTTGATCTTTTCGCTCGCAAAGGAAAGCGCGGCGGGGCCTGGATGGGTGACGGCATTAGCTACAAAAAAACATCTAAAGGGGTACAGAAACCCCTTGCCTGGCTGGTAACAAACTTCAGCCCGCCAGCGCCAGACAAGCCATCGCTGTTAAGCCATGATGAAGTCATCACCCTGTTCCATGAATTTGGCCATGGTCTGCATCATCTGCTGACGCGCGTTGCCTATCCGGCCGTCTCCGGGATCAATGGCGTCCCCTGGGATGCGGTTGAATTACCCAGCCAGATGATGGAAAACTGGGCCTGGCAAAATGAAGTATTGAAAATGATTTCTGGTCATTTCGAAACAGGTGAACCGCTGCCTGTAAAAATGGTCACCCGCCTAAATGAGACAAAAATTTTCCAGGCCGGGATGTTGTTGCTGCGCCAGCTTGAATTCGCCCTGTTTGATTTGACTATCCATCAGGGAACGGTTTCTGTAGACGTACAGCAGACTCTCGATCAGGTTCGTGCTGAGGTTTGCGTCTTTATCCCGCCTGAGTTCAATCGCTTTCAAAATAGTTTCTCTCACATATTTTCTGGCGGTTATGCCTCTGGCTACTATAGCTATAGCTGGGCAGAAGTGCTTTCAGCTGATGCCTTCAGCCTGTTTGAGGAAAAAGGAATATTTGACTCAGATACGGCCCTGTCTTTCCTTAAAAATATATTGGAAAAAGGCGGTAGTCAGGATACTCTGACATTGTTCAGGGCCTTTCGCGGTCGTGACCCTGTGATTGATGCACTTTTGCGACACCGGGGGCTAACGGCCTAATGTAAACCACCCTGTAAGCAAGAGATATGGCATAATCGGCCAAAGGCAACCTGGAATTAGCTGCTGATCAATTCTGTGCATACAGACAGGGTGCCTCCATTAAATAGAACGTGCCATCACGGTGAGCGAAGCGCGGCAATCTCTTTGCTTGAAATCAGTCAGTTAGACATTGCTTCGTCACGACGTTCCTCGCCATGACAACGCAAAGAGGAGTCCAAAAAAAGGCCTGTCTGGTCTATCCATTTCTGGAGAATTATTATATGCAAACGTGCAAAGTAGCACTCATACAATTACTGACCGGAATTTTCGTCGTCCTTTTTCTGGTGTTTCTAAATTACAATTTTCTGCATGAATTTTATATTGAAAACCAGGAAACACTTGCCGGCCCTATCATCAATGGTTTCATACTTGTTCTGTTCTTTTCCGGGCTAATACGAATTATCCAGGGTTATCGTTTTTATTCACGTGAAGAGGCTGCCTTAAAAAAATTTCGCAAGAACCTGACCCGTGATATTGATGAACTGGATGAAGGAATCTCCAGCCAGAGCATAATCGCACAGAGGTACCAGCGCGTCAGAGAGCTGCAGAAAGCGGGCACAAATGTAGACCAAAATGCACTGGCCGCCACTTTAATTGCACAACAAAGCCTGAGAACCAGTTATCCCATTTTCATTAATAATATTCTTATTCTGGCAGGGGTATTCGGCACTATTATCTCTCTGTCGATTTCACTGGTCGGTGCCAATGAAATGATTTCCAGTGGTGGTAGCATCACTGGCATGACCACGGTTATACATGGCATGTCTACAGCATTATCTACCACCATGACGGCCATTTTCTGCTATGTGTTTTTCCATTTTTTCTATAGCAAGCTGACAGATATCCAGACAAACATTCTAAGCCAGATCGAAGAAATCACTCAAAGCCTGCTAGACGGTCACAATGTTACCGAATCAGATGTTTTGAGAAATACAGATAATATTCTTCAGCAGTTGCAATCATTGATTACCGAAATGAAAAACACCCAGGTGGAAAATAGCCATGCCGCCATACAGCTTGCAAACGTTATTAAAATTTCCCAGCAAAACAATGGCAGTATTAATCACCATATGGACAGACTGGAAACCTTGCTACGCGACGGCTTTCGTTTACCGAAATTAAAGGGACCCTCTGATAATTCATGAAGAACGCTCTTATGCCCAAAGACTGCCATCTCTTTATTAAGACGCTTCACAACAGTGCACCACTGTGTGCGCAGCTTAGCTTGATATGACAACACATGAATCACCCTCTGGATTATCCATGATTATTGGAGGAACCCTTAAATGAGTGGCTTTGTGGATCTACGGCTTAATCGCCGTCGTGGTGAAGATGAGGGCTTCTGGCCCAGCTTTACTGACATTATGACGGTTGTCGTGATGATCTTTCTGATGGGGATGGTCGTGGTGATGCTACAAAATATAGAAGTCACCAATAACATGAAATCCGCTTTGCTGGAAAAACAGAAAGCTACTCGGCTGGCAGAATCGACCTCACAGGAAAAGAACCTCGTAAGCAGCCAGCTATCTGAGGCAGAAGAAGAGCTGGCACGTCTGCGTATGTTGATAATTCTTGCCAACGACCGACGAAAAACTATGGAAGGCCAACTATCAACGGCTCAAAAGGAGCTACAATCCTTAGGCGATCTTTATTCTGCCCTGCAGGAATCGCATGACGCCGTAAGGCTTGAAAAAGAAAATGTTGATAAGCAGCTTGAAGACAAATCACGAATTCTGGCACGAATTGAAGCCCAGCTGAAAAAACTGATTCAACAGCAGTCGGTATTAACATCAGACCTTGCGCGCAGTAAAGAAGCTCAGAAGCTCTCCGAAAACAAACTTGCTATTATTACCTTACAGGCCACCGGTACCGACCAGGAACTGGCCAGTATCCGTGGTGAATTCAGCACGCTGCAGGTGAAATATGACAAACTGATAAAACCTGCCAGAACATCAAAAGGAAAACATGTTGTTGAAGTTTATTACACAAAGAAAGGTTCGGCAGATCTCTACAAGATTAAGAACACAGGCCAGACTTCAATGACGACCGTTAATTATAAACAACTTCACAGCCGGCTTTCCAAATTGAAAAAAAAATACGGTAAGAATCTCTATATTCGTTTAATCTTCCCGGAAGACAGTCGGCTTTCCTACAATGAAGCCTGGAAATTCTCAAAAGATATCCTGGGTAAATATGATTACTACCATACGAATTAGTTTGATGGGAGAAGGAATAAGCATGAAAGCATAGATCAACGGTAGAGTTCGAGATACCCAAAACCATGCCGAAAAAGTTCAAAGATCTCCTTTCACACAATTCTGTTTCCTATTCGAGACATCGTCCAGATTATCCTGACTTACTGTTCAAATATTTATCGTCTGTTTGCCGACAGCACCGGCTGGCATGGGGCTGCGCGACCGGCTCTGGGGAAACCCAGAAACAAGGGCGTGTATGCAATGGCCGCTTTCCGTAAGGGCCTGGAAAAAACCTGAACGAGCATCCGCACGATGATCGCTTCACTGTTATACTTCATTAACAGGTGAATATTTAGTGGCTAAACAATATCCGGGTATAACCGATGAATTGTCTGCTTTCATTGCAGATCAAAAAATATTTTTTGTTGGCACCGCCGCAGAAAGGGGCCGGGTGAATATCTCACCGAAGGGCATGGACTCATTACGTGTGATAAATGAAAACCGTGTCGTCTGGCTTAATCTTACCGGCAGTGGCAATGAAACGTCGGCACACATTCAACAGATCAACCGTATGACGATCATGTTTTGTTCCTTTTCAGGGAAACCGGTAATTCTTCGTCTCTATGGCGGCGCCCGGGAAATTACGTCTGAGGACGAAGAATGGCGTGAGCTCTATTCATTATTTTCGCCTATACCAGGAAGCCGTCAGATATTCGATATTGATGTAGACCTGGTTCAAACCTCCTGTGGGATGGGCGTCCCTCTTTTTGATTATTCTGATGACCGAGACCTGCTTAATGACTGGGCACGTCAAAAAGGTAAAGAGGGGATAAAAAAATACTGGGAGGAGAATAATCAGCTAAGTATTGATGGTTTTCAGACAAATATACTGAAAAAAAATACCTGAAGCGTCCCCGGCTAATGATATGGGATACGGTGACCTGGCGATACACCAGGGAATCTCTGATTTATTCATCCTTGCACCCGTCACGAAAGCCAGCGCCGCCCGAGTCAATTTTTGGGGTACTACGCGGACATCTCACGACAATTGTTTGCGGGACCGTATTGCTTCCTGGGGCATGGCCTGTGCCTGTCGCGCCCCCATTCGTGACAGGCAAGCAACTTTTCTTATTTAAACCTGTGTGCCAATACGTCAAATAGCGACATTTTACATCTCTAGCCGGGCTCCTTAATATCATCCCTATGAATCAGGATTCAATTAATCACTTCAACAAACGGCTTTTTCAGCTCCCAGATGAACTCCGGCAGAACGTGACCACCATCTTTGATGAAATCGCCGATCAATTACCTAATGAATCAAGCAACACCACAGATTGGCTCGGTGCTTTGCCAGCAGTCCTCAGCGGCAGCCCTTTTATTGTCAGCCTTATCCGCAGAGACTCGACATATTTAACTGAACTGATAGACAATGGCAGCCTCTTTGCACCATTGGATACAAATGCCTTATTCTCCACCGTGGAGGCCTCCCTTGCCGCCACAGAGAATGAGCAGGAAAGGATGCACTGCCTGCGCTATGCACGTAATCAGGCCATGCTGCATATTGCCTTTCGTGACCTTGCCGGCTGGACAACACTCAACGAAGTAATGACCAGCCTGACGAACACTGCCGTTGCCCTTCTTTCAGCAACGCTGGCACAGTCATACGATCTGATCGCGGCGAGGTATGGCACACCCCTCGGCTCTGAATCTGGCAGTGCTCAACGCTTGATCATTCTGGGTATGGGCAAACTGGGTGGCGGTGAACTAAATTTTTCTTCCGATGTCGATCTGATTTTCTGCTTCCCTGAAAATGGCCAGAGCTCTGCCCGGAGGCCACTTTCAAACCAGGATTTCTTTAGCCGTCAGGCAAAATTATTTATAAAGTTGCTGACAACACAGACGGCCGATGGCTTCGTCTACCGTGTCGACACACGTCTGCGGCCAAACGGTAACAGTGGCCCCTTATGTCTATCATTCAATGCCATGGAAAATTACTACCAACTGCACGGCAGAGACTGGGAGCGGTACGCCTATATCAAAGCCAGCGTGGTTGCTGGTGATCGGGGAAAGGGGCAGCAGCTTTTATCCCTCCTTCGCCCATTTATCTATCGCAAGTATCTGGATTTTTCCGCAATTGAATCAATCCGTGATATGAAAGAAAAGATAGAACGCGAACTGCAACGTAAACAGGCGGCACAATGCAACATAAAACTTGGCCCTGGCGGCATCCGTGAGGTCGAGTTTATCGCTCAGGCTCATCAATTAATTCGTGGGGGGAGAACCCCGCAATTGCAGCAACAAAGCCTGCTACCAACTCTCGACCGGCTTCGTGCCTCCGCCTTAATCTCAAAAAAAGAATTTATCACTCTAACTGACGGTTATAAATTTTTACGCCGTTGTGAAAACCGCCTACAGATGTATGCTGACCAACAAACCCATACCCTACCACAAAGCTCATTACAGCAGCTTATCCTTGCCTTCGTTATGAACTATGTCGACTGGCCGACCTTTCACCATCACCTACAATGTCACATGCAGGACATCCATGAAATTTTTCATCGGCTTTTCATCTCTACAGCAGACCCGGAAGCGAGCTCTCCAATGCGGATCCTGAGCCACTTATGGAACAACGAACTTGATGAGAAAACAACCGGCCAGACATTGCTAGACAATCATTATAAAAAACCTGACGTGCTGTTTTCACGCCTGCAGGCCTTTCGTAAGGGCTCCCTCTATAACAGCCTCAGTGCCTCAGCAAGAAGTCGCCTCGATCGTTTACTGCCCGTTCTGTTGTATGAAGTGGGCCATGTCGCTACGAATACAGATGAAACTGTTTTTCGTTGCCTCGACCTGCTTACTTCAATCGTCAGGCGCCCGGTCTATCTCTCCCTGTTGCTGGATAATAAAGCGGTACGACATCAGCTAATACATCTTACTTCTGCCAGCCCTTATGCGTCAGTATTAATTCAGCGCTATCCAATCCTCCTTGATGACCTGCTTACCGGTTATTCCCTGAGTGACTTTTCCTGTGAAGCATTATCAGCCGATCTTGGGCGGCGATTACAAACGACTGAACCGGGTGACCTGGAGCAACAGATGGGTCTACTCAGGGAGTTTAATCACAGCAAACTGCTTGCCGTGGTCTCACTGGATGTATCAACCCGGTTGACTGCAAGAGAAACGGGCAGAGCGCTTTCTGCAATTGCAGAAGCCTGTATTAGAGAAAGCCTGAGAGTAAGCATAGAAGGCATCATTGCCAGGCACGGTACACTTGAGAATAGCGATCCAGCTAACGTGCCTTTCTGCATCATCGCCTATGGAAAATTAGGCAGTCAGGAACTTGGCTTTGGTTCAGACCTGGATCTGGTCTTTGTTTCTGCCAGCCTGGCCGATTCAGTAAAAACGTCGGGCCCAAGAAAGGTCTTTGCCACACAATTTTTCGCTCGCATCGGTCAGCGCCTGGTTCATATAATATCGACCCGCACACCCGCCGGTCAATTGTACGAAATAGACATGCGGCTACGGCCAAGTGGAAATTCCGGGCCCCTGGTTACAAGCATCAGCCGATTACAGCGCTATCAGAGAGAAAAGGCCTGGACCTGGGAGCACCAGGCCCTGGTCAGGGCCCGCGTCATTGCCGGTGACCCGGTGCTTGCACAGGCCTTCAGCACCCTGCGTGAGGAAATTCTTTGCCGCAGGCGTGATGAAGAAAAGCTGCGGATTGATGTTATCGACATGCGTGAAAAGATGCGGCAGGCAAAAAATACGGTTAATGGCAATAAATTTGACCTTAAAGAAGGCCATGGAGGTATTGTTGACATCGAATTTATGGTGCAATATATGGTTCTGCGCTGGGCCCATAAGTATCCGCAGTTGACAATGCACACGGAAACAATGTCTCTGCTTGATGCCCTTAAGGATCTTGAGCTGCTTGAGCCGGAAACTCACCAGGCTTTGACCGGCGCATTTTCGAGCTGGCTGGAAAAAAGCTATCGGCTTAAATTAAATGAACACCAGGCAATAATACCTGTTGCGGCCGCGAGGACCCTGTCACGACAAGTAACTGAAATCTGGAACACACTGCTTTCTGGAAAGCAATAAACAATCCTACAGGAGATACAATGATGTCGATGGCTGACCGTGACGGTGTCATCTGGTATGACGGTCAACTGGTTCCCTGGCGTGAAGCCACTACCCACGTTTTGACCCACACCCTGCACTATGGGCTGGGTGTTTTCGAAGGCGTTCGCGCCTACGATGCGAAGGGCGGAGCGGCGATCTTCCGTCTGGGAGATCACACCAACCGATTATTCCAGTCTGCGCATATTCTGAAAATGGATATTCCTTACAGCAAACAGGAACTAAATGATGCTCAGCGAATAACCGTGCGCGAGAACGGCCTCAAGAATGCCTACCTGAGGCCCATGTGTTTCTATGGTGCAGAAGGCATGGGGCTGCGTGCAGACAATCTGAAAACCCACACCATCATCGCGGCCTGGGACTGGGGCTCATATTTTGGTGGGGAAGTAATGGAAACGGGTATTCGCATACACACATCGTCCTTTACCCGTCACCATGTCAACGTCACGATGTGCAAGGCAAAGTCGAATGGAAATTATATCAATTCGATACTTGCGCTACAGGAGGCCCGTGCCAATGGTTATGATGAAGCCCTGCTGCTTGATACGGAAGGATTTGTTGCTGAGGGCAGCGGTGAAAACATATTTATCGTCCGGGATAATATCATCTATACCCCAGAGCTGACTTCTGCACTGGAAGGAATTACTCGCGACACCATAATTTATTTCATTGAAGAGCTGGGCCTCCGGTTGATCGAAAAACGCATCACCCGCGATGAGGTCTATATTGCCGATGAGGCCTTTTTTACCGGCTCTGCGGCAGAAGTTACGCCAATCCGTGAACTGGATAATCGACAGATCGGTGAGGGCAACAGGGGGCCAATAACGACGAGGCTTCAGGCGATGTACTTCGATCAAATACATGGCCGTAAAGACGGGCATGATGAATGGCTAACCCGAGTCTACGATTGAAGGCGCGCTAAAGCAGGAGAAAAACTATGCACAATTCTACTCGTGAGCAGGCGAATACCACAACAACAAAACCGTCCATACGCGTTCATTCTATCACCCAAAATGATCTACCCCTGTGCTGCCCGCTACCCAGCGCCAGCCAGTGGAATGCCCATCCCCGTGTCTTTCTGAGACTGGATGAGGAGGGCAGGGCCACCTGCCCTTATTGCAGTATGGTCTATGTCCTGCAGCAGGAAGACTAAAGAGCCGCTCTACGTGACCACCCAATACCGGATCCTTGTCATCGGACCATCCTGGATTGGCGACATGATGATGGCACAATCTCTTTTTATGCTACTAAAAAAGAACAACCCTGATTGCCACATTGATGTCCTCGCCCCTGGCTGGTCACTGCCACTGCTTGCACATATGCCGGAGGTGTCCGGGGCAATATCATCGCCGTTTCAACACGGTGAAATGGCTTTCTACCAACGTTATCGGCTGGGAAAATCACTCCGCGTCCATCATTATGACCAGACGATAATTTTACCGAATTCAATGAAGTCCGCACTGATCCCTTACTGGGCGCGTATTCCTCTTCGTACGGGTTTTGTTGGAGAAATGCGCTATGGTCTGGTCAACGACACCAGAAAACTAGACAAAGCAAGCTTGCCCAAAACAGTCATGCAATTTACTTCTCTGGGCCTTCCTGCCAGACAAGCACTGCCAGACAATATACCCATACCGCGTTTAGCAAGCAATGAACTCGATATTTCTGCCAGTCTCAATGCATTAAACCTGGCGGATGCGGAGACCCCAGTTCTTGGATTGTGCCCCGGTGCGGAATTTGGCCCGGCAAAACAGTGGCCCGCCCGCCACCTGGCAACCCTTGCAAATGACCGTCTTGATCAGGGCTGGCAGGTCTGGCTACTGGGTTCAAATAATGATCTGGACGTCTGCAGCGACATCAATACCTCGACCAGGGCTGTAAAAACCTGGCATGCAAAACAGAGCTGGGACAGGTGATTGATTTAATGTCTCGGGCAACGGCTATCGTCTCCAATGACTCGGGACTGATGCATATTGCTGCTGCACTGAATAAGCCCCTGGTGGCTATCTATGGCTCATCAGACCCAGACTTTACGCCGCCCTTGTCCGATAAGGTAAAAATTCTAAGCCTGCATCTTTCCTGTTCCCCCTGTTTTAAAAGGAAATGCCCGCTGGGTCACCTCGATTGCCTGAATAAGCTGGAACCGGAAAGGGTGGCCAGGGCAATTGACTCATTGTTGGAAGAAGAAAATAATGGCTGACTGGCAGACTATTCCCCTTGAGGAAATTCGGCAACATGTTACGGCCACCCATCGTAAAGCACACGGTTCCAGGCCCGATGTGCTACAAATAAATATTGGGGGCGATGAAGCAGTACTAAAAGATTATACTCATAGCGATACCTGGTTCAGACGTTTACTGGCCCCTTTACTGGTCATTCGGGAGCTTCGTTCCCTTAAAAAGCTCAATACTGTCGCAGGCGTACCTCGCCTGTATCATGTCTATAATCGACATACCTTTCTTATTGAATCCATTCGCTGTACCCCCGCCAGTCAAATACAAAAAGGGGTGTTGGCCAATGACTTTTTTGAACGCATGGTTTCAACGCTTGATGAGATTCACGAAAGGGGGGTGGCCCATTGTGATCTTCGTAGCGCCGCAAATACCCTGGTAACCGAAGACCACCAGCCCTGGCTGGTTGATTTTGTTGCCAGTATTCACCAAAGCAGTCACTGGAATATAATCGGACGCTGGATATTCGAGCAATTTGTTGATGCTGATTATGGTGCAGTGCTAAAACTCAAAAAACGCCTTGCACCACAACTGTTGACTAGCGATGAACGGGAACGGCTTGAACACCCTCGATCAGTGGTTGAACGAGTAGGGAGAAAAATGGGTCGGTCCGTGCGGTTTATTACCAGGAATCTTTTTCCCAGTAAGAAATAGTATTTCAATAACGGGTGCCATCGATACTTGTAAGAAAAAACAAAAGAACTAAAAACTGTTTTCTCTCGCTGGGCTCGCAAAGTACGCAGGAAAGTCAACATAATAAAACATCTAAGGAAAATCTGAAGAAAAAGAAGATGTTGATCTCCCTGCGTACTTAGCGAATCCTGTGAGAAAATAAGAGATAGGCGTTGCCGCCCTTGTTATGGGGTGTTATTTATTTTCCAATACAAAATGAACTGAATATTTTTCCAAGCAGATCTTCACTGCCAAATTCACCGGTGATCTCATTCAATGAATTCTGTGCCCGTCGACAGTCTTCTGCAAACAACTCCAGTTGTACCGATGCTGAAATGTGCCTGCCTGCATCTTGTAATGAAACATCCGCTTTTTGCAGGGCCTCAACGTGCCTGCGCCGGGCAGTATAAACACCTTCGCTCAGGGTATCTGACGACGTGATTTCTTTCAGGTGTCGATAGAGCAAATCGAGTCCGGCGCCTGATTTTATAGATAACAAAATTTCGACCCATCGTTCCCGATATTTTATTTCTGGCTCTCTGTTCTGTAGATCTATCTTGTTTCTAATAATTGTCACGGGAATATCATGTTCAAGGTATGACATCAGGGCATTCCTGGATGCTTCTGAGTAATCTGCCTCGTCAATTATCAGCAAAACCCTGTCTGCACTTTCCAGTTCATTTTTTGTTCGTCTGATACCCTCTGATTCTATCGTATCTGATGCCTGTCTAAGGCCCGCTGTATCAGAGATGTCTATCACGATCCCATCAAGATCTATTCGGTCCCGAATGATGTCTCGTGTCGTGCCTGGCTGCTCGCTGACAATGGCCGTATCATTTTTTGTCAGCACGTTGAGTAAGCTTGATTTTCCTGCATTTGGCCTGCCTACAAGTACCAGGTGAAAACCATCCCTTAATAAACTGCCGTTTCGTGCAAAACGCAGCAACGGTTTGATTTTCTCTTGCACAGATAAAAGTCTCTGTTCAACCTCCTTAACCGGAAGCTCGTCGATTTCCTCATCTGGAAAGTCTAAACAGGCTTCTGCCAGCATTCGTAGATGTATAAGACCTTCTAAGAGCGCGTATATTTCTTTAGAGAAATCACCCTGTAAGGAACGCATGGCACCGCGCACAGCAGAACGCGTCTGTCCTTCGATTAGATCAGCAATTGCTTCCGCCTGGCTAAGGTCAATCTTACCGTTTAAAAATGCACGTTCTGAAAACTCGCCTGCCCTTGCCTGACGGCATCCAAGCGAAAGAATATGCTCAAGCAGCATATCTTGTAACACCATCCCTCCATGTCCCTGCACCTCAAGAACGTCTTCGCCGGTAAAGGAATTTGGTGCGGGAAAGAATATCAGCAATACCCGATCAATCAGACGCTGTTGCTGATCATAAATTTTGACCAGTGTTGCCTTGCGAGGCTCCAGCTTCCCAGCAAATAACTGCCGCTGGATATCACAGACAGCAGGACCTGACAGTCGGATTATCCCGATGCCCGCATTGCCACGTGCTGTGGCAATGGCGGCGATGGTGTCAGAGTTACCTGTTGTCAACGAAACGAGTCAAGGGGAGGGGCCTAAACACCCATTTTTTTGTTAATCGTATATTGCTGGGCGATCGTCAACAAATTGTTTACGGTCCAGTACAATACCAGGCCCGACGGGAAAAACAGGAAGAAGAAAGTAAAGACAATTGGCATCGCCATCATAATCTTCTTCTGCAGGGGATCCATCGCAACAGCACTGAGCAGTTGTTGCCCCAGCATGGATGCTCCCATCAGTATTGGCAGGACAAAATAAGGGTCCGGTGCTGACAGATCCTTGATCCAGAAAATCCAGGGGGCCTGGCGTAACTCGACGCTCTCCAGCAGGGCCCAGTACAGGGCAATAAAAACAGGGATCTGAATCAGTACTGGCAGACAGCCACCCAGAGGGTTTATCTTTTCCTCCTTATACAGCTTCATCATTGCTTGATTCAGCTTCTGCTTGTCATCACTAAAACGCTCTTTCAGGGTTTTTATCCTGGGCGTCATTTTCCGCATGTTGGCCATTGATTTATGGCTGGCAGCAGAAAGTGGATAAAACATGAGCTTAATCAGAATGGTCAGAATAATAATTGCCCAGCCCCAGTTACCCACCACTAGATGGATCTTGTCGAGTAACCAGTAAAGGGGTGACGAAATAGGCGTTAACCAGCCATAATCTACGGTAAGCTCCAGGCCCGGAGCCGCCTTAGCGAGCCTTCTTGTTTCTTTTGGTCCTATGTATATGCGGGTTGAAAGCTCCCCGGCCGCACCAGGCTGTATGCTTAATGGCTCCAGCGTCTTATATCCAATAAAATATCGGCTGCCGTCTAATTCATTGGTAAATATTTCATAGTCCCCGTCATCTTCAAGCAACCAGGCACCGACAAAGTAGTGTTGCAACATACCTACCCAGCCATTTGTTGTCAGAATAGACAGGTCCTCATCCTGCATGTCTGAAAATTTGATTTTTCTGTACTTGTCCTGCTTGTTATAGATTGCTCCACCTGTATAGCTTGGTACCATTCCCGCTGGATTAAATGTCTTCTTGCCTTTATTCTGCGACCTCAGAAATTGATGGTATTGAAAACCATTCCAAATCGTTGAACTCCTGTTAAACACCTTGAATATTATGTCTACTGTGTAGCTGTTGCGATGAAACCTGTAGATCTTCTTGTAGCTAATGCCGTCCGGTGAATTCCAGACAAACTCGACGTCCAGTGTGTCCTGCCCATCGGGCAGACGGTACGATTTTTTTGACACCGTAAACAGTGTTTTGTGGGTTGGGAATTCTCTTCCTTGCACAAGTAACCCACCCTGTGTTGTATAAATATCTTTTCCGGCATCATTCATAAGCTGAAACAGCTCATCGGGATGATTTATATCAACAGTGTATTTTCTCAGCCATACTTTATTGAAACCAGCCCCATAGGTATTTAGCTCAACCTTAAGGAGATCGGTTTCGATTGTTACCGCTTCACCGGAACGTACAGGATTCGACAATAATTCTGTTTTAGGGGTTCCCTGTGCCGACACAGAGACGTCAGAGCCTGTCTTTGGTGTAGCTGGAATGGCTCCCTTATCAACAACCTTGTCGGTGACTGTTTTCTGTTTTTCCTGTGCCGGCTGTTGTGGTGTACTGTATTCTACCCATGACTGCCAAAGTATTAAGGAAAGAAGGCCCAGTACCACAAAAAGTATTAATCTTTGATTATCCATCTACATGTTCCTTGTGCTTACAGGGCACATAATCCAGGCCACCTTCATTCCACGGGTTGCAGCGGAAGACCCGTTGTATTGACATCCAGCCGCCCCGAAGAACGCCGTATTCCGCTATTGCCGTTGCAGCATATTCCGAACATGTGGGGTAAAAACGGCAGTGTTGGCCTAATAACGGGCTGATCCAGCGCTTATAAAACCTCAGTATACTTACAGGAATGTTACTCATCCGAACCATAATTAGTACACATTGTCTGAATTTTTCCGCCAGTATGATTCAAGTGATGAGCGTAGAGTGAGCCGATCGATTCCTGCGGCCGCATTTTTTGCAACAACCACAAAATCGAGACCCTTGAGTAAATTTTTCTTACGTCTGAATGATTCCCGTATCTGTCTTTTAATCTGATTTCTCACAACGGCCCTTGGTGACACTTTACGGGAGACGACAACCCCCACTCTTGCCGTTTCAAGTTCGTTTGGGCAAACGATAACTAGAAAATATTTTCCATGGTGTCGCAGGCCTTTTTTGAACACGTGTTCATAATCGGCTTTCTCCAGCAGTCTGCTGGTTTTTTTTAAAGCCTCTGACACGAAAAGGCTTAAATGTCAGGCGCTTAGTGAAGCACGGCCTCTAGCGCGTCGAGCATTGATAATTGCTCGACCACTACGGGTTTTCATTCTTGCGCGAAAACCGTGACGACGTTTACGTTTTAACACACTGGGTTGAAATGTTCTTTTCATGGTCTCGTCTTCGATATGTACCCCGAAAAACTTTTTCAGGCCACAGCCAGCAAAGAAGTTCGGTCAAAATGTAAAAGGGCGGAAAATGTACTTTTTGTTGGCTTTCATGTCAACCTGTATTTGGCTTTTCCGAAAAATCAGCCCCTGGAAAGATAAGTGCTTTTACCTGTGGATAACTATAATTCTATTGGTTAAACTAGTAGGCCGCACATGCTGGTATTTTCTAAACATGCTGCAACGCTTAAATAATACATAATAATATAACTATATGATTATATTATATAAAACCAGGGAACTACTTTGCCTAGAAAAAGCTTATGGAATGACTGTCTGTCGCACCTGGAAGGAGAGCTGTCCAGTAACCACTTTAATACCTGGATCCGTCCCCTACAGGCTGAAAAGGATCACAACAAATTATCCTTACTGGCACCAAATCGTTTTGTCAAGGACTGGGTAGAGACGCACTACCTGGATCGTATCACAGAAATTGCCAGTTCTGTTGGCAATACCGATTTTATTGTTAATCTGAAAATCGGCAGTAAACATGTCATAAATGCTGATCGACCAATAGAAAAAAAAACGTTCGGCAATGGTGCGCGGAATAATGTCGGCAGAAAAAAAATATGGCAGGATTTCCCCACCGCCCTAAATCCAAAATTTACATTCCACAGCCATGTTGCTGGCAAATCCAATCAACTGGCACGTGCGGCCGCGTTACAGGTTGGTGAAAATCCAGGTCAAACGTATAATCCATTATTCATCTATGGCGGCTCTGGTGTCGGTAAAACACACCTGATGCAGTCTGCCGGAAATATGATCCTCCAGCAAAAACCCACCGCAACGGTTGCTTATGTGCGGTCAGAATTTTTTGTTCAAGGGTTTGTTAAGGCCCTGCAACATGGAACCATTGCAGATTTTAAACTCCACTATCGTTCTGTAGATGCCTTGCTAATTGATGATATTCATTTTTTTGCACGTAAAAATCAATCCCAGGAAGAGTTTTTCCATACCTTTAACTCCCTGTTGGATCTGAACCATCAGATTGTTATGACCAGCGATAGAATGCCGCAGGAAATTGAAGGGCTGGAAGAGCGCCTGGTTTCCCGATTCGGATCCGGCCTGACTGTTCCCATTGAGCCACCCGAACTTGAAACCAGAGTGGCGATTCTAATCACCAAAGCAGCAGAAATGGGGATCAACCTGGCACAGGAAGTTGCCTTTTTTATTGCAAGACAAATTCGCTCTAATGTTCGTGAGCTTGAAGGGGGCCTGAACCGAATAGTTGCCAGTATGCGCTTCACAGGCCGTGAGATTGACCTCGACCTGGCAAAAGAGGCCCTCAAGGACATCGTCGGTTTTCAACAACGCATGATTAGCCTGGAAAACATACAGAAAACGGTTGCCGATTATTACAAGATCAGGGTCTCAGATATTCGATCAAAAAAACGGACCCGGAATATTACACGGCCCAGACAGATCGCAATGACCCTGTCAAAAGAATTAACAAACCATTCATTACCCGAGATTGGAGACGCTTTTGGCGGTAGAGACCATACAACGGTCATCCATGCCTGCAAAAAAGTGAAAGAGCTGACTGATGATATACCTCAACTGAACGAGGATTATGAAAACCTGTTAAAAATTCTCAGTAGTTGATGAATAAATTGGGGATAAATCAGAAATACGCTTATGATTACATACTTATGCACATTAACACACATTGTTTCCCCGCTATACCAAGCCGTTATCAACAGGGATATATTTTTTATAACCAATTGAATTAATAGAGAAATTTTGGCTTTTGCACAATGATTCTATGACTAAACAGCAGTAGAAGTAATATATATATATAATAAGGTAATACTATGAAAATAACATTATCCAGAAGTGGGTTGCTCAAACCACTTACTTATGTAAGCAGTGTTGTAGAAAAGCGTCAAACATTACCCATACTATCAAATGTATTGCTGCAATTTGATGGTAAAAGCAGACTAAACCTTACGGGTACTGATCTTGAAGTTGAAGTCATTACATATTGTGATCAAGCAACAGGCGAAGCGGGTGAATTATCAATCAATGCCAGAAAATTGTTTGATATTACTCGAGCGTTGCCTGAAGATTCAAAAATATCAATTTCCACAGAAGAAAATGGCAGAGCCGTAATTCGCTCTGGGAAAAGCCGGTTTACCGTTCAAACACTGCCCGTTGATGATTTTCCTAAAATCGAAACAGAACAATGGAGCCAGGTCTGGAAATTACCCGCCCGCACGTTTAAGCAAGCACTTACTCGAACGGCATTTGCAATGGCGCAACAAGACGTACGATTTTATCTAAATGGCCTGTTACTGGTTTCAGAAGGCGAAAAATTAAAAACCGTTGCAACCGATGGGCACAGGCTTGCGAAAACGGAATGCCCACTTACATCAAGGTCAACAGATACAGATATACAGGCGATTGTTCCAAGAAAAGCAATTACTGAGTTAAATCACATAATGGAAGATAGCGAGACTGAAATAAGCGTCAACTTTAACCTGAACCACATTCGCGTAGAATTAGATTCTGTTATTTTTACATCAAAACTAATTGATGGCCGCTTCCCTGATTATGAAAAAGTAATCCCAAAAAATCAGGATAAGTCGCTTATCATTGATAGAATTGCGTTGCAAAACACTTTAAACAGGGCCGCAATACTTACAAATGAAAAATTTAGAGGCGTACGGCTAATTGTTAATAAAGACAGAATGAGCGTTTCTGCAAACAATCCTGATCAGGAAGAGGCCTTTGATGAAATTGATATTGAATATACAGGCGACAGTGTAGAAATAGGTTTTAATGTTGGTTATATGCTCGAAGCCCTGAAC
>JAADJE010000119.1:0-2768 GCA_013150915.1 Gammaproteobacteria bacterium
GGGATCATCTCTTAGCGTTGTCATCTCTGAATAATGTTTAATTAAATGTGTGCTTACTTGCGTGCGGGGAAAAGTGTCGCCTGTAAATGATGCAAATATGCGTCATTTAAGTTATTCGTCGGTATTTTAAAGCCAATTTATAGTTGGCTTTTGATTGGCCAATGGGGGGGGGAATGAATCGTATCAAGCGAAGCTCAATCTCAGGCTTAATATGTGGTGTTGCTATGCCTTAAATTTGGCGACCCTTTTGACGCCTATGCAAAATATGATCCCTGATTTTTCCTGAAACCTGAGCTTGGAGCACTTTCATGGACCGGTATTGTGTAGCCAAACGGTAGCCTGTCGGTCGAGATGAAATCTTCCGACCTTAACAAGAGTTGAATCATAAATAACACAGTTAACGCATCATGGGAGGATGTTATGGGTGGATTACATAAAAAGCAGGAACGGTTCGGAATAACCACAAGTCTGGCAACACTGGTTGCAATAATATTTATTGGTAATTCGCCTTCTGTATATGCGGGTACCGGTATTACGTTTACCGACATTGCAGATAGCCCGGGTACTGGAATCAACTACGAGCGAGTTCCATCTGCCATCAATGAAGCGCTTGATGATTTCAAGCAAAAGCCGTTGTTGCTTGATTTTAGTGACCCTTCCACGTTATTGAATCTTGCAAAATTACCTGGGGAGACTCGTGGCTTTCCCGGTGTAGCAATCTTTGACTACGATGCAGACGGCGATCTGGATATTTATGTCAGTAATGGACCGGGCCGAAATAACAGTTTGTTTTCAAATCAAATGGAAGAAAGCGGAGAGCTGAGCTTCATCGATGTAGGTGGTATTTCGGGTGCTGGTGCACAGGATCAGGATAGTTCCGGCGTTTGTTTTGGCGACATTGATAATGATGGAGATTACGATCTTCTCGTGCTAGGGCTTGTTGAAGCTAATCGCCTGTTCGAAAATCAAGGTGATGGTACTTTTATCGATATTACTGCCACCAGTAAAATTGCAGGCGGCGAACTCAGTTCTACCAGTTGTTCTCTGGGTGATATTGATAATGACGGATTGCTTGATATTGCGATTGCCAATGCCTTGCCGATGGATGATTCCTTTGCCTGGTGGGCAGAGCCGTTTGCACTCAATCAGCATAACCAGTTGTTTCTAAATTCTGGTGACAACACATTCGAAGATATCAGTGAAAATTCCGGCATACAGAATCTGGCTGGTTTTCTGCCAGAATTCTCCGGCGCCGCAGGAGTTACATGGGCGATATCCATGGTCGATTACGACCTGGATGGGGATATTGATATTGTAACGGCTGAAGATCAGGTATTTACTTTGCCGCCAAGCGTAGGGGGTATTAATCGTGGATTGATTCATATTTTCAACAATGACGGGAATGGAATATTTACCGATGTCGGTGTGAAGCTGGGAACAAATAAAGTTGGAGCATGGATGGGGCTGTCCTTTGGCGACCTGAATAGCGACGGGCGTATGGATATATTTGCTACTAACGCGGGTGACTACTCGCAAACAATGTTTCGTGGCTTGTTAGGATTGCCATACGCATTGGGTGAATATGCCTCACGCTGGTTTCTGGCGCAGGAAGATGGGACCTTTTTGGCCCCGGGTGTTGGCCCGGATTTGGTAGCAACTCCATTCGCATGGAGCACCAGCATGCTTGATTATAACAATGATGGTGATACGGATATTGTGTTCTATGGGAATATCGATGTTATTTTTTCCCTCATAGTCACCAATCCCGGCGTAATTATTCAGAATGATGGAAATGCGAATTTCAGTTACGACGCAACAGCGATTCCGAAGGATCATACGCGGAGGAATGTGCATGGGTTAGCCACCGGAGACCTGAATCAGGATGGTTTTGTCGACATCATTTCAGTTTCCAGTTTTGATTCCCCGCAGCCTATCCCACAAATTCCAATGGGTTTTGCATTGGGAGGCCCTAACGACCCCTACGCAAATTTTGTCCCTACGTTTGCGCCCGTTGAACCTGGCGTATGGGTCTGGACAGGTTTTGAGTACCCGAACGGTAGCTTGTCGGTGGAGATTAACAGCGCTGACAACGGCAACCACTGGGCAGAAGTCAAGTTAAAGGGAACCGTGGGAATTACCTCGAAAGGAAAAGTAAACCGGGATGGTATTGGTGCTGTCATCAAATTTACACCGGAGCATGGTAAAACAGTGATGCAACCGGTGCTTGGTGGTTCGAGTCATCTATCGCAAGACAGTCTGGCACAGAACTTTGGCCTGGGTAGTGATGATGAAGGGTTGGTCGAAGTGTTTTGGCCGGGTGGTGTGCGCAACCGTCTCTATGATGTGCATAAATCAGAACGTGTTGTATTTCCGGAGATTCCATGTAGCTATGACGATGACTGGGGTGAGAAATCTGAATATGCAGAATGCGTTGTCCTGGCACTTCAGGAAATAAGAAAAAATGGGTTATTGACCCACGAGCAATCAAAACGTTTTTACAAGAGTGCTATGGAAGCCTTTTCAGAAGTACAAAATGATCGGGATCACAGTGATTTTGAGAATGAAGATGATGACCGCAAATCAAGCCTGGATGATTAACGCAATTTCTGCCGATAGTCAGGCGAACCTTGAAGAATTGACAGGTTGGTTCGCGTAAATACCTTTTGGTTGTTTCTATGTGGAGAAGGGGAACATGGATGTGGACGTTGTCCGATTTTTATCGCCTGGGTTATTCAAAGATAAGACTGTTTTCGTAACTGGCGGGGGCA
>JAADJE010000119.1:2779-23244 GCA_013150915.1 Gammaproteobacteria bacterium
GATTGCTCGCAATTTCGCGGCTCTTGGTGCGCATATTGGTATATGTGGTCGAACCCGGGCGAAGCTGGATTCGGCAAAGCATGACCTTGAAGCCATGGGCGCAAACGTATCAGCGTGTGTCGCTGACGTTTGTGATTACGATGAGATCGCATCTGCGATCGACCAGGTTGCTGAAGAAACAGGCAGCCTGGATTGCCTGGTCTGCGGGGCTGCTGGAAACTTTCTTGCGCCTGCAGAAAATCTTAGCCCGGTCGGGTTTAAAAAAATTATCGAGATTGATTTGGTGGGCACCTTTAACGCGGCCCGCGCTTCGTTTGAGCATCTGAAAAAATCATGCGGGAATACAATTTTTATTTCCGCAGGGCAAAGCTTTTCGCCTTACTACGGTCAGGCACATGTTGGTGCAGCGAAAGCGGGTGTCGATAATTTGATGCGTAGTCTGGCAATGGAATGGGGACGTTTTGGAATACGCTGCAACAGTCTTGTACCTGGACCCATTGAGAATACAGAAGGAATGAAACGGCTAGCCCCCGGGAATGCCGGGAATTTGTGGTGCGCGGAAATACCGTTGGGGCGCTTTGGGCGTGCTGATGAAATAGGGCAGGCAGCGGTCTTCCTTGCATCACAAATGGCAACGTTTGTAACGGGTACGTGTCTCGTTGTTGATGGTGGACAGAATTTGCCAGGATCAGGTGTGTTCAGCAGGTTAATCGCAGATTCTATGGCAGGAGGGGGCCGGGAATAACACGAGTTGTCATTATAAAAATCTAATCTTTGGAGGATAGGTAAGATGGACGGAAGCAGATCGAAATCTGAACCCATTGCGATTGTTGGGATGGCGTGTCGTTTTCCTGGAGCGGATACTCCACAGGAATATTGGTCATTACTGCATAACGGTAGAGAAGCGATATCAGATGTCAGTGTAGACCGGTGGGATATCAGGATGTTTGATCCATCGGGACCGGTTGGTTCCGGGCAGTCCAGCACCCGGAAAGGTGGGTTTGTAAATAACATCGATCAGTTTGATCCCTACTTTTTTAGTATTTCCCCAAGAGAAGCCATCCGTATGGATCCACAGCAGCGTATGTTGTTGGAGGTTTCCTGGGAAGCACTGGAAGCTTATGGACATAACGCAGATAAACTTGCTGGCAGTTTGACTGGCGTATTTATCGGAATGATGAGTGCGGAATATTCCAGTAAGTGGAATGCAGAAACCGATCAATTAGACGTTTATGACGTCCCGGGCAATACCTATAGCATTGCATCGAACCGGTTGTCCTACCAACTGGACTTCACTGGCCCGAGTATGACAATCGACACTGCATGCTCATCATCGTTGGTGACAACGCACCTGGCTTGCCAGAGTCTGCGCAACGGGGAGTGCGACATGGCGCTCTCAGGAGGTGTTAATGCCGTAATTTCACCATACGCTACAGCTAAATACTACAAGATGGGTATGTTGTCCCCGGACGCGCGCTGTAAAACGTTTGACGCATCGGCAAACGGCTATGTTCGGGCAGACGGCTGTGGAATTGTGGTTCTAAAACGACTTTCAGATGCTATTTCCAGCGGTGACAAGATTCTTGCCGTGATACGAGGCTCTGCTATTAACCAGAATGGCAGGGGTGAAGGGTTAACTGCACCGAATGGCGATGCACAACAACGAGTAATTCGGTCCGCATTGCGCAATGCCGGCGTGAAGCCTGCCGATATTGCTTATGTTGAGGCGCATGGTACGGGTACCCGCCTTGGAGATCCAACTGAGGCTTTGGCGCTTAAAGCAGTTCTTGGTCATGAACGAAGTCCTGACGATCGTTGTTTTCTGGGTTCCGCAAAAACTAATATCGGTCATGCAGAGTCCGCCGCTGGAATTGCCGGGATGATAAAGGCGGTGCTTTGTTTATGTAACGAAGAAATACCACCGCATCTTCACCTCAATGAATTGAATCCTGCGCTGAGATCTCTCACAGAGACTTTTCATATTCCTGTCAAGTGCCATGATTGGCCACGATCATCGCGGCCACGTTTAGCATCGGTAAATAGTTTTGGGTTTGGCGGGGCGAACGCACACATAATAATAGAAGAAAGCCCGCCGCGCGAAGAGCGCGATTCAGAATGTGAGAGAACGAGGCAACTATTGAGCTTGTCTGCACAGACCGAGACTGCGTTACTCACCCTGGTACAACGTTTTTCTAAGCACCTTGAACAAAATCCGACGTTACCGCTGGCACAGGTATGCTATAGCGCTAACGTAGGGCGCCGAGTTTTATCGCACCGTCTGGCAGTGTGCTCAGATACGTTACAGGATCTAACGTTGAAGCTAAAGCGAGTGGCGTCTGGTGAGCCAGTTGAAAATACATGGAAAAGTTCAGTGGATTCGAATTCCAGGGGCAAAGTGGTGTTTTTATTTACTGGACAAGGGTCGCAGTATGTAGGGATGGCGCGAGAGCTGTATGAAAGTCAGGCCGGATTTCGCGCGACACTGGAAGAGTGTTCGGCGTTACTGGAACAACATCTGGAGGGAAAAAGTCTGCTGGAATACCTGTATCCATCGGCTGTTGAGCATTCACGGTTGAACGAGACATGGTTGACGCAGCCAGCATTATTTGCCGTGGAATATGCACTCGCGAAGTTATGGATGTCCTGGGGGGTAAAACCGGATGCCATGCTGGGGCATAGCGTGGGCGAGTATGTTGCAGCATGTATTGCGGGCGTTTTTAATCTGGAAGAAGGACTCGCACTGGTTTCAGCGCGTGCTCGCCTAATGAATTCTTTACCTTCAGGTGGCGGCATGGCTGCAGTCATGGCGAATCATGAACAGATAGAAGAATTGCTTCTGGAGCAGGGCGGGAAGTTGGGTATTGCGGCATATAACGGCCCGGAGCTTGTAACAGTAACGGGCTTGAAAAATGAACTTGAACAGTTGTACCCGATTCTGGAACAACGTGGAATACGCTATCAACGACTGTCCGTTTCTCATGCATTTCATTCATATTTAATGGAGCCAATGCTGGTTTCTTATCGTGAGGTACTGGAAAAAGTAAACTTCCAGCCAGCGCAAATACCCATTGCAGGTAATGTCCATGGGGCTTGGTGGAGCAATGGAGATGGGGGCACAGATTACTGGCTGGAACAGATACGTTCACCCGTACAGTTTGAGAAAGGAATGCGCCTTCTATCGGATGAGTCGTATAAGATCTATGTGGAAATCGGGCCGAATGCAACATTGCTGGGCATGGCACGTGGCTGGATCTCTTCGCAAAGTATCAAGCTTCCCTCACAGATTCCTGGTAAGGGTGCATGGGAGATATTAACATCGAGCTTGGCGCAATTATATATACACGGAGTTGATATAGATTGGTCTGCCTATGATCAGGGTTATATACAGGAAGGTTGTCGATACCGTGTTCCTTTGCCAACGTACCCATTCGAACGCCAGAGATGCTGGTATGAGCCAGAAATTGTTCATGCGAGTGACAAACAAAAAATTCCTGCGATAACGTCAGGGCAGAACTCAGGGTCCTGTTTCGGCGATCACCCTTTAATTGATGAATGCCCGGTAAAAGAATCAGACAAAGAGACTATTTTTAGAAAAAACTTCAGCACCGATCAGATAATTATTAGAGAGCACAGGGTTCGTTCAAAACCTCTTTTGCCTGGTGTGGCATACCTGGAAATGGTGATCGCCGCAGTTCGTTTCCACACAGGTTCAATGCCTGCGGAATTGCGCAATATTACTATTGCATCGCCATTAGAAGTAGATGAGGGCGAAGAAATAGCGGTGTCCCTTTCGCTGCGAGAGCGGAGCGAGGATTCTGAGCTGGAATTCAGAATCATGAGTGATTCAATTCAGTCGTCAACTGCCGGTAAAACTTTGCATGCGGCTGGAGAGGTTCACAGAAATGCTCTTTCAGTGATCCCCGGTATGCTGGAAATACAAGCCATTGTGCAGCGTTGTCATGACGAAATGCGGCCGGAACAGGTCTACCAGTGCTATCACCAACTCGAAATAGACTATCAGCCCTATTTCCGGTCAATCCAGTGGTTGAAAACGAACGATCATGAATGTATCGGGCTTCTCCAATTACCAGCGTCATCTCGGCGGGACAAAAACTATATTCTTCACCCTTCCATTATGGATGGAGCCATGCAGGTAATGGGTGCGTTATTCATTCAGCGGGGAATGTCATCCACTTATGTTCCTTTCGCAATGAACCGCGTACATATATTCCGTGAATTGGGTGACAAGGTCTATTGTCATGTGGAGACGGAGAGGGAGGAACAATCCTCTTTCGAGAATAAGCCCTTGCTGCGTGCCAATATACGTTTATCAGATGAGAAAGGTCATATTCTGGTTGTAATGGAAGGTGTATCCCTGAAGCAATTGCCACAAGTCGAAATGGCAAAGCAGGATAGAGCACCTGAGCTTGACAAAAAGTCACAGCAGCTGCTTTTCGAGCCATCCTGGAGGGCCCTGGCAATCAATGCGCCAGTACCATGGAAGAAACGCAGGTGGCTGTTGTTTATGGATGATTATGGGGTTGGTGCCGCATTGATGTATCAGCTTCAACGCAGGGGGGATGAATGTATTGTTGTTGAACCTGCACAACATTATAAATATGACGATACGACCTGTTTCATCAATCCCTCAAGAGAGGAAGACTACCGGAAAATGGTATTCGATCTCTCAGGGAAGGGGTTATTACCATCTGGCGTTATCCATCTTTGGAGATGCGGAGAGGCAAAAATATGTACAGATGGCACTGAGCAACTGAAAATCGATCTTGACCACGGTGTGTATAGCCTGTTTTTCCTCGCACGAAGCTTGATGACACAAACAAAACAGGATGTACGATTTGTTGTGGTAACAAGTTATGGCCAGGCTATAGAAGGCAGTGCGCAAGAATATATACAGCCTGATAAAGGAGCGATGTGGGGGTTTAGCAAAGTATTGCCACGTGAATATTCGAGGATTCAGTGTAGTGGCGTAGATCTGGAAACCCGTGGTTATTCCGTTGTGCAGTTAGCGAACACGATAATCGATGAAATTGCTGCAGAATCTCCAGTGACACACTTCGAGTCCTGGGTGGTATACCGAGGTGGAGAGCGCCTGGTAAGCACATTAATCCCGGTAGATGGGACTCACGCACGGAGTGACGCTCTTCCCTTGCGTGATGATGGCGTATACCTGATAACTGGCGGGCAAGGTGGAATCGGTCTCGAGATAGCACGATTTATAGCCGGGAAAGTGCGAGCAAGGTTTGTTCTTGTTAACCGGACACCACTGGATGAAAATCTTCACCCGGATCGGGTTGAAGGGATTCGTGCATTGGAAGCGCTCGGTTCTGTTGTCATAACCGAGGCATGTGATGTTACCGATAAATCGGCTATGCGCAGCTTGGTCGATAGAACAGTAAACCGCTGGGGTGGATTGCACGGAGTCGTGCATTCAGCAGGAGTTCTGCACGATGGATTGATCCCGGTATTGGAAAGGGATCAGTTTTCTAAAGTCTTACATCCCAAGGTATATGGCAGTTGGGTGCTGGATGAGGTAACAAGCGACCACCGACCTGAGTTTTTCCTTATCTGCTCATCGATGATTACCTTGTTGACACCGCCAGGGCAGTGCAACCACGTGGCAGCCTGTGGTTTCGAGGATTCGTTTGCGTATTACCGGAACTCCAGGCGCAAATTGAGGACACTTGTAATGAACTGGGGCCTGTGGGGAGAAACGGGCGTCGTATCCTCTGCCGTTTATCAGAAGGCACTAAAAGCAAAGGGATTGCATGCAATGACCAACGCCGAGGGTATCAGAGGACTTGACTGGTCGCTTACCTCTGGATTAACCCGGGTGGTTTGTGGTGGTGTCGAGATCAGTGAAGCGGGCATTGATGAAGACTACAAACTTCCGGCAAGTGCCTTCTCTGAACCGGAGTCCATATCTAACGGTGCGGCTGATGGGGGCTTTGGAAGCATGATGCGCTCATTGCGCAACAGATTATCTGAGTGTGAATACAAACCTGTTTCTGACAATGAGTCTGTGGTTCCAGTTGATGTGCCACTGAAAGAAGCTTCTCTTGCCTACATGGTTCGAGCCTTCAGGCTACTAGGTTGGCGTCCTTTAGTGGGAGATCGTTTTACAGCGTCTGATCTCATGCAAGAATTAAGAGTTGAAACAAAACACGAACGGTATTTTGTGCATTTACTTGGGTTGTTGGTCGAAGACGGGATATTGCAGGATCTTGGGTCTGTATGGGAAGTTATCGAGCCACCGGTTGATATAGATGCTGAGGCGATTGGTCGTCGATTGGTGGAGGACTATCCTGCTCATAGAGCAGAGCTGGTGTTGTTCATTCGTTGTGCGAGCAGCCTGGCTGAATCGCTACGAGGCGACAGTGATGCATTGCAATTGCTTTTCCCTGACGGCTCGCTGGATATTTCCAGAGAGTTCTATACTAAGTCACCGTTTTCAGTTTTCTGTAACCGGGTCGCACGAAACGCTATGGAGGAAATATCACGTAACGTTTCAAATAATCGAAAACTCAACATCCTGGAAGTAGGTGGTGGCACAGGTGGAACGACGACTTACTTGCTCCCCGGGCTAGATAAAAATAAATCCACGTACGTATTTACCGACTTGTCAAATTACTTTCTGAACAAGGCGCGCGATAGTTTTGAAAAATATCCTTTTGTAGATTATCGAATTCTCAACGCAGAAGTTGATCCGGAAGAACAGGGTTACAAGGCGCGCGAATTCGATGTCGTCGTTGCTGCGCATGTATTACATGCTACAAAGGACTTGCGGGAAACATTAGGCAATATACAGAAGCTGATGGCACCTGAAGGAATTTTGATTCTGTTGGAAAGCTTTGAAAGTCAGCGACTGCTCGATCTGATATTTGGGTCAACGGAGGGCTGGTGGCGTTTCACTGATCTGGAGTTGCGTCCACAGCACGCATTAATTTCTTTCGAGAAATGGAAAAGTCTGTTACTTGCGCTTGGTTTCGAGAAAGTGGAGTGTATTTATTCAGATGGTGGTGTGGCGTCCAATCAAGCGGTACTTTTTGCACAGATGCCGAAAAGCACCAATGTGTTAGCCGATATGTCTGGAATAGATTCAGTTACACAGCCTGTTCAAGAAGATTGTCAATCAGAGCAAGAGGTGTCTCGAAAGGATAATGATCCAACCGACCAATGGCTTCAGGATAAGATAATTGGGCAAATTGCACATTCGTTGCGCGTGCCGACTGAGCGTATTCAACGACAGCAGAACTTTTCAGAACTTGGTGTTGATTCGTTAATTGGCGTTGAGATTATCGGTTCGTTGAAACAAGAGCTGGGTATAGAACTAGGTCCAACGCTGTTGTTCGAATATCCTACTGTAGCTGCATTGAGTCGATACCTGGCTGAAGAGTTCGGCGCGCAGCTTAGTAAGTCAGAAGATAAAGTTGTTTCATCTGTGGTTGAGAAAACGCCGACTGTCAAGCAAACAGAGTCGACATATTCACAGGCATCTATGGCTGGAGTGACAGAGAGTAATAGTAGGGAAGAGCAGGCGCGTCAGTGGATTCTTGGCAAAGTTGTTGATCAGATTGCACAGTCGTTACGTGTCCCGGCTGAGAGAATCAAGCCGCAGCAGAACTTTTCCGAAATTGGCGTCGATTCATTGGTTGGAGTCGAAATTATAGGTGCACTGAAACAAACACTGGGTGTTTCACTCGGTCCGACCCTATTATTCGAATATCCTACTGTGGCAGCGCTAAGTCGTTACCTGGTAGATGAATTCGGTGAGAATATTCATACAGGTGAGGGCGGTTCTATAAGCAGTATCTCAGAAATTGATCGAAAGCAGAGTAAAGACACAACAGACAACCTATCGCCTGAAGACCTGTTATGTCTGTATGAAGCATTGCCATTGGATTACCGAGGGCTTGTTGATAGAGCCGCTTCTGCGGGCGAGGCTAACGGTCTTATTCTGAAATATTCTTCCGGAGTATGATGACAATGGACTATGGGGCCAGACTCAGGCAGCAGATTGCTGAAAGCCAAAATGTAAAACGTCAGACAGAAAAATCATTCGGTCAGGATATAGCAATTATAGGTATGGCTTGCCGATTTCCCGGAGCAAACGATCTGGACGAGTACTGGAAGGTGTTATCAGAAGGTATAGATGCCGTTGATGAGATACCTTCCGAGCGTTGGGACTGGCGTGAATACTATGATGAAGATCCGGAAGCAGCACATAAGATGTATAACCGTTGGGGCGGTTTTATCGAAGGGATTGACCAGTTTGACCCTTTGTTTTTCAAAATATCACCCAAAGAAGCCGAGTTGATGGATCCGCAGCATCGTTTGTTCCTGGAAATCGCATGGAGGACGCTGGAGCATGCAGGTTATGCGGGTAACGCGCTAGCAGGTAGTGATACGGGTGTATTTGCGGGCTGTACCAACTCACATTACTCGAAACGTTATCAGCTTGCGAAGCAATCAGAAGATTATTACCTCGCGGCATTAGGGAATTGGAACGCCGCACTGGCTAGTCGATTATCCTATTTTCTGGATTTCCATGGACCATCTTTACTTATTGATACATTGTGCTCATCTGCGTTATCAGCTGTACACGCGGCTTGTAACAGCCTTCGAAGAAAAGAATGCTCTGTTGCGTTGGCGGGCGGTGTCAATTTGATATTGGTTCCTGAGCACTTTATTGCAGGAAGCAAACTCAAGGCGCATTCGCCTGACGGCCGATGTAAATCTTTTGATCATCGTGCGAACGGATTTACATCGGGAGAAGGTGTTGGGGCCGTACTTCTAAAGCCTTTATCCGTTGCGCTTGATGATCACGATACTATTTATGGTCTGGTCAAGGGAAGTGCGGTTAATCATGATGGGCGCACCAATGGTATTATGGCCCCTAACCCGAAAGCCCAGGCCAGGGTAATCGGTAATGCCCTTCAGGATGCGAAAATATCGGCTGATTCAATCACCTATATTGAGTGTCATGGCACAGGTACAGCCCTGGGAGACCCGATAGAAATTGAAGGATTGAGCCAAGCTTTCAGAATGCATACCAGGGAGAACCAATACTGTGCTGTTGGCTCAGTAAAATCCAATATTGGGCATCTGGAAGCTGCTGCAGGAATTGCCGGCCTGATAAAAGTATTGCTGGCTTTCCAGAATAAAAAAATCCCCGCATCGCTTCATTACGAGAAAGCGAACCCGCATATTAATTTTGAGAAATCGCCATTCTTTGTAAATACAAGTTTGTCTTCGTGGAAGTCGCAAGGACCAAGACGTGCCGGTATAAGCTCTTTTGGCCTCAGTGGCATCAATGCGCATCTCATACTCGAAGAACAGCCGAACCTAACCAGTGTCCCATCTGCCAATAATAACGTGTCCCTGCTACCTGTTTCGGCGCGTTCTGAAGATGCGTTGATGGAGTTGCTTGGGCGCTATAGAAGGCACCTTGAAAAACACCCGGAGTATTCATTGGCAGATATCTGCTGGACGGCCTCTGTGGGAAATGCACACCACAAGCATCGAATTGCGCTGATTACTATGACACGAGAAGAAATGTGGAACCTTCTGAATCAATGCTGTTTGAAAGGTAAGCAATCAGGATTCTATTTCCCTGGAGTATTTCATGGAGTTGTTGCAGAAGCGGATATCATTAACGTTCACCAGGTCAGCAATGATGGAGGGACGATGCAGGGTAGAGGGCTGATTGAACAGGCGGCAACCAACTATGTTTCAGGCCAGGCGGTTAACTGGAGAGCGATCAATCATGGGAACACCTTAAGACGCATCCCGCTCCCTCCCTATCCCTTTGAATATGTACGTTGCTGGGCAGGGGAAGGGGAGATGGAGCAAAAGAAGCCCCAGTCACAGAAAAAACTTCCATGCATGATATCAAAGCACCCATTACTGGGTAGAAGACTGGGAGCCGTCGGATGAGTGCAAATCGTGCCATGGTGTTAGGGGATACAGAGCTACAAAAAGACAAACAATCGATCTACGAAGTTTCAATAGGTATTGATCGCCTTGCCTATCTGGGCGAGCACCGGATTCAGGGGGCTGCCGTTGTTCCCGGAACCGCCTTTATCGAGATGGCAATGGCGGCATCCGTTGAAGAGTATGGCGTTGGTCGCTGTTACCTGGGCCTTGTGGAATTCCATGAGGCGCTGTTTTTACCCGAACAGGGAGAGCGGTTGGTCCGTTTGGTTCTCACGAGGGAAATCAGTCACGGTGCCTCATTCAGAATTATCAGTATTCCGCAAGGCGCAGTATTTACGGAAGGTGAGTATACGGTTCATGTGACGGGTGAAATATCACAACAAGACCCGGTCTATATCGCGGAAAGTATGGGTGAACCGGTCAGTTCCATCATTCTTCGCTGTGGTGAGTTATTAAGTGCACGGCGTCATACGGAATTGTTAAGCCGCAAAGGTTTTATATTTGGTCCGGCGTTCCAACAGATTTTGCGGATATGGTGCGGTGACCACGAAGCACTGGGGGAAATCAATTTGCCCGATTCTTTGCTGGCACAAGCTGGATCTTATTATTTCCATCCAGCCTTACTGGATGCTTGCTTACAGGTTTGTGCTGGTGCTCTCCCTGAAAACTTGCGCAACAATGCTTATTTGCCAGTTGGAGTGGAGAAGTTCTGTTTATTTCAGGCTCCTCCGAAACGATTATGGAGCCACGTGTTGTTCCGGCCCATTATCTCTCCCGAAACAGATTCTATCTACGCTGATATCCGAATTATGGATGAAACAGGAGAACTCGTCGCCGAATTTTCAGGATTACAGCTCCAGCGATTTGACCGCGTTGCACCCTGTGCTGTCCGGGAAGGGATCGAAGATTACTTTTACAAGCTGGACTGGATTCGTACTGCTGTAACTGCTCTCGCAGCTGATCATGTCAGTACAATGAATACTAAAGAGCCATGGATTATATTAACTGCCGATAATGGCGCAGGCCTTTTCATAGCGGAAGCGCTACAGGAGCGCGGATTATTTGGTGTGATTGTAACACCGGGTGAATACTTCTCAAAAATAGACAATTTTCATTACCGCCTATGTCCGGGAAATGAGGAGCACTATAAACGGTTATTTGAAGAGTTAAAATCATCCTCATTGGAGCCACACAGGTTATTGTACCTGACAGACTTCACGAAGCCTGGTGCAATTGCCGGCGCTCAACCGTTTACGTGTACAACTGTAGTGGATCGCTGTTCATCCCTGCTCGCCCTGGGGCATGTGCTCTCTTTAAGGGACACTTTTTTCGATATAAAAATCAGCCTGGTCAGCAGGGGGGCTAATGCCATCGGCTCAGATGAAACAGTGGACCCTGCCGAGACTGCGTTATGGGGTCTCGCGGGTGTTATGGCACAAGAATATTCCCACCTGTGGGGCGGACGGATTGATTTGGGTCAGGAATCGTTGACACTTAATAAGACAGTTTTAACGGATGTTTTATTACAAGGTAACAATGAAAGTCAGCTGGCTTTTCGTTTTGGAGAATGTTTTTCAAGCCGTTTGGTTCGCTACCGTCCCGAGTCGGGAACAAAAGACTTGTTTCATGCCAGGTCGGACCGTTGCTACCTGATCACCGGTGGCCTTGGGGGGTTAGGTATCGCAGTGGCAAACTGGTTGGTCAAACAAGGTGTTCGACATCTGGTGCTTGTCGGAAGAACAGTGATGCCTGAGCGTGAAGATTGGGGTGAGCTGAGTGAAACTTCAAAGTCATACCGTGCTACCCATGATGTGTTAGCCCTTGAAAAACTCGGCGCAAAAGTTTATCTGCCAACCGCAGATGTTAGCGATCGAAAGCAGGTTGAATCGTTGTTCGCACAGTTAGCCGTCGTAGCTCCACCGATTTGCGGAATCGTTCACGCCGCTGGAACCGTTTCAGATCAACTTCTTGATAATTTGAATTATCACTCACTCGTTTCGGTGATGGAGTCGAAGGTGAGTGGAGCGTGGCTGTTACACGAACAATCATTGTCGCTGGATCTTGATTTCTTTGTTTTATTCTCCTCGGTAAGTACGTTGATCGGTACACCGGGACAAGGAAACTATTCCAGTGCAAATGCTTTTATGGACGGTCTTGCTGCGATGAGATGTCAGGATGGACTGCCTGCGTTGAGTATTAACTGGGGACCCTGGGAGGCTACCGGGATGACCGATCAGTTTAGCAGTAGCCATTTCACGGAAACAGGCATGCGCCCCCTCAAGCCAGAGCAAGGCTGCCAGGCGCTGGGTATGTTGTTGGCCGATGTGCAGGCGCCAGCACAAACAGTGGTTGCCGGTTTTGATTGGGATCTATTCAGGAATAGTGGCTTGTTAACGCCACTCGGAAATCTACTGGAAGGTTTTTGCGCAACAGATTCTGATGGAAAATACGATGATGAGGATAGTCAATCTACAACACAATTAGACAGGCTGGATGCACGTTCGGGTCTTCCTGCCGGCATCCAGACGTTCGACGATGTTGCGGCTTATCTCAGGCAACAGGTCGGCGAGGTGTTGGGGCTTTCGGAAGTGCAGACAATTGATCTACGCGAGCCACTGTTAAACTATGGATTTGAGTCTTTGATGGCGCTCCGCCTACGGAATATTCTTGAAAATGACCTGAAGCAGGTGCTTCCTGCGACCCTTGTGTTCGACTATCCAACCATTGGTGAGCTTGCCGCCTATATAGAAAGCAAGCTGGGCATTGAAAAAAATGACATCAAGATGAATTCTTCCGATGGCGACGCGCAGGCTCTTATGCTTGAAATGCTGGAAGAAGTCGAACGTCTACCTGATGATGGAGGTAGCTCACGGTCAGCTTAACGGTGGCTAGTGACATTACCATGGATAATCTCGATGAACGTATCCGGAAACTGTCGCCCGAGAAGCGGGCATTGTTTGAGCAACGGCTGATAAAGGTCGGTCTGAAAAAACCGGTGACAAGCACTGACAGCTCAGAGTTTGCTGATGATTCCGCCTCATCTACTGAGGCGATAGCCATTATTGGTATGGCTTGCCGTTTTCCAAAAGCCAATGACCCATCTGAGTTTTGGGAGTTGCTGAGGCAAGGTATAGATGCAATATCCGAGATACCCGGTGATCGCTGGGATATAGATGCCTACTACGACAAGAACCCCTCGACACCCGGAAAAATGTATAGCCGATGGGGTGGTTTTATCGATCATGTCGACCAGTTCAGCCCGGGATTTTTTCATATTACACCCGGTGAAGCAGAAAGAATGGATCCGCAACACCGATTGTTGCTTGAAATTAGCTGGGAAGCGCTGGAAACAGCTGGATACGCATCAGAATCTGTTGCCGGAAGTGATACCGGGGTATTTATCGGTATGAGCAGTAATGATTATCTTGGTATGCAGTTTGACTTGCCGACTACGATCAGCGCTTATTCCGGAACGGGCAATGCACGTTGCCTGGCGGCAAACCGCATCTCCTATCAGTATGATTTCCGCGGCCCCAGTTTCGTGGTGGATACCGCCTGTTCATCGTCGTTGTATGCAATACACCTGGCATGTCAAAGTCTGCGAACTTACGAAACCACAATGTGTCTGGCAGGTGCCACAAACCTGATCCTGACACCACAAACGAGCATAACCTTTTCTCAGGCACGCATGCTGGCGCCAGATGGTCGCTGCAAGACATTCGATGCTTCTGCTGACGGTTATGTGCGTGGTGAGGGTGCAGGCATCATCATGTTGAAGCGATTAAGAGATGCTCTTAAGGACAATGACCAGGTGTTGGCGGTGATTCGTGGTTCTGCAACCAGCCAGGATGGCCTCAGCAACGGTATTACCGCACCCAATGGCCCGGCGCAACAGTCGGTCATACGTTCTGCATTGCATAATGCCAACGTGACGGCTGCAGATGTTGGCTATATTGAAGCACACGGTACGGGTACCGGACTGGGCGACCCTATTGAAATGGGGGCGTTGGCAGAAGTGCTTGGAGAAGGGCGCAGTAGAGAGCAACCCTGTCTGGTTGGTTCAGTAAAAACCAATATTGGTCATCTGGAAGCGGCAGCTGGTATCGCTGGCCTGATAAAAATTGTGTTAAGTCTGCAGAATGAAGAAATTCCACCGCATCTACACGTTAAACAAGTCAATCCACATATTCCCATCAAGAAAATGCCCCTGGAAATACCGTTAAAACGCACATCATGGAAGCGAAGTAATCGTCACCGCTATGCAGGTTTAAGTGCATTCGGTTTTGGCGGCGCCAATGCTCATATCGTGCTTGAAGAAGCGCCTGAACGGATGGAGAAGATTTCAGAACACGAGCGGCCGATTCAACTATTGACTCTATGCGCACAGACGGAAACGGCCTTATTAACTTTGGCAGAACGCTTTGCTGACTATCTTGAATTGCATCCGGAACTGCCATTGGCTCAGGTATGTTACAGCGCTAACACAGGCAGGCGAATCTTTCCACATCGACTTGCCGTTCTATCGTTGACATTGCAGGAGTTGATCACGCAATTAAGAAATGTTACCTCTGGCGAACCCTCGAGGATTGCATGGAAATGTAATATCGAATCGGCAGAGCGACAAAAAGTGGCATTTTTATTTTCTGGACAGATATCCTTGTGTAAGGAAGGAGTTCGCGAATTATATGAGAGCCAGGCGGAATTCCGAAGGACATTGGTTCGCTGCTCGAAGATACTGAATCCACGGCTGGGAGGGCAGCTTTTGTTGGACATTCTCTCACCGGGTGGAACAGAGAAATTGTCACCGGATGAGAAATGGCTGGAACAAATGGCGATATTTTCGGTGCAGTATGCATTGGCGAAGCTTTGGATATCCTGGGGAGTGAAACCAGATGCCTTATTGGGTGCTGATGTGGGTGAGTATGTTGTTGCTTGCCTTGCGGGTGTGTTCAGCCTGGAAGAAGGCCTGATTCTGGTTACAGAGCGTGCGCGTATGATGGATGCTCTATCGTCTGCTGGTAATGTGGAATCTATATTGGCATCTTACCGTGAGCGACTTGAAGAAATAGAATTTAAGCCGGCACAGATCGCTGTGGTTGGTGCGCGTCGTGGTGACTGGTGGACGAAGCAGGATGGCAAGGTTGATTACTGGCTGGACCAGCTACGTTCACCGGCGCAGTTTGAAAATGGTGTGCAGCATTTGTCTACAGAAGGCTACGCATTGTGTGTGAGTATTGAGACAGACGCTTCATGGAAGCCTGTATTAACCACCCTTGGTCGATTGTATGTTAAAGGAATGTCCGTAAATTGGCAGGGTTTCGAACAGGATTATGTGGAGGAAGGTAGCCGTTATCGGGTACCGTTACCTACGTATCCGTTCGAACGGCAGCGTTACTGGTTTGAGTCGAAAAAATCTGTGATAAAGCAGCATGCTGCGAATAAAGTTAATGACAGCCAGGATAAGAATCTTCTGTATCAGTATAGCTGGGTACAGCAATCCCTGTTTCACGGGGAAGAGCAAATAGCTGAACCAGGCATTTGGCTTCTTTTTGACGCTGGCGATCCGGTACAAACTGACTTAATACCCTGCCTACAGCAGAAAGGTGAAACCTGTATACGGATTACCCCTGCGAGTAGCTTCCGGAAACGTGGTGAAGGCTGGTATGAACTGAATCCTGCGTTGCGTACAGACTTTGAAAAATTAATGGAAGTTGTTTTTCAAAATTGTCTGCCTTTGCGTGGTGTAGTGCACCAATGGAGTTTGCTATCAGATACCAAGGTAATCAATTCGGCTGATGAATTTCTTGATCAGCAGCAATACGGCCTCGCAAGCGCTATAAATTTGTTACAAACACTGAAACGAAAATGTTTGCATGCCGCATTCCGAATCTGGATTGTTACTCGCAGTGCGCAGGCGGTAAAGGACGATGTGGAAGAGACGCAGATATCCTCAGCCGGGATTTGGGGCCTGGGCCGTGTGCTGGCGCGTGAGTACCCTGCCTGGTGGGGCGGGCTGATAGACCTTGGCCGGGTTCCAGGTGCGAAAGAAGCTATTTTTCTGGCTGATGAAATATTTGCTTCTGATATAACAGGCGATGAGATTGCTTATCGAGATGGCATCCGTTATGTAGCCAGGCTGAGCAAGTTTTCTGGCATTGTAGAATCGAATGCTTCTCTGTCCGGAGATAGCACTTACCTCCTGGTCGGTGGTATGGGGGGAATCGGTGGAATATTATGCAAATGGTTGTTTGAGCATGGCGCACGTTACCTTGTAGTTACCGGCAGAAGTGAGCTCTCTGCAGAAAAGAATAAATTACTGGAAGAGTTAGTCGAATCTGGATGTCGTATTCATTATTTCAGGGTCGATGCGACCGATTACTCCGGTATGTCCTCCATATTCGCCTGGATAGAGCAGGAAATGCCGAGACTGAAAGGCGTGTTTCATGTTGCCGGCGTACTTGACGATGCAGCAATTGGCCAGCTCGACTGGCCGCGTATACGCAAGGTTCTGATTCCAAAAATTGGTGGTGCCTGGGTGTTGAACAGGCTTACCGCGCAACTCACACTGGATTTTTTCGTACTGTTTTCATCGGCAGGTGCATTGCTTGGGTCACCAGGGCAGGCTGCTTATTCAGCGGCGAATGCGAGTATGGACGGCATGGCAATGTGGAGGCGTAGTCATGGATTGCCAGCTTTATCGGTCAACTGGGGGCCATGGTCAGATGCAGGAATGGCATCCAGGCTGACGGATTCCGAGCAGGCTCGCCTGACCGCACACGGCATTACAGCTTTATCCTCACACCAGTCGTTATCGATATTGAGCAAGCTGTTGTTTGCTTCAGTTTATAATGTCGCAGTACTGGATATGGACTGGCAGCGGTATTCCAGCCATATCGGATTTGATAAATTGCAACCGCTTTTCGCTGGGCTTATAGAAAATGATGAGGTGGTTAGACAGTTTTCCGATGATGGCCCGGGCAACATCCCTCTGGATGAGTATAAGAAGATCCCGGAAATGCAACAACGTGCGTGGTTGGTTAACTATTTGCGTGAGCAAGTATCGTATGTTCTCGGTCGAGATAAGGAGCAGACACAAGGTCATCAGAATCTCGTCGAAATTGGCATGGATTCGATTCGCTTTATCGAAGTCATCAACAAGATTAATGATGATCTTGGTGTCGCGCTTTATCCCACCGAGTTTCAGGAATACCCCGCCATTGATGATATGGCCATATATCTGGCCGGCCTGTTGAATGAAGATTACGAAGTAAAAAAACGTGTTATTAAAGAAAATAACGGTGGTGTTCAGACAAATAACATGACAGAAAGTATGGGTCAGAATATTGACCGCTGGTCTACGCTGGTAAATGGTGAGCCCAGAGTAAATCTTTCGTCCAAACCATGTAGTGAGGCCAGCCCCTGTTTTCTGTTGTCCAGCCCCCGGGCCGGTTCTACTTTATTGCGGGTTATGCTTTCCTCACACAGTGATTTATTTTGCCCGCCTGAGTTACATCTATTGCCTTTTTCAAATATGCAGGAGCGAAGCGAAGCTTTACACGGTACCTACCTGGGCGAAGGATTGGAGCGGGCCTTTATGGAATTGTTGAATCTGCCTGCGAATATGGCCAGCCGCTATGTGAAGAGTTTGTCTGAAAGAAATGTGGAGATCAGTGAAGTCTATGACTTGTTGCAATCACAAGCAGGTCGCCGCCAGATCATCGACAAATCTCCTTCCTATGCGGTTGATCCAGCCGTGTTGGCTAGAGCTGAAGTCATGTTTAAACATGCGAAGTATATTCACCTGATACGTCACCCCTACTCAGTGATTGATTCATTTGTAAAAAACAGAATAGACAAGGTTGTGGGTATAGAGTGCGCCGACCCATATATACTTGCTGAGGAAGTCTGGACAAAGTGTAATCGTAATATCTGCAATCTTTTGTCCACTATAAATCCTGATCGTTGTATTACAGTACTCTATGAAGATCTGGTCAGGGATCCAGAGAAAATCCTGCGTAAGCTATCGAGTTTTCTGGAATTGCCTTTTAGTCCGGATATGCTTCACCCATATGAGTCCGGGAATATGACAGATGGTCTTCATCGTGCATCTTTGCCGATTGGCGATCCAAACTTTATGCAGCACTCAAAGATCGATATGAAACTTGCAGATAAGTGGAAAACAATAAAGCTTCCCACACCGCTAGGATATGCGGCAAGAAAAATATCCGAACGGTTCGGGTATTCAGCGGCCGAAGCGCCCATGCAATCATTTGATCTGCCCATGGTAGAAAACCACCAGCTCGTAGCCATTCAGCCCGAGGGGTCGCGACCCCCATTGTTTTGCATTCACCCTTCAGGGGGACAGGTTTATGCCTATCATGGGCTGCTGTCCACTCTGGGGCGTGACCAACCACTATTTGGGATTCAGTCGCGTGCGCTGGGGGATATTTGTCTGGAACATTTGAGTGTTGATTCGATGGCTTGTGAATACACAAAAATAATAAGACAGTCACAGCCCCAGGGGCCTTACCACCTCCTGGGATGGTCCATGGGTGGACGGCTGGTACTTGCTATTACAGCGGAACTTGAAAAGCAGGGTGAGCAGGTTAACTTTGCCGGGTTGTGGGATTGTCGTTATCCCCCTATCGATGCTTCAGTATTGGTTGATGGTGACTTGCCCGATATCAGTATGGCATTCGGTGGTAGTCTCATAAAGATGGTTTCAGGGCTGAAACCGGATCGTAAGGAACAATTGATCAAAGGATTGAAGGAGCAGGCAGAAGGGAATCGTTTGCGTTATCTGATAGAGTGGGGACAAAAAGAGAATGCTTTGCCAGCCAATGTACCCCCGGAGATGCTGCATGATCAGGCAGCTCTGGTTGATTATCACATCAGGCTATTAAAGCAGCATAATCCCGGAAAAATTAACGCCCCATTACACGTTTGGTGGGCACGTGATGGACTGGCGAAGCGCGAGGCGACTGATTGGGCTGAGTACACGAGTGGGGAAGTGATCAACCATGTGGTAGACGGTAATCATTTTAGCATGGTTCGAGCACCGGGCATTCATGAGCTTGCCGCACAACTCAAACAATGTCTCGATGAATGCCTGGCAGAGAATATGCCGCCAACAGGTCCCGGTCGTATCGATGACTCCTGGTCATCGACTGAGCAGCAATGAGGCGAATGATTCAACCAGTAAGAAATGCTGCAAATGCTATTAAGGCCGTTAGCACCCACATCCAGGTAGCTTATGATCTTGGTCGGGAGGCTTGTTGGGAAGGTGTGCCTGGTATGGTGGATCTTCTCGATGGTGGTCGCAGGAAAGGGTTTCTGGAGTCGCCGGATACACTGTACAGTATTGGCTTTATCAACATTGAGCGAGGCTATAACTACCGGGTAATTGTGATGCCGAGCTGTGCATTCTGCACAGTAATCAGCTTGCACTCTGCAGATCGACAAAGCAGTCTGGAATTCTTTAACGATACTTCCAGGCATAGTGAATATCCTGTTTCGGCATTGCTGGGTGATGGCCTGAGCGGCCCTGATAAAATTGATAGCAGTGCTTATTCAGGGATGACTCAGGTGATGGTAAGGCAGTATTTCTATGACAGAAAGCATAGCCAGGATCTTCCATTGCCTGTTATTGAGCGTAGCGGATTAATGGCTCAGGCTTTGTCTGGCAAAAAGAAGATATCAGCCAGGTATGAGGTTACGAGTAAGTTCCTTCGCTGGCGATTACGTATGTTGTTTGGAATGAAGTATATGCAAATGCGCCTGGGCGATAAGCTCCCCAGAAACAAATTTGTTACCAGCGAAGAAGTGGCCTTGTTGTTTAGAGGAATAAAGACGTCTCTAGCCAGAATAGGAATTTCGACCTTCCACTACCTGGTATGCATGTTTGATATAAAAGAAAGTCAGGTTATGAGAATCCACTACCGCCCTTCGAAAAATCGTTACTTTGCTTTTTGTCTGAACAATAACTGGATGCAGGGTTTGGATATAAAAAATAGAGAGGCTGTTCATCTGAATTCCAGGCAAATGAAAATGGATCGCGAAGGTGGCTACACATTATATGTCGGAAATCAGGATCCTGGTCTCGGGAACTTTCTGGATTTGGGGGATTGTAGTCAAGGTGTGATTTCTTTTCGAGAAATAGGCACAGAAGGTGAAGCACGGAGGCCGCACTGTGAAGTACTGACTTACCAGAATCTGTACGAAACGTCTAATCGTTGAGGCACCAGGGAATGCTGGTCTCAACGATAAGTTGTAAGTTTAGTGTAAGTCTTAGTCGTCAGTTCATTGCTTTTTTTGCCAGGTGCATGATCAAGTTACAGGGACTTTGCGTAGATGTGGGTAATCATTCCTGATTGAACCAGGCTCATACGCTTCAAGCCAGCGCTCGATTTCATCAAGGGGTCGTGGTGCGGTCAACAGGTAGCCCTGGATGATATCGCAGCCCATGGTTTTCAGCAGCTCAAGCGTTTCGGTGTTTTCAACACCTTCGGCGA